>NZ_JAQGKF010000160.1 GCF_028290205.1 Enterovirga sp. | reverse complement strand
CGGGCGCGCCGGCCGGCCGCGCTCGGTCCAGGGCCGCCCCGGCGGTGCGCTCGGCCGCGTCGCGGGCCTGCCGGATCACCTCCTCGGCGAAGGGCTCGAGAATGAAGGAGCCGGCGCGCTCGTCCAGCACGATGTCGTCGTGGTCGCGCACGCGCTCCACGGCGGTCAGCGCCAGCAGCGTGGCGGCCACGGAGGCGCCGATGGCCGGAATGAACACGAAGAAGAACAGGAAGACGTGGATCTCGCGGTCGGTGACCTGGCCCGGATCCTTGAAGAACACCATGGCCGTGAAGCTGTGCAGCTGCGACCGCATCACGGCGTCGCGATAGCCCGTCTCGGCCTCGCTCAGGGCCCGGTCGATGGCCGTGCGGTCGAGGGTGGAGCGCACCGCCCGGGCGGCGTCGAGCCGTTCGGAGGCCTCGGCCCGGTCCTTCGTGGCCCCCGTGAGGCTCGCCTTCATGGCGTCCATGCGGGGGTCGGTGGTGCAGCGGGTGCCGGCCACGCGCCGCCCGTCCCGCAAGGTCGTGGTGGTGCGAAAGCAGCGCTGCGCCGGAAGCGCGCCGAGCTCCGTGTTGCCGTCCTTGAGGCGTCGCTCGGCCTCGGCGAGCTGCTGAGCGCGCTGCGTCACCACCGCGTCCGCGTCGGCGATCTTGCGGTCCAGCGTGGAGCGGGCGTTGCGGGCGTCCGTCAGGCGCTCCTGCGCCTTCACGGCCTCCGTGAGCCGCGGCCGGAACATGATCTCGCCCAGCTGCGACACGGATTTCACCGTGACCAGGGCCGCGCCCACCACGCCGATGACGGCGATGACCCGCAGCGCCAGCGAGGTATGGGTCCGGATCGACACGGCCAGCGGCACGCGGCTGAACTCGATCACCCCATACGCGACCGGGGCCAGCATCATCATCCAGAAGCTGGTCGGGTCCGACCCGCCATACATGGTGGCGAAGAGCCAGGCGCCGGCGAGCGACGTCGCAACAATGATGCCTTCGATGGCGAAGGCGAGCACGAGGCGCTTGGTGGAGATCGAATACCCGCGCTCCAGATCGGCGGCGCGGCGCTCGGCCCGGCGAGCGGCCCGGGCATCGGGCATGTCGAATTGAACGGCGTCCGCCATGCAGCCTCGTTGCGTTCCGGTCAGCCCCCGCGGATCCGGTTGAGAGGGCAGGACCCTAGCCGAAGCGCCGGGCGCGCTTCAATCGGCCCGGGCGGGACGCCGGGTCGCAGGCAGCGGGCCTGTCGGCCGGCGCGCGCCCGCATCTTGTCTCGTGCCCCGCCCCCTCCCATCATCACCCTCAGGAGACGGACCGCGGCAGGGGAGCCCATGAGCGAGGCGGAGACGCGAGAGCCATTGCGGGGCCGGATCGTCCCGTTTCCGGGTGGAGCGCCCGGCCCGCAGGCCGGCCCGGCCGCGCCGCCCCAGCAGGTGACCTTCAGCCGGGACGAGTTGCGGACCATCCTCAACCTCTATGGCCGCCGCGTCGCCGAGGGCGAATGGCGCGATTATGCGATCGATTTCGCGCGCGATAGGGCCGTGTTCGCGATCTACCGGCGCAGTTCGGAATTGCCCCTCTACCGGATCGTCAAGGACCCGAAACTGGCCCGCCGTCAGGGCGCCTTCTCGGTCGAGACCACCTCCGGCCTGGTGCTGAAGCGCGGTCACGAGCTGGCCCACGTGCTGCGGGTGCTGGACAAGTCGCTGAAGCTCGTCAGCGGCTGACCCGGAAACGAAAAAAGCCCCGGCTTGCGCCGGGGCTCTCTCGGGAGGCCGAAGCCCCGTCAGGTTACTGGTTCCGGTTGCCCATGAAGGCGAGCAGGAATTGGAACATGTTGATGAAGTCGAGATACAGGGTCAGGGCGCCGAACACGGAGGCCTTGGCAGCGGTCTCGGTGTCATAGTTCCCGAACAGGTACATCTCCTTCAGCTTCTGCGTGTCGTAGGCGGTGAGGCCTGCGAAGATCAGCACGCCGATGGCCGAGATCGCGAATTGCAGGGCGCTCGAGGCCAGGAAGATGTTGACGATCGACGCCAGGATCAGGCCGATCAGCCCCATCATCAGGAACGAGCCCATGCCCGACAGGCTGCGCTGGGTGGTGTAGCCGTAGAGGCTCAGCGCACCGAAGGCCGCCGCCGTCACGAAGAAGGTCTGCGTGACCGACGCGCCGGTGTAGCGCAGCAGGACGGTGGACAAGGAGGCGCCCATCACCGCCGCGAAGGCGAAGAAGGTCGTCCTTGCGGCCGAGGCCGACATCTTCTCCATCCGGAAGGTGAAGAAGAAGATGAAGGCGAGCGGCGCCAGCGCGACCACCCACATCAGCGGCGTCCCGTACAGGGTGCGGCCGAAGGAGGTGAGCAGCTGCCCGTTCATGCGGGCAACCGCCTGCGTCGCGTCCGCCGTCACGGCGAGCTTGTTCACGCCGAGCGCGACGAGGGCCGAAATGGCGAGGCCCAGGACCATGTTGTTGTAAACACCCAACATGAAGGTGCGCAGACCCTGGTCGACCTCGGCAGTGCTGCGAGCGTAGCCGGCGCCGAAGCCGGTCTGGTTCTGTTGAAACGGTTGCATGGGAGTCGTCCTCTGGATGGCTCTCAGCGTGCTTATCTCGGATGAGGGATCACGCGCCCCTCGCGCGCCGGACGTCCGGCGCCTTCCCCAATATGGAGGGAAGGTCAGTTCCTCACAAGGGGCAGGGCAGCCATGCGGCAGCCGGGCAGGAGTCACAGGGTGCGCAAATAGGGGGCAGGCTTCTGGCCCAGGATTCGCCAGGTGCCGACCAGCCCCAGCACCACCGTCACGCCCACGGCCAGAAGGGCGGAGGCGAGCGCCGCGCCGGGATCGAGCGTGAATTCAAGCCGCATGATCCGGGTCACCACCAGCCAGGCCGCGACCGAGCCGGCCAGGATGCCGAACGCCGCGGCGAGCAGCCCCAGCGCCCCGTATTCCACCAGATAGGCGGCCAGCAGCCGCGGGCGGGTCGCGCCCAGGGTTTTCAGCACGACAGCATCGTACAGCCGGGCCCGCTGCCCGGCTGCCAGAGCGCCGGCCAGGACCAGCAGGCTGGCCAGCAGCGCGACCGAGCTCGCCGCCCGGATCGCGAAGACGAGCTGGGCCACCACCGCGTTCACGGCCTCGAGGGCATCCTTGACCCTGACGCTGGTGACCGCCGGGAAGCTGCGGGCCGCCTCGCGCAGCAGCCGCCGCTCGATGTCCGGATCGGCACCGGCCGGCAGGGTCACGGTCATCAGGTCGGTATGCGGGGCTCCGGCGAAGCTCTGTGGCGAGAACACCAGCACGAAGCCGATGCCGATGCGACGCCAGTCGATGCGGCGAAGGTTGGCCACCGTGGCCGTGAGGCTGCGGCCAAGCACGTTGACCGTGATGGCATCGCCCACCCCGAGCCCGAGCCCGCGCGCGATCTCGACATCCATGGAGACCAGCGGTGGCCCGGCCACATCGGGCGCCCACCACTGCCCCTCGACCACGGTCGAGCCTTCCGGCACGGCGGCCGCGTAGGTGATGCCGCGATCGCCGTCGAGCACCCAGGCGGCGTTGGGCGCGGCCTGCGTCTCGGCGACCGGGCGGCCATTCAGGGCCGTGATGCGGCCCCGCATCATCGGCGTCGACTCGATGGCGCCGCCCGGCGCCTCCCGGCCCAGAAAGGCCCGGAAGGCCCCGGATTCGGCGCTCGGCACGTCAATAAAGAAGAAGTTGGGCGCCCGCTCCGGCAGGGTCTGGCCGATCTCGCGGCGCAGGTTGCCGTCGATCCCGGCGAGGGTCACCAGGAGCGTGATGCCGAGCCCGAGCGAGAGCATCAGGGACGGCGTGAGCGCGCCCGGGCGGTGCAGGTTGGCGACCGCGAGCCGCAGAAACGGCTGCCGGGCATGCGGCAGCCGCCGGGCCAGCCGCATGATGGCGATCGCCACGAGGCGCAGGATCAGGAAGGCGGCCCCGGCCGCGCCCACGAAGGCCAGCGCGACCCGCCGGTCGTAGGCGGCGAAGAGAGCCAGCCCGATCAGGGCGGCGCCGCACAGCGCCGCGGCGGCCAGGTAGACGGCCGGCGGGCGGTGCGGATCGGGCGCGACGCGGTCGCGGAACAGGCCGGAGACCGGGATGGCGTGGGCCCGCCCGAGCGGCCCCAGCGAGAAGGCGAGGGCTGTCAGGAGGCCGTAGAGGGCGGCCAGCCCGAGTTCCGGCACCGACACGACCGGGTCGATCGGGATCGGCAGGACTGAGCGGAAGGCGGCCGCGACCCCGAAAGGGAGCGCCGCGCCGACCGCGAGCCCGATGGCGATGCCGATCCCGGCGATCATCAGCACCTGGGCAAGGTAGATCGCGACCACCCGGTCGCCAGCCGCGCCGAGACTCTTCAGGATGCCGATGGAGACCCGCTTGCGGTCCACAAAGGCCGCAACCGCGTTGGCGACGCCCACGCCGCCGACCAGCAGCGCGGTCAGGCCGACCAGGGTCAGGAACTGGGTGAAGCGCTCGATGTTGCGGCTGAAGCGTGGATCGGCGTTGTCGCGGGTGCGAATTTCCCAGCCGGCCCCCGCTTCGGGCAGTTCGGCCCGGAGCCGGTCGGCGGCCCACGCCGTGCGACCCTCGGCCTCGTCTCCCTCCGGCAGCTGCACCCGGTAGGTCCAGCGCATCAGGCTGCCGGGCTGGACGAGCCCGGTCGCGACCAGGGCCTCTTGCGACATCATGAGGCGCGGGCCGAAGCCGATCCCGGCCGCGATCTTGTCCGGCTCGGACAGGAGCCGGGCCCGGAGCTCGAACGTCGCCGAGCCGATCGTGACCCGCGCGCCGACCGGCAGCCCCAGCCGGTCGAACAGCGCGGCGTCGGCGACCGCGCCGTAGATTCCGTCGCGTCCGGCCAGCAGCGCCGCAAGCGGAGCCTCCGGCTCGGTCCGGACGGCCCCCACCGCCGGGTAGGCCTGGTCCACGGCCTTGACCTCGACCAGGGCCGCCCCGGCCTCGCCGCCGGCCGAGGCCATCGCCCGCAGCGTGGCGATGCGCGACACGGGGCCGAGCCCGGCAAACACCCCGAGCTCCTCGGCTGTCGCCTCGCGCTGCACAACAGAGAGCGCGATGTCGCCGCCCAGAATCACCCGGCCCTGGCTCGTGATGCCCTCCACCAGCGAGCGCGCCACCGATGCAACGCCCGAGATGGCCGCGACACCGAGGGCGATGCAGGCGATGAACACCGCAAAGCCGCGCAGGCCAGCCCGCATCTCGCGCAGCGCGAGCCGCAGCACGAGACCGGGCGCCGCGCGTTGCGGGCGCGGCGAGCCGCTCGCCGGCAAGGTGCCGTGCATCAGCGGGCTCCCACCGGCTCGGCTGGGATTCCGTCCTCGACGATGCGGCCCGCCCGCAGCCGCACGGTGCGGTCGCAGCGCGCGGCAAGCGCGGCGTCGTGCGTCACCAGAACCAGCGTCGCGCCACGCTCGCGCTTGATCCGGAACAGGAGGTCGACGACCGAGCCGCCCGTGCGCTCGTCGAGATTGCCGGTCGGCTCGTCGGCCACCACCACGGCCGGATCCGGCGCCAGGGCCCGGGCGATCGCCACGCGCTGCTGCTCGCCGCCGGAGAGCTGGGCCGGGTAGTGGTGCAGCCGCTCCGCGAGCCCGACCTCGGCGAGCTCGGCCTCGGCCCGCCGGAACGCGCCCGGGCGGCCGGCAAGTTCCAACGGCAGCGCCACGTTCTCCAGGGCGGTCATGGTCGGGACGAGGTGGAAGCTCTGGAACACGATGCCGATGCGGCGGCCGCGAACCCGAGCCAGCGCGTCCTCGGACAGGCGAGTCAGGTCCTGGCCGTCCAGCAGCACGCGGCCGCGCTCCGGGCGCTCCAGGCCGGCCAGCACCATCAGGAGCGTCGACTTGCCGGAGCCGGACGGCCCGATCAGCCCGACTGCCTCGCCGGGGCTGACCGACAGGTTGATCTGTTGCAGCACATGGACGCGGGCAGCGCCATCGCCGAGGGAGAGGTCGACGCCCTCGAGCGCGATGATCTTGCCCGTCATGCGGAAGAACCCAATCTCAGGAGGACGATAGTGGCGAGGTGGACAGCATGGCGGCAACCGGTCGCGGTCGAAGCCCATATGGGAAGAGGCCCGGACATCTCCAACGCATCTGCGGCATCCTGGTCGCGCTTGCGCTGGCCTGGGCCGGGCTGATGACCGCTGCAAGCGCCGCGCCGGGGCGGCCGCTCCAGCTTGTCGCCCTGGGGGACAGCCTGACGGCCGGCTACAACCTGCCGGAGCGACAAGCCTTTCCGGCGGTGCTCGAGGCCGCCCTGCGGGAGCGGGGCCGTGCCGTCACGGTCAGCAATGCCGGCGTGTCGGGCGACACCGCCACGGGCGGCCTCGCCCGCCTCGACTGGTCGGTGCCGGACGGCACGGACGGGGTCATCCTGGAGCTCGGCGCCAACGACATGCTGCGCGGCACGGAGCCGGAGATCACACGCCGGGCGCTCGAGGCCATCATCTCGCGGTTGAAGGCCCGCAACATCCCGGTGCTGCTCGCCGGCATGTACGCGTCGCGCAATCTCGGCCCCGATTACGTGAAGCAGTTCGACGCGATCTATCCCGACCTGGCGGCGACCTACGGCCTCGTTTTCTACCCGTTCTTTCTGGACGGGGTGGCGGGGGAGGCCCGCATGACGCTGCCGGACGGGCTGCATCCCTCGGCCGAGGGGGTGCGCCGGATCGTCGACCGCATCCTGCCTTCAGTGGAAACCTTTCTGACCCGATTGGCCCGTTAGCCGGGATCGGCCCGGTCGGGACAGCCGGGCCGATCTGCATTTGAACGTCGGCCCGCTTGACCCCCGGCTCACCCTCTCGCAAACAGCGATGGAGCCGGCTGCCGGCATCTTGCCCAGCGCCGCATGCTGTTCAATTCCGTCCCATTCCTGTTCGTGTTCCTGCCCGTGGCACTGGCGCTGCACTGGCTGGTGGAGCGCGTCCGGCCGGATTGGCGCGTGGGGACGCTGGTTGCGCTCTCCTTCGTCTTCTACGGCTACTGGGACTG
>NZ_JAQGKF010000153.1 GCF_028290205.1 Enterovirga sp. | reverse complement strand
CCTGCCGACCGCCCTGCCCCAGATCGAGGCCAAGGCCGTGCGGGCGCTCGCGGTCACCACGGCGCAGCGGGTCGGCCAGCTGGCCGAGGTGCCGACCATGCAGGAGGCCGGCGTCCCCGATTACGAGATCATCGGCTGGCTCGCCGCCTTTTCCCGGGCCGGCACGCCGCCCGACCTGGTGGCCCGGCTCAACGCCGGCATCCTGAAGGCCATCAACGCGCCCGACGCCGAGTCCTTCTTCCGCAGCATCGGGGGCGAACCCTTCGGCTCCACGCCGGCCGAACTCGGCGCCTTTGTGCAGAGCGAGACCGCGAAATGGGCGACCTATGTCGCGGTGAGCGGCATCGAGAAGCAGTGAGCCGGGATCCGGGCCGCCGCTAGCTGTCGGCGAGCCCGGCCGCGATCTCGGCCGAGATGCGCTTCAGCTCCTGGCCGATCACCTCCATCTTGGCCCGAGGGAGGTGGCGGGCCGGCGCCCCGCAGGACAGCGCCAGGACGGCGCCGTCCCGGTCGCGCGGCAGCGCCGCCGCAACGCCGTTGATGTCGGTCATCCAGCCGTGCCGCGAGGTGGTGTAGCCGCGCGCCGCGTGCTCCGCCCGGGCCTCCTCGATGCGGGCCCTGATCTCGTGCCAGTGCTTGGCGTGGCGCCGGCTGAGATGCCCGTACAGGAGCTCGAGCTCCTCCTCGGGCAGCGTGGCCAGGAGCGCGTGCCCGGTGGCCGTGCCGGCCAGCGGAATGCGGGACCCGACGTCGAGCTGCAGCGTCATCAGCGTCGTCGTCGAATGGCACACCTCGATCTGCACCGCGTCGAGCCGGTCGCGGCCGGCCAGCGAGGCGTGCACGTTGAAGGTGTCGGCCAGGTAGCGGAGATAGGGCTGCACCAGTTGCGCGGCGCCGCTCGCGCCCGTGGCGGTCTGACCCAGCGCCACGACGCCGAGGCCGAGGCGGTATTGCCGGCGCCGCTCGGAATAGTGGACGTAGCCGTCCTGAACCAGGGACTGGAGCAGGCGGGACACGGTCGGGCGCGGCAGGCCGACCCGCGCGGCGAGCGTTCCGCTGGCGAGCCAGGTCTCGCCCGCCGCCAGGGCTTCCAGGATCGACAGGCCCCGCCCGAGCGCGACCACGAACTTGCGGTCCTGTTTGCGCAGCGCGGCCGCGTCGTCGGGCGCAACGTCCCGCAGCTCCTGCCGAGGCTCCATCTACTCGCCCCAGAAGGTTTGGCCGGCCGCACCCATGGCGCTCGCGATCTCGGCCGCGACCTCGACGAGAGCCGGACCGACCTCGCCCCGGAAGGTCGCCTCGGAGATGCGCCGCGACGTGCCGGCGTTCAGCGCCAGAAGCGGCTCGTCCGGACCGAGCCAGACGGGCGCGCCGACCGCCGAGACATGGCGAAGCCACTGGCCGAAGGAGCTGACGAACCCGGTGCGGTCGGCCTCCGCGAAGCCGGCCCGGCAGTTCGCGACCCGCGCCTCGCCGCCCTCCGGATCGGCGGCCAGGATCTCGGCCAGGCGACGCTCGCGCAATTCGGGGGCGGCGGCCCAGAGATAGGCCCGGCCCATGGCGGTCTCGGTCAGCGGCACGGAGGTGCCGGCCCGCAGCCGCATGGCGACCGTTCCGGGCCCGCAGCAATCGACCAGGTAGACCATGGACTCGCGGTCGGGCGCCCCGAGCGCGACGGAGATGTCGAACCGGTCCGCCAGGCGCTGCATGGCCGGGCGGGCCAGGCTGGTGAGCGGCAGGGAGGCGAGGCAGGCCGCGCCGAGGCGCCGCATCTTCTCGCCGGGCCGATAGCCCGGCCCCTCGGCCGAGACGGACAGAAAGCCGGTCTCGACGAGCGTATAGGTGAGGCGCGCCACGGTGGGCTTGGGCAGCCGCGCCCGTTCCGCCAGATCCTTGTTGGCGAGCGGCGTCTCACGCGTGCCGAAGGCCCGCATCAATTCGAGCCCGCGCGCCAGGGACACGACCCCGACCTCGTCCTCGCCCTGCTGCGCGTCGCCGCGCGCCCTGCCTGCTATCGTGATACGCACCCGGTCGGCTCCCGCGGTTCTTGGTTATCCCGCCGGAGCGCGGCCTTCCAGCCGCCCCTACCGGCCTGTCCACGCCGGAGCGCGGCGCTCGGCAAAGGCGCGCGGGCCCTCCTTGGCGTCCTCGCTCGCATAGACCGGAACGTGCAGGCGCTTCGACTCGGCGATTCCCGCGTCGCAGCCCAGCGCCATGGCAGCCTTGATGCTGGCCTTGGCGGCCCCGACCGAGAGGGGCGCGTTGTCGCGAATGCGGCCGGCCAGGGCCGAGGCCCGGGCCCGCACCGCGTCCGGCGTCGGCTCGACGTAATTGATGAAGCCGAGGCCCTGCAGCCGCTCGATCGACATCGGCTCTCCGGTGAGCGCCAGTTCGGAGAACACCGCCTGCGGCAGCATCCAGAGCATCGGCACGGCCCAGGGCGAGCCGCGTCCGCGCTGCACCTCGGTGATGCCCCCGACCGTGCCGGCGAGCCCGACGCGGAGGTCGCAATTCACCGCCATCATGATGCCGGCGGCCAGGAAGTGGCCCGTCATGGCGGCGACCAGCGGCTTCTCGACCGCCCGCATGCGCTCCATGAACGGGTCGCGGACGAGATCCAGCACGTCGACCCCACGCTCACGTCGGATCTCAGCCGCTTCCTTCAAGTCCATGCCAGCGCTGAACGTGCCGCAATCGGCCGAGGTGACGATCACCACCCGGACGGCCGGGTCGGCGTCGATCTCGTCCCAGAGTTCGCGCAGGCGGTTGGCGGTCGCGACGTTGATCGCGTTGCGTCGCTCCGGCCGATTCAGGGTGATCGTCGCGATGCCCTGATCGACCCCGTACAGCAGCCCCTCGTCCCCGCTCATGCGCCTGTCATCCCCGCTTCGGCGGAATGCATATTTTGAAAGTCCGTACCGCACAACGGACATTGGCATTGACGAGGGCGGGGCGAACGGGCACGTAGCCGCCGAAAGCGGGCGCCCGACATCGACCCGCACCGGGAGGCGCATGACCCGTCCGACGATCAGCCGCACGCTCGACCGGGTGTTCGCGCCGAAGACTGTCGCCGTGCTGGGAGCCTCCTCGACGCGCGGCAAGCTCGGACATTCCGTTCTGGCGCTCCTGGACCAGAACGGGTTCGAGGGCCGCATCGTCCCGGTGAACCCCAAGGGCGGCGAGATCCTGGGCCGCCCCTGCGTCAGCTCGGTCCGTGACATCGAGGGCGAGGTGGACGTCGCCCTGCTGGTGGT
>NZ_JAQGKF010000142.1 GCF_028290205.1 Enterovirga sp. | reverse complement strand
GCCACCAGCGCGGCCAGGATCAGGATGCCGAACTCGCCGGCGCTGCCCGCGAAATCCTTGGCGTCGCCCGCGAATTCGGCCCGGATGCCGTCCGGCAGGTGGACCTCGTTCACGGCCTGGAGGATGGCCCGGGAGGCCGCCTCCAGCCCCGTTCCGGGCGCCACGTTGTAGCTGATCGTGACGGCCGGATAGGAGCCCTGGTGGTTGACGGTCAGCGGCGACAAGCTGCGGCTCACCGTCGCCAGCGCCGAGAGCGGCACGCCGACGCCGCCGCGCGCCGGCACGTAGAGGCGGGTCAGGTCGGCCGGATCGTCCCGGTCCTCCGGCCCAACCTCGAGCACGACCCGGTACTGGTTGCGCTGGGTGTAGATGGTCGAGACCTGCCGCTGCGAGAAGGCGTTGTTCAGGGCGTCCGTGATGTCCTGCATGCGGATGCCGAGACGCGCCGCCGCGGCCCGGTCGATCTCGATCTTGGCCTGCAGCCCGCCGCGGTCCCGGTCGCTGGACACGTCGACGAGGCCGGGCAGGCGGCGCAGCCGTTCGAGGACGCGGGGCGTCCAGCGGTCGAGCTCCTCCAGATCGGCCGAGAGCAGCGTGAACTGGTATTGCGAGCGGCCCTGCCTGCCGCCCGCCCTGACGTCCTGGGCGCCGAACATGAAGGTCCGGATGCCCGGGATGGCTGCGAGCTCGCGCCGGAGCCGGGCGATCACCGCGTTGGAGCTTTCCCGCTGGCCATCCTGGCGCAGGCTGATGAAGAGCCGGCCCTGGTTGACCGAGCCGCTCCAGCCGGAGGAACCGGCCGAGGAGGACACGCCGACCACGGCCGGGTCCGCCCGCACCCGCTCGGCCACCCGCTCCTGCAACTCGGCCATGGCCGGGAAGGAGATGTCGGGCGAGGCTTCGGTGAACCCGACCAGAAGTCCGGTGTCGTCCTGGGGGAAATAGCCCTTCGGAATGGTCCGGAACATCTGCACCGTGAAGGCCACCGTGAGCAGCGTCACGGCCAGCATCAGCCAGGGATGGCGCAGCGCGGCCCCGAGCGAGCCCGCATAGGCCCGGGTCAGGCGGCCGAGGCCGCCCTCGCAGACGCGGTCGAAGCGGGTCTGCCGGTCCGGCCGCTGCGGCAAACGCGCCACGATGGTCGGCGCCACGGTGAGCGAGACCACGGTCGAGACCACGATGGCGGCCGCCAGCGTGAGGGCGAATTCGTGGAAGAAGCGCCCGATGATGCCCGGCATGAAGAAGAGCGGGATAAAGGCGGCGAGCAGCGACAGGCTGATCGAGATCACCGTGAAGCCGATGTCGCGCGCCCCCGCGATGGCGGCGTCGACCCGGGACAGGCCGCGATCGAGGTGCTTGTGCACGCTCTCGATCATCACGATGGCGTCGTCGACCACGAAGCCGACCGAGATCGTCACGGCCATCAGGGAGAGGTTGTCGAGCGTGAAGCCGAACAGCCACATGGCCGCGAAGGTGCCGCCGATGGAGAGCGGAACCGTGATGCCGGCCGCCAGCGTCGGGGTGGCGCGGCGCAGGAACAGGAACACGACGAGCATCACAAGCGCGACCGTCTCGCCCAGCGCCCATTTCATCTCGGACAGGGAGGACCGGATGGTGAGGGTACGGTCGCTCATGATCTGGATGTCGATCGCGGCCGGGATCCAGCGCTCCAGCTCCGGCAGCAGCGCCCGGACGCGGTCCACGGTCTCGACCACGTTGGCGCCCGGCTGCCGGGTCACCTGAAGCGTCACCGCCGGCAGGCCGTTATAGGAGCCGGCCGCGCGGCTGTTGCGGGTGCCGCGCTCGACGCTCGCCACGTCGGCCAGGCGGACGGCCGTGCCGTTGCGGGAGCGGACCACGACCCGGCCGAACTCCTCCGGCGACGAGAGCTGGCTGTTGGTCTCGATCGTGAGCGCCTGGGTCGTGCCCTCAAAGGAGCCGAGCGGGGCTGGCGCGTTGGCGGCCGCGATGGCGGCCCGGACGTCGTCGAGCGACAGATCCATGGCGGCGAGGCGCGACGGATCGAGCCGGACACGGATCGCGGGCTGCTCGGCGCCCGAGACGATGACCTCCGCAACCCCCTCCACCTGGGCGATCCGCTGGGCGATCACCGTGTCGGCGACGTCGTAGATGGCGGAGGCGGCGAGGGTCCGGGAGGTCAGGGCCAGGATCATCACCGGAAAGGCCCCGGGATTGGCCTTGCGGAAGATCGGCAGGTTCGGAAGGTCGGACGGCAGGTCGGTCGCGGCCGCGTTGAGGGCGGCCTGAACGTCCCGGGCTGCCCGGTCAGCGCTGCGCGACAGGTCGAACTGGATGGAGATCGAGGTCGAGCCGAGCGAGGACGTGGAGGTGATCTCGGTTACGCCGGCGATCGCCCCGAGCCGCCGCTCCAAGGGCGCCGCCACCGTCGACGCCATGGTGGCCGGGTCTGCCCCCGGGCGCGAGGCCGAGACCCGGATGTTCGGGAAATCGACCGACGGCATGGAGGCGACGGGCAGGACGCTGTAGGCCACGAGGCCGATCAGCAGCAGTGCAACCGACATCAGCGTGGTGGCGACCGGCCGCCGGATAAAGAATTCCGAGGTGTTGAGGGCGCGCCCGGCCGCCTCCCGGGCGCGGCTCACGCGGCGCCGCCCCGCAGCGGCAGTTCCGGCTGCAGCTCCTCGGCCGGCCGGTTCAGCCCGGTGCGGCTCCAGCGCCGGCGCAGATCCTCGAGCCCGAGATAGATCACCGGCGTGGTGTAGAGCGTCACGAGTTGGCTCAGGATCAGCCCGCCGATGATGGTGACGCCGAGCGGCACCCGCAGCTCGGAGCCGGGGCCGTGGCCGAGCGCCAGTGGCAGCGCGCCCAGAAGCGCGGCGAGCGTGGTCATCATGATCGGCCGGAAGCGGAGCCGGCACGCCTCGACGATGGCCGTGGCGGGATCGAGGCCCCGCTCCCGCTGCGCGGCGAGGGCGAAGTCGATCATCATGATCGCGTTCTTCTTCACGATCCCCATCAGCAGGATGATGCCGATCAGGGCCACCACGGACAGGTCGTGCCCGAGCGCCATCAGGGCCAAGAGGGCACCGACGCCGGCTGACGGCAGGGTCGACAGGATGGTGAGGGGGTGGAGGAAGCTCTCGTAGAGGATGCCGAGCACGATGTAGATCGTGACCGCCGCGGCGAGCAGCAGCCAGGGCTGCCCGGCAAGCGCCCGCCTGAACTCGGCCGCGTCGCCCGCGAAGGTGCCGGACACGGAGCCCGGCAGGTCGATGTCGCGCTCCGCCCGGGCGATCGCCTCGACGGCGGTGCCGAGGGCTGCACCTGAGGCGAGGTCGAAGGAGATGGTGGCCGCCGGGAACTGCTCCTGGTGGGCCACGGACAGCGGCGCGGTGGTCCTCTCCAGGCGGGTGAAGGCGGCGAGCGGAATTTGCGGCGCGCGCGCCCCCTGGACCGTGGTCGGCACGGTGCCATAGGCCCCGAGGGTGACCTGGCCGCTCGCCGGGACGTAGAGCTTGTTCAGCGCGTCCGGGCTGCCCTGGTATTGTGGCGCCGCCTCCAGGATGACCCGGAACTGGTTGGCCTGGCCGTAGATGGTCGAGACCTGGCGCTGGCCGAAGGCGTCGTTCAGCGCGTCGTTGACAGCCTGGACGGAGACGCCCAGCCGTCCGGCGCTCTCCCGGTCGATCGTGATCTTCGCCCGAAGGCCGCCCTCCTGGGTTTCCAGCGCCACGTTGCGGAGCGCCGGGTCCTCGCGCAGCCGCTCGGCCATGCGGCCGGTCCACACCGAGACCTCGGCCGTATCGGCGCCCGACAGGGTGTATTGATACTGGGACCGGCTCGACCGCGTCGCGATCTGGATGTCCTGCACGGACTGCACATAGAGGGTCACGCCCGGGATCGCGGCGGCTTGGCGCTGCAGCCGTTCGCCGACCTCCTCGGCCCGGGCGTCCCGAGCCGCCCTCGGAACGAGGCTCACCGACAGACGGGCGACGTTAGGCGTCGGGTTCAGCACGCCGACGCCGACCGAGGAGACCGAGGCCGCGACGTCCGGGTCGCGCCGCACGATCTCGGCTACCCGGTCCTGCAGCCGGGTCATCTCGGCAAAGGAGACGTCCGGAGCGGCCTCCACCACGACGGACAGGAGACCCGTATCCTGCTCCGGCAGGAAGCCCTTCGGGATGGTGAGATAGAGCCAGCCCGTGAGCGCCAGGGTGCCGAGCGTGACGAGGTTCATCAGCCCGCGCCGACGCAGGGCCCAGAGCAGCGTCGCGTCGTAGCCCCGCGCCATGGCGGCCACAGGCCATTCCGCGAAGCGCAGCCACCGCGCCTCCGCGGCTGCCGGGCGCAGCAGCCGGGCGCACATCATGGGCGCAACCGTGAGCGAGACCACGGCCGAGACCACCACCGCGATGGTGAGCGTGAGCGCGAATTCCCGGAACATGCGGCCGACGAGGCCGGTCATGAACAGGAGCGGGATGAACACCGCGACCAGCGACACGGTGAGCGAGATCACCGTGAACCCGATCTCGCGGGCGCCGGACAGGGCCGCCTCGAAGGGCCGCTCTCCCTCCTCGATGCGCCGGACGATGTTTTCGATCATCACGATGGCGTCGTCGACCACGAAGCCGGTCGCGATGGTGAGGGCCATCAGCGACAGGTTGTCGAGGCTGAACCCGGCGAGCCACATCACGGCAAAGGTCGCCACGATGGAGAGCGGCAGCGTCACGGCCGCCACCACGGTCGCCCGCACCGTGCGCAAAAACAGCAGCACGACTAGGACCACGAGGGCGCAGGACAGGACCAGCGTGAATTTCACCTCGCCGATCGAGGCCCGGATCGTGTCCGTGCGGTCCTGGACGAGCTTCAGCTCGACGCCTTTGGGCATGGCGCGTTCGAGCCGCGGCAACTGCGCCCGGATGCGATCCACCGTGTCCACGACGTTGGCGCCCGGCTGGCGCTGCACGTCCAGCACCACCGCCGTCTCGGAGCCGAACCGGCCCGCCACGCGCGAATCCTCGAGGCCGTCCACGATCTGGGCGACATCCCGCAGCAGAACGGGGGCGTTGTTGCGGTAGGTCACCACGATGGCGCCGTATTGCTCGGCGGCCGCGAGCTGATCGTTGGACGCGATGGTGTAGGACTGGCTCGGCCCGTCCAGCGCCCCCTTAGGGCCGGCCACGTTGGCGGCCACGATCGCGGTGCGGAGGTCGGCGAGGCTGATCCCATAGGCGGCCAGCCGCCCGAGATCGGCCTGGACCCGCACGGCCGGCCGGACGCCGCCCTGGATGGTGACGGCGCCGACGCCCGACACCTCGGCCAGCCGTTGCGCCAGCAGCGTGTCTGCGAGATCCGACAGGGTGCGCAGCGGCACCGTGGAGGAGGTGAGCGCCAGGGTCACCACCGGCGCGTCGGCCGGATTGACCTTGCTGTAGGTTGGCGGGAACGGGAGGTTGCGGGGCAGGGTGGAGGCGGCCGCGTTGATGGCCGATTGCACGTCCTGGGCGGCCGAGTCGATGTCGCGGTCGAGCTCGAATTGCAGCGTCACCTGCGACAGGCCGAACGAGGAATTGGACGACAGCCCGGCCAGAGCCGGGATCTGGCCGAATTGCCGCTCCAGCGGCGCCGTCACCAGGGACGCGATGGTGTCCGGGTTCGCGCCGGGGAGCCGCGTCGTGACCTGGATGGTTGGGAAGTCGACCTGGGGCAGGGACGCGACCGGCAGGCGCAGGTAGCCGAGGACGCCGCAGATCAGGATCGCGATCCCGAGCAGAAG
>NZ_JAQGKF010000089.1 GCF_028290205.1 Enterovirga sp. | reverse complement strand
CCCGCACCCGACGCCCAGGCCTCGCGGCCGACCCCCGGCGCCGCCGCCGACACGGCGACCCCGGAAGGCGATCCTCTCCGGACGGACGGGACGCGGGAATCGCCCGCCGCTCCGGGTTCACGCGCGGCAGCCGCGCGACAACCGGAGCCGGTCATCTTTCCCGTCCCGCGGCCGCCGGACGATCCGGGCCTGGAGGGAGCGGGCGACCGTCGGCAGCGGTTCAGGTTGCGGGTGTAGAACGAGGTCGCGGGCCGGCCGGCCCGGCTTACGGGAGGTGCACATGCTGACGACGTCGATCCGGATCCTGGCCCTGGCGGGCGCGCTCGTCGCGGCCGCGGCGGCCTCCGCCCAAGCGCCCCAGACGGGCGCCGGCACCACCACGACCCGCCCGGCCACCACCGCCCCGGCGGCTCCGGCCGCGAAGCTGATCGACCTGAACAGCGCCACCAAGGAGGAGCTGGACGCGCTCCCCGGCATCGGGCCCGTCCGGGCCGAGGCGATCATCAAGGGGCGGCCCTACAAGGGCAAGGACGAGCTGGTCCGCAAGAAGATCCTGCCCGAGAGCGTCTACGAGGGGATCAAGGAGCGGGTGGTCGCACGCCAAGCCTGAGGCCGGTTGGCCTAACGCCCGCCGGGTGGACAGCCGGATGGCGGCGGCCCTAGAAGGGCCTTCCCTCTAGAGCCGCAGCCGCATGACCGTCCGCCTCCACCGCGGCGACCTGCCCGCCGATTACCAGCCGGGCAGCGCCATCGCGATCGACACCGAGACCCTTGGGCTCCAGCCCCATCGGGACCGACTCTGCCTGGTGCAGATCTCGCGGGGCGACGGCGACGCGGACCTGGTCCAGATCGGCCGGGCCGGCGACGCCCCGAACCTCCGGCGGGTGCTCGAGGACTCGGCCGTGCTGAAGATCTTCCATTTCGCCCGGTTCGACCTCGCGGTGCTGCTGCACCGCTTCGGGGTGATGCCGGGCCCGGTCTATTGCACCAAGATCGCGTCCAAGCTGGTCCGCACCTATACCGACCGGCACGGCCTCAAGGACCTGTGTCGCGAACTCCTCGGTCTCGATCTTTCGAAGGCGCAGCAATCCTCGGATTGGGCCGCCGACACGCTGTCCGGCGCCCAGCTCGACTACGCGGCCTCCGACGTCCTGCACCTCCATGCGCTGGTCGGCCGCCTGGACGCCATGCTGGAGCGTGAAGGCCGCACAGCGCTGGCCCAGGCCAGCTTCGCCTACCTGCCGACCCGGGCCCGCCTGGACCTGCTCGGTTGGGCCGAGGACGACATCTTCGCGCATTCTTGACGGAGACGGCCCGCTCTGCCCAATGATCGGCGGCCACAACTTCGCCACGGCGGGGCGCGACAGCGGTGGCTCCTCAATCAACGGGATTGTCCGGGTGATCGGCTCGCCACAGGCCCTCGCGCCTCAGGACCTGACTTGGCCGGGCGCGGCCCGTGGCCGCTCCTTCGCGGCTGCGCGGCGGCACTCGGTGGTCGTGCGGGCGCTGAAGGTGGTGATCCCGATCGGCTCGCTCCTGGCGGTCGGCATCGTGGCCTTCGGCAGCTACTTCGACCCGCTGAGCCGCATTCCGGGCCTGACGCTCGGCCCGGTCTCCATGCAGGGCTCCAAGATCGCCATGGAGAGCCCGCGCCTGACCGGCTTCCGCAAGGATAAGCGACCCTATGAGGTGACCGCGACGGCCGCCTTCCAGGATGTCCGCAAGCCCAACGTCGTCGAGTTGAAGGACATGAAGGCCCGGCTTGCCATCGACGATTCCGGCGCCATGGCCCACCTCGTTTCCCAGGCTGGGATCTTCGACACGTCCAAGGAGCATCTCGAGCTCAAGGACAGCATCCGGGTCTGGACCGAGAGGGGCGAGGAGATCCTGCTCCGCTCGGCGTCTGTGGATTTCAAGGCCGGCACCGCCGTGTCGCGCGAGCCGGTCCGGATCACCACGCCCACGCTGAAGCTCGACGCCGAGGGGCTCGAGATGTCCGACAACGGCAAGGTTCTCGGCTTCACCGGGCGCGTTCGGGCGCAGCTCGTGCCCGGGCCCGGCAAGTCCGCGCCCGGCAAGTCCGCGCCCGGCGTGGCGCGCGCGGGTTCGCCGGCTGCGGCGTCCCCGTCTCCCAAAATCACCCAGGCCGAGGCGGACGAACGCCCATGAACCGAATCCGGACGAGGGCCATTGCCCTGTCTGCCGCGGCCGGCCTCGCGCTGGCGGCGGCCTCCGCCCTGGCGGCGCCCGCCCCTGGCGGCAAGGCGCGCGGCCTCGGCGACATGGGTTCTTCGCGCGACCCGATCTCGATCGATGCCGACCGGCTCGACGTCTACGACAAGGAAGGGCGCGCGGTCTTCGCCGGCAACGTGGTCGCCGTGCAGGGTGACACCACGATGAAATGCGCTGCCATGGACGTGTTCTATGACAACACGCGCAGCGGGGCGGCGGCCGGGGGCGAGCGCACCGCTTCGGCCGCATCGGGCGGCCTCGGGAGCGACAGCGCGATCCGTAAGATCGATTGCCGCGGCCCCGTGGTGATCACGACCAAGACGCAGACCGCCACCGGCGACCGGGCCGAGTTCGACCGGGTGGTCAACAAGGTGTTCCTGATCGGCAACGCCGCCCTCAGCGACGGTCCCAACGTCACCCGCGGCGAGCGGGTCGCCTACGACCTCAACACGGGCGTGGCCAACGTCGAGGGCGGACGCGTCCGGGCCCTGATCGTGCCGAGCAGCGACAAGGACAAGGACAAGGGCAAGAAGACGGACCGCAAGGAGCGCTGACCGCCCGCTCGGCGCGCCCGCCGTTGCGCGGCGGGCCCGCCCCTCCTACTCACCGGCTGCCCCCTCGCCCGGACCCTTCTCTTTGGCCACTCTCTCCATACGCCGCGGGCCGACCGACCTCGACGGTGCGACCGAGCCGGCCCCCCCGGCGGCCGCTCCCC
>NZ_JAQGKF010000078.1 GCF_028290205.1 Enterovirga sp. | reverse complement strand
TACGCGCTGATCAAGTTCGGCTTCGAGCCGGCTCCGCTTCTGCTCGGCTTCGTGCTCGGCAAGCTGATGGAGGAGAACCTCCGGCGGGCGCACATCATCTCGCGCGGCGACATGATGACCTTCATCGAGCGGCCCGTCTCGGCCGGGCTGCTGCTGGTCGCCATCGTGCTGCTGGCGATCGCGCTCCTGCCCACCATCCGCAAGAGCCGCGACGAGGTGTTCACCGAATAGGGCCGCCTCGCCAGACCGGCGGTCCGCTTCTGCCAGCCGTACGGCTTGCACCGCGCGGCCGGCTTCCCACGTTGAACACGAGACGAAGGGAGGAATCTGTGTTGAAGCGCATCCTGACTGCGGCTGTCGGCCTGGCGGCGATGTCCGCCGGGGCCCTGGCCCAAGGCTATCCGACGCGGCCGATCACCATGATCGTCCCCTTCGCGGCCGGTGGGCCGACCGACGTGATCGCCCGCATCGTCGGGGATCACATGTCCCGCACCCTCGGGCAGCAGGTCGTGGTGGAGAACGTGGCCGGCGCCGGTGGCACCACCGGCATCATCCGGGGCGCCCAGGCGGCGCCGGACGGCTACACCATCATGATGGGCCATATGGGCACGCACGGCGCGGCGCCGGCGCTCTATCCGGGCCTCAAATACGACCCGGCCAAGAGCTTCGACCCGATCGGCCTCGCGGCCGGAACCCCGATCGTGATCGTGGCCCGGAAGGACTTCCCGGCCGCCGATTTCAAGGGGTTCCTGGACTACGCCAAACAGAACGACAGCAAGCTGAACCAGGCCCAGGCCGGCGTCGGCTCCGTGTCGCATTCCACCGGCGTGCTGTTCAATTCCGTGGTCGGCATCAAGCCGACGCTGGTCGCCTATCGGGGCACCGGGCCGGCGCTCAACGACCTCATGTCGGGCCAGGTCGATTTCATGACCGACCAGATCGTCAATGTGGCACCCCAGATCAGCGGCGGCACCATCAAGGCCTATGCGATCGCCACGCCCGAGCGCTCGCCGGCGCTGCCCGACGTGCCAACCACCAAGGAGGCCGGCCTGCCCGGCTACGAGGTGTCGGCCTGGAACGCGGTGTTCGCCCCCAAGGGCCTGCCGAAGGATATCAACGCCAAGCTGGTTGAGGCCCTCAGGGCGGCGCTGGCCGACTCCACCACGCGCAAGCGCCTGGTGGATCTCGGCGGCGTGGTGCCCGATGCGAGCGGGCAGGGCCCGGAGGCGCTCCAGAAGCTGGTCGAAAGCGAGGTGGCGCGCTGGACTCCTGTGCTCAAGGGCGCGGGCGCCGGAAACTGAGCGGATCACGGGGCCGGAACTCGGCCCCGGCCCTGTCCGGGTGGGGAGCGGTCGGGCCGCGCCCCATCCGGGCTTCGGCACCCTTTCGCGTGCGGGCGGCCGGTGTGACAACCGGCCGGGCGCCGCGTAGGACCCTGGGCGCAATGAGGTTCTGCCCGTTCCGGTGACCCAGCCCCTCCTGTCCGTCCAAGACCTCTCGGTCGCCTTCCGGTCCCGCGGCCTGGACGGCAAGCCCGTGGACTCGCTCGCCGTGGACCGGGTCTCCTTCGACGTCGCGCCGGGCGAGACGGTGGCGCTGGTCGGGGAATCCGGCTCGGGCAAGTCGGTCACTGCCCTGTCGGTGCTGAAGCTGCTGGCCTATCCGGCCGCGCACCACCCGTCAGGCCGCATCCTGTTCCGGGGCCGCGACCTGCTGCCGCTGGCCGAGCGCGAGATGCAGGCCGTGCGGGGCGACGACATCGCCATGGTCTTCCAGGAGCCCATGACGTCGCTGAACCCGCTGCATACGGTGGCGACCCAGGTCGGCGAGATCCTGGAACTGCATCGCGGCCTGTCCCGCCGCGAGGCCCGGGCCCGGGTTCTTGACCTCCTGGCGCTGGTCGGCATCCGGGACCCGGCGACGCGGCTCGACAGCTATCCGCACCAGCTCTCGGGCGGGCAGCGCCAGCGCGTCATGATCGCCATGGCGCTGGCCAACGAACCCGACCTCTTCATCGCGGACGAGCCGACCACCGCCCTGGACGTCACCGTCCAGGCCCAGATCCTGTCCCTGCTGGCCGATCTCAAGGCGCGGCTCGGCATGGCCATGCTCTTCATCACCCACGATCTCGGCATCGTCCGGCGCATCGCCGACCGGGTCTGCGTGATGCAGGGCGGCCGCATCGTCGAAGCCGGACGCGTGGCCGACATCTTCGCCCGGCCTCAGCACGACTACACCCGCCGGCTGCTCGCGGCCGAGCCGAAAGGGCGCGCCAACCCCGTCGCGACCGGTGCCAGGATCCTGGTCGAGGCCGGGCCGATGCAGGTGCATTTCCCAATCCGGCGCGGCTTCCTGCGCCGCACGGTCGGCCATGTGAAGGCCGTGGATGGCGTCTCGATCACCATCCGGGAGGGCGAGACTCTTGGCGTCGTCGGCGAATCCGGGTCGGGCAAGACGACGCTCGGCCTGGCCCTGCTGCGTCTGACCCGGTCCGAGGGGCCTATCATGGCCCTCGGCCAGCGCCTGGACAGGCTGCCCGCGAAGGCACTGCGGCCGCTCCGGCGTTCGCTGCAGATCGTGTTCCAGGATCCCTATGGCTCGCTGTCGCCGCGGCTCTCGGTCGCGGAAATCGTGGAGGAGGGGCTCCTCGTGCAGCGGCGCGGCGCAAGCCGGGCGGAGCGCCGGAACGTGGTCGCCGGGGCGCTGGCCGATGTGGGACTCGACCCCGCCGTGATGGATCGCTACCCGCACGAATTCTCGGGCGGCCAGCGCCAGCGCATCGCCATTGCGCGCGCCATCGTGCTCCAGCCGAAGCTCGTGGTCTTGGACGAGCCGACCTCCGCGCTCGACCAGTCCGTCCAGGTCCAGATCGTGGATCTGCTGCGGCGCCTCCAGGCCGAGCGCCAGCTCGCCTACCTGTTCATCAGCCATGACCTGAAGGTGGTGCGGGCCCTCGCCAACCACGTCCTCGTCATGAAGGACGGCAAGGTCGTCGAGGAGGGGCCGGCCGCCCGCATTTTCGAGCAGCCGCAGCAGCCCTATACCCGGGCCCTGTTCGCGGCCGCCTTTGGCCTCGAGGCCACGGAAGCCGGGGTGGTCAGGGAGTGACGTCCACCGGTCCCAAGGCCCAGGGCCGGGCGCTGCTGATCGTGCTCGATTCGGTCGGGATCGGCGGCGCGCCGGACGCGGAGAGTTATGGCGATCTCGGCGCCGACACGGTCGGCCACATCGCCGAACGCTGCGCCGCCGGCCTCGCCAATGCCGAAGGGCTGCGGGCCGGGCCGCTCGCCCTGCCCAATCTCGCCGCGCTCGGCCTTGGCCTCGCCTGCGGGCTCGCCAGCGGCCGCGTGCCGCCCGGCCTGGAGCCCCGTGGCGAGGTGCGAGGCGGCTGGGGTGCCGCGACCGAAACCTCGCGCGGAAAAGACACGCCCTCGGGCCATTGGGAGATCGCCGGCCTCCCGGTCGGCTTCGCCTGGGGCTATTTCCCGGACAGCCGGCCGGCTTTCCCGGCACCCCTGATGGAGGGGCTGATCCGGGAAGCCGGATTGCCCGGCATCCTGGGTGCGTGCCATGCCTCCGGCACCGCCATCATCGACGAACTCGGCCCGGAGCATCTGCGGACCGGCCAGCCGATCTGCTACACCTCCGTCGACAGCGTGTTCCAGGTCGCCGCGCACGAGGAGCTGTTCGGGCTCGAGCGGCTGTACGGTCTGTGCCGCGTAGCGCGCCGCCTCTGCGATCCCTACCGGATCGGCCGCGTCATCGCGCGGCCCTTCCTGGGCTCGGTCGAGAGCGGGTTTCACCGCACGGCAAATCGGCGCGACTTCTCCGTGGAGCCGCCCGGCCCGACCCTGCTCGACCGCCTGACCGAGGCCGGCCGCGACGTGGTCACGGTGGGCAAGCTCGGGGACATTTTCGCGCATCGCAGCACCGGCCGCGAGGTGAAGACCAAGAACAACCTGGCCGGGCTGACCGCGATCCGGGAGGTCATGCCGGACCTCGCTGCGGGCGGGTTCGTGTTCGCGAACCTGGTCGATTTCGACACCGAATACGGCCACCGCCGCGACGTGGCCGGCTATGCGGCGGCCCTTGAAGCGTTCGACCGCGGCCTGCCCGGCATCGCGGCCGCCCTGCAGCCCGGTGACGTCTGCATCGTCACGGCCGACCACGGCAACGATCCAACCTTCCGGGGCACCGACCACACGCGCGAACAGGCGCCCGTTCTGGCCTTCGGGCCGCAGGTCGCAGCTGGCCCACTCGGGCAGCGGGCGAGTTTCGCCGATATCGGGGCGACGCTCGCCGGGCATCTCGGGGTGCCGGGAACCGGAGCCGGAACCTCGTTCCTGCCGCTCCTCAGAGGGCCTCGCCGCGCATGAGGCTCGGTGCCCGGCGGCCCCCGCCGGCCGCCTCTTCGGCGAAGAAGCCCTTGGCCCCACCGGCACGGTCGACCAGTCCGAGACCAAGGTCGCGCAGCGCCCGGACCGGCAGGCTGTCATTCGAGAACAGCCGGTTCAGCGCGTCCGTGAGGCCGGCCAGCGCCACGGCCTCGAAGCGCCGGTCGGTCTGGTAGCGCGCCAGAACCTCGTCCGAGCCGGGATCGAGGCCAAGCCGCACCGCCCCGACCACGTGCTCGGCCAGCGCGGCCGCGTCGCCGAGCCCGAGATTGAGGCCCTGCCCGGCGAGCGGGTGGATCTCGTGCGCGGCGTCCCCGAGCAGCGCCAGCCGGGGCGCCACGAAGCGCCGGGCGAGGCCGACGCCGAGCGGCAGCGCCCGCAAGGGCGTGTCCAGCGCCACGGCGCCGAGTGCCGGCCCGAATCTGTCCCGCAGTCCGGCCGTCGCGGCCTCGGGCCCCTCAGCCAGCAGGCGGCGGGCCTCGCTCTCAGCCTCCGTCCAGACCAGCGAGGAGCGGTGCGGATGCGCCCGTCCGGGCCCCGCCAGGGGCAGGATCGCGAACGGGCCGCCGGGCAGGAAATGCTGCACGGCGACCCCGCCATGCGGGTGCTCGTGCGACACCGTGGCGACCAGGGCGAGCTGGCGGTAGCGCCGGCCCGTCCAGCCGATGCCGGCCGCCTCGCGCAGCCGCGACCGGGCACCGTCCGCAGCCACCAGCAGGGAGACCTGGCGGGTCGCCCCGGCCCCGTCCGTGACCGCCACGCCCGCCACATCCGCCGCGAACGACGCGACAGCGGCTGTCTCCAGGCGGACCTCCGCGTCGCGGCAGGCCGAGACCAGGGAGGCGGACAGGACGGAGCCCTCGAGCATCAGGGCGAGCGGCTGCCCGTCCGGCTCGCCATCAAAGCGCAGGTATTCCGGCCGGACGGCATCCTCGAGCCGGCTGTCGGTGATGGTCATGGCGGCGATCGGCTGGGCCTGCCGCCGCAGCGTGGCTCCGACCCCGAGCACGTCCAGCATGCGGAAGGCGGCGGGCGACACGGCAAAGGCGCGCGGATCGCCCCCGGAGGGCCGGCCCGGATCCAGCACGGTGACGGCGACGGCCGCGCCCAGCGCGCGCCGCAGCGCCAGGCCGAAGGCGAGACTGGGGATGCCGCCGCCCGCCACCAGCACCTGCCAGGCCGGCGGTCTCGGTCGCGGCACGGGGGATCGGGACGCCATACGGCGTCGTCGCGCCCCCGCCCGCCGTCGTCAAGCGCCAGCCGTGGCGCTTGCGCCCCGCCGGCCAGATTGCTATCTAACCCGCAACAGCTCTGGTTGTGGTGTGCAAGCACCCTGTCGGGAGCGGGCCCGAAAGGGTCCCGCTCTTTTTTATTGCCGCAAGCCTGGCTTGCCCCCGAGCCCCGACAGCGCCCGACCGTGACCGGAGCGCGCGAGCGTCAATCATGACCGATGAGACGGAAGACCGCTTTCTGACCGAGACCGGCGTGGCCGGCCGCATCGCCGTTGTGGCGGAGACGGCGCTCGCCTCCGTCGGGCTGCGGCTTGTCCGGGTCAAGGTGTCGGGCGTGACCGGCCAGACCGTGCAGATCATGGCCGAGCGCCCGGACGGGAGCATGACCGTCGAGGATTGCGAGGCGGCCTCCAAGGCGCTCTCGCCGGCCCTCGACGTCGCCGACCCGATTTCCGGCGCCTACACGCTGGAAGTGTCGTCGCCCGGTATCGATCGGCCGCTGGTCCGGGCCGGGGACTTCGTGCGCTGGTTGGGCCACGAGGCGAAGATCGAGCTCGCCGTGCCGCTGGCCGGCCGCAAGCGGTTCCGGGGCCTCATCCGCGGCGTGCAGGACGGCGCCGTGCTGGTTGAATTGCCGGACGCCAAGGCGCCGGAGGGGGAAGCGGGCGACGAGGTCGTGGCCCAGCTCGCGCTCGCCGATATCGGCGAGGCTCGGCTGGTCATGACGGAGGCCCTGATTCGCGACTCGCTGCGCCGAGGCAAGCGCGGGGAATCGGAGGAGCCCGAGGCTCCGGAAGGGCCGGACGGCCAGGAGGCCGCAACGGCGGAGGAGGGGCGGCGCGCGCCGGCCCCGCGTCAGAAACGCACCAAGGGACCGGGCCGCTTCGCCCGACCCAAGACACCGGCCGGCTAGGCCGGTCCCTTCCAGACCACAAAGGAGAACATCATGGCGGTCAGCGCCAACAGGCTCGAGCTCCTGCAGATTGCGGACGCGGTCGCCCGTGAGAAGGTGATCGACCGTTCCATCGTGGTCGCCGCCATGGAGGACGCCATCGCCAAGGCGGCCCGCTCCCGCTACGGCGCTGAGACGGACGTCCATGCCGAGATCCACCCCAAGACCGGCGAGCTGCGGCTGTCCCGGCACCTGCTCGTGGTCGATCAGGTCGAGAACGACGCGGTGGAGATCGCTCTCGCCGACGCCCGCCGCCGCAACCCGGCGGCCGAAGTCGGCGACGCCATCGCCGAGACGCTGCCGCCCTTCGATTTTGGCCGCATCGCCGCGCAATCGGCCAAGCAGGTCATTGTCCAGAAGGTCCGGGACGCCGAGCGCGACCGGCAATACGAGGAATACAAGGACCGCATCGGCGAGATCGTGAACGGTCTCGTGAAGCGCGTGGAATACGGCAACGTCATCGTCGACCTGTCCGGGCGCGGCGAGGGCATCGTGCGCCGGGACGAGCTGATCCCGCGCGAAACGTTCCGGCCCGGCGACCGCATCCGGTCCTACCTGTTCGACGTCCGCCGCGAGCCGCGCGGGCCGCAGATCTTCCTGTCCCGCACCCACCCGCAATTCATGGCGAAGCTGTTCGCCTCCGAGGTGCCCGAAATCTACGACGGCATCGTCGAGGTGAAGGCCGTGGCCCGCGATGCGGGCTCCCGGGCGAAGATTGCCGTGACCTCGCGCGACAGCTCGATCGACCCGGTGGGGGCTTGCGTCGGCATGCGGGGATCGCGCGTCCAGGCGGTGGTCGGCGAGCTGCAGGGCGAGAAGATCGACATCATCCCGTGGTCCTATGACCGGGCCACCTTCATCGTGAACGCGCTGCAGCCGGCCGAGGTCGTCAAGGTGGTGCTGGACGAGGAGGCCGAGCGCATCGAGGTGGTGGTTCCGGACGAGCAGCTCTCGCTGGCGATCGGCCGGCGCGGCCAGAACGTCCGCCTCGCCTCCCAGCTCACCGGATGGGACATCGACATCCTGACCGAGGCCGAGGAATCCGAGCGTCGGCAGAAGGAGTTCGTGGAGCGGACCGAGCTGTTCATGGCGGCGCTCGACGTGGACGAGACAGTGGGCCAGCTCCTGGCCGCCGAAGGGTTTCGAAACGTGGAGGAGATCGCCGTGGTGGAGCCGGACGAGGTCGCGGCGATTCAGGGGTTCGACGAGGAGACCGGCGCGGAGATCCAGCGCCGCGCCCAGGATTACCTGGCCCGCATCGAAGCCGAGCAGGAGGCACGCCGCCGCGAACTCGGGGTCGAGGACGCCCTGAAGGAGATCGACGGCGTCACCGTGCCGATGCTCGTGGCGTTCGGCGAGAACGACGTGAAGACGGTCGAGGATCTGGCCGGCTGCGCGACGGACGACCTCGTCGGCTACACGGAAGGCCGGGGTGCCGAAGCGGTCCGAACCGCGGGCTTCCTCGATGGATTCGAGCTGTCGCGCCAGGATGCCGAGGCCATGATCCTGGCGGCCCGCATCAAGGCGGGCTGGATCGAGGCCCAGGCTGAGCCGGCCCCGGCCGAAGCCGAGGCCGCGGAGGCCGAGGCACAGCCGAGCTGACCGTGTCCCCGGCCGAGCGCCGGTCGGGCGAGCCGATGCCCCAGGCCCCGGAGCGTACCTGCATCGTTAGCCGCAAGGCCGGCCCGGCCTCGGAGCTGATGCGGTTCGTGCGCGGGCCTGAGGGCGCCGTGATCGTCGACCTCAGGGGTAATCTGCCCGGCCGCGGCGCCTGGATCAGCCCGACGGCCGAGACCCTCGCCCTGGCGATCCGCAAGCGCCTGTTCAGCCGCGCCTTCAAGGGCGAGGCCCAGGCCGGCCCCGAATTGGTGGCCGCGGTCGATGCCGCTCTCGTGCGCGATCTGATCGGGGCCCTGGCTCTCGCCAACAAGGCCGGCGCCGTCGTGGCCGGCTTCGCCAAGGTCGAATCCGCTCTGTCGGGCGGCGGGGCCGCGGCTCTGATCCATGCTCAGGAGGCGGCCGAGGACGGCCGTCGCAAGCTGGCCGGGGCGTTGCGGAGAGGCGAAAGCGCTACGATATGTGCTGTGCCGACCCTCGACGATCTCCGTGGCGACGATTTGGACGTGGCCTTGGGCCGGGTCGGTGTGATACATGCCGCGCTTCTCGCAGGTGTCGGCAGCGAAGGCTGCCTGGCGCGCTGGCGTCGTCTTCGCCTCTTTCGGGGTGTGGACGATAAGGCCGCGCCGCCGCGAGATGCCGCACATCGGTCGGACGACCCGCCCGCAAGACCGGCAGGATTGACACTGGATGAGTGACACCAAGACTCCGGGCGACAAGACGCTTCACGTGTCGTCCAAGACACTCACGCTGCCAAAGCGGCCGGCTGAGCAGAACATGGTTCGGCAGAGCTTCTCCCACGGCCGGACCAAGGCGGTCGTGGTCGAGACGGTGAAGCGTCGGACCGTGGCTCCGGCTGCGCCTGCCTCGGCCGCTCGGGACACGGCACCTGCAGCGCCGGCGGCGCCGGTCGCCCCGGTGGCCCCGCCCGCACCCTCCAGGCCGGTTGCGGCCCCGTCGGGCCGCCCGGCCGTG
>NZ_JAQGKF010000070.1 GCF_028290205.1 Enterovirga sp. | reverse complement strand
CGTCGAGCCGATGGCGGGCTCGACCGGCGTGCTGGCCGCCCCCAAGGGCTATCTGAAGCGGCTCCGCCAGATCTGCGACCGCTTCGGCATCCTGCTCATCTTCGACGAGGTCATCACCGGCTACGGCCGTCTTGGCCACGCCTTTGCGGCCGAGCGTTACGGCGTCGTGCCGGACATGATCACCTTCGCCAAGGGCGTGACCTCCGGCACGGTGCCGATGGCCTGCGTGATCGTCCGCAAGGGCATCCACGACGCCTACATGACGGGGCCGGAGCACGTCATCGAGCTGTTCCACGGCTACACCTATTCGGGCCACCCGCTCGCCTGCGCGGCTGCCCTCGCCACGCTCGACACCTACAGGGACGAGAAGCTGTTCGAGCGCGCGAAGTCGCTGGAGGAGGTCTGGGCCGACGCGATCTTCAGCCTCAAGGGTCTGCCGAACGTGCTCGACATTCGGACCATCGGCCTGGTGGGCGCCATCGAGCTCGCCTCGCGGCCGGACGCCTTCGGCCAGCGCGGCTACGAGGCCATGGAGCGGGCGTTCCAGGACCACGGCCTGATGTGCCGCGCCAGCGGCGACACGCTCGCCCTGTCGCCGCCGCTGATCATCACCGAGGAGCAGATCGGCGAAATCGTCGACAAGATCTCGAAGACGATCCGGGCCGTCGCCTGATCCTCCGGGTCGCCCTGCGCCGCTTCGGCGCGGGGTGACCTGAGGCCGTTTCGGCATCGGCCGGCGCACGCAGCCGCGCCTCTGCTCGGGCCATTCAGCCCGGGGCTGGGCCCGGCCGGCGCACGGTGCGCCACGGGACGGGTCCGCCGCGCCGGGGATCCGGAGCCGCCCGCGCTGGAACCCTCGGCCCTGCTCGGTTTTCACCCAGGCGGCCGGCAGCCGGGCCGCAGCCCAGCTGGCTCTCCATGCCCGACCGCTTCTCCCGCGCCCTTCTCGTCGTCGCCGTGCTTCTCCTCGCCGCCATGGCCGCGCAGCCGTGGCTGGAGCGGACCATCTTCGCCTCCGACGCGCCCCGCCCGGTGGCGGCGCGGGGCGACTTGGCGGCGGCGGAGCGGGCCACCACGGAGCTGTTCCGCGCCGTGTCGCCGTCCGTGGTCCAGGTCGTGTCCCTCACAGGCGGCGCGCCCAACCCCTTCGCGGGCGGGGAAGGGCAGGGCGAGGGTGGCGAGGGCGGTTCGCAATCCGGCACCGGCTTCGTGTGGGACCGGGCAGGGCACGTCGTCACCAACGCCCATGTCGTGGAGGGCGCCGGGTCTGTCGCGATCCGCCTCGCCTCGGGCGACGTGGTGCGGGCCGACGTGGTCGGGCTCGCACCGAATTACGACCTGGCCGTGCTCCGCATCCGCTCGGGCGCGGACCTGCCGCCTCCGGTCCTGGTCGGCAGCTCGGCCGACCTCCAGGTCGGCCAATCCGCCTTCGCCATCGGCAATCCCTTCGGGCTTGACCAGTCCCTGACCACGGGCGTGATCAGCGCGCTGAAGCGGCGGCTGCCGACGAGCGGCGGCCGCGAGATCGCCGACGTGGTCCAGACCGACGCGGCCATCAACCCGGGCAATTCCGGCGGCCCGCTCTTGGATTCCGCCGGCCGCGTGATCGGGGTCAACACGGCCATCTACTCGCCCTCGGGGGCCAGCGCCGGCATCGGCTTCGCGATCCCGATCGATTCGGTGAACCGCGTCGCTGCCGCCCTGATCCGGGACGGCCGCGTGCCGACGCCCGGGATCGGCATCGTGGCCGCGAACGAGACGGTGGCCACGCGGCTCGGGGTCGAGGGCGTGGTCGTGGTGCGGACCACGCCCGGGTCGCCCGCCGCGCGGGCCGGGCTGCGGGGTGTCGACCCGGCCACCAATGCCCTCGGCGACGTCATCGTGAAGGCGAACGGCGAGCCCGTGCGCCGCCTGGCCGACCTCACCCGGCAACTCGAACAGGCCGGGGTCGGGCAGCGCGTCACGCTGGAATTGCTGCGCGGCAGTCGCAGCGCGGAGGTCGCGGTCGAGATCGCCGATATCGGCCAGCGCTGAGCCGCCGACTCGACTTCTCCCGGCCGGAGAGAGAGAAGCGCGCATCCCGCGCCACAACTCTCTCCGTTTTCGATCCCCATGACCCATTCCCTGAAGGCCCGGCTGCCGCGCGGCTTCGCTGACCGGCCCGCCGCCGATCTCGCGGCCACGTCCCGCATGCTGAAGGCGATCCGAGACACCTACGAACTGTACGGGTTCGAGGAGATCGAGACGCCCCTGATCGAATACACGGACGCGCTCGGCAAGTTCTTGCCCGACCAGGACCGGCCGAACGAGGGCGTGTTCTCGTTCCAGGACGATGACGAGCAGTGGCTGAGCCTGCGCTACGACCTGACAGCGCCCCTGGCCCGGCACGTCGCGGAGCGGCTCGAGGCGCAGTCGCTGACCTTGCCCTTCCGGTCCTACCGGGCAGGCTGGGTGTTCCGGAACGAAAAGCCCGGCCCGGGCCGCTTCCGCCAGTTCATGCAATTCGACGCGGACACGATCGGCTCCGCTTCGCCGGCGGCCGATGCCGAGATCTGCATGATGATGGCGGACACCCTGGAGCGCCTCGGCATTCCGCGCGGGCATTACGTCGTGAAGGTCAACAACCGGAAGATCCTGGACGGCGTGATGGAGGCGATCGGCCTCGGCGGCGACGAGAATGCCGGCCGCCGGCTGACCGTGCTGCGGGCCATCGACAAGCTGGACCGGCTCGGCCGGGAGGGCGTGGCGGACCTGCTCGGCCCCGGCCGACGCGACGAGAGCGGCGACGTCACCAAGGGCGCGGAACTCGACAGGTCGCAGATCGACGCCGTGCTCGGCGCGCTGGCCCAGGTGCCGGAGAACGTGCCGGGAGCGGATGAACTCGCCGCCATCGCGGCGCTGGTGCGTGCCGCCGGCTACGGGCCCGACCGCATCGCCATGGACCCGTCCGTCGTGCGCGGGCTCGAATACTATACGGGACCTGTCTTCGAGGCCGAACTGACCTTTCCGATCGTCAACGACGAAGGCCAGACGGTGCGTTTCGGCTCGGTCGCCGGGGGCGGACGCTATGACGGACTGGTCGGCCGCTTCCGGGACACGCCGGTGCCGGCCACCGGCTTCTCCATCGGCGTGTCGCGCCTCCTCGCGGCGCTCCAGCACGTGCAATCTCCCCTCGTGACCGGCGAGAGCCGGACCGGTCCGGTGCTGGTGCTGGTGATGGATCGCGACCGGATCGGCGACTACCAGCGCATGGTCTCGGCGCTGCGCGGCGCCGGCATTCCGGCGGAGCTCTATCTCGGCCAGGCCGGCATGAAGGCGCAGATGAAATACGCCGACCGCCGGGGGGCACCCTTCGCAGTGATCCAGGGCTCGCAGGAAAAGGAGCGCGGCGAGGTGCAGATCAAGGATCTTCTCGAGGGCGCGCGCCGAGCGGAAGACGGCCCGGGCAGCAACGCCGAGTATCGGGCCGCGCGCCTCGCACAGGCGGCCGTACCGGAAGCGGATCTCGTCACCGAGATCACGCAGCGTCTCGCGGCGCAGAAAATCCGTTGATGGAGGGCGCCTTTACTTGACTGCTGGGGAACAACGGTGCGGGTGCGCTGTTAGCCGGTCAAGCTTGACCACGGAGTGAAGGCGATGGCGCGCAAGAAGGATACGGACGAGAAATCCACCCGCAAGGGTCGCGGCAAGGCCTCCGAAGAGGCCCCCAAGGCTCCGGCGCGGGCCTCGGCCTCGGCTTCGGGCCGGACCGCCGCGGCGCCTCGCTCCGCGCCTGTCCGCAAGACGCGCAAGGCCTCGCTGGAAGCCGTCCGCGTTCCTGTCGCCGAGCCGTCCACCAAGGCCGCCAAGAAGGCCCGCAAGGCGCTCAAAGCCGGCAGGGGTCGCGCTTCCACCCTGGTCCCCGACGTGTCCATGCCGAATGTGTCGGGCGTGGTCGGCGACGCCTTCAAGACCATCGGCACGCAGATCGCCGGCGCGCTGAACACCGATATCGGCCGGGTCATGGTGGCCGAGCTGCTGATCTATGTCGCGAAATCGCTCACCAAGGCCGCCTCCGAAACCGAGACCGCCCAGGACGCCAAGTCCGCGCTGGTGAATGCCGGCGCCCGGATCGGCGCCGCGGCTGCCGATGCCGGCGCCCGCATGGTCGAGACCGGGTCTGCTGCCGCCGATCAGGGCTCCAAGCTGCTTGACGACGGCCGTGAGGCCGCCGGCGACGCCGCCGGCAGCGCCCGCGATCTCATGCGCGAGGTCGCGCAGGTGGCCGTGGGTGCGGTCGGGGGCGTGGTCGCGGATGTGGCCAAAGGCGCCATGTCGCGCCGCGGCCGCAAGCCGGCGGCCCAGCCCGCCGGCCCGGGCGAGGGTGCGTCA
>NZ_JAQGKF010000059.1 GCF_028290205.1 Enterovirga sp. | reverse complement strand
CCATGGTGTTGATGGTGTTCTTCAACTCCAGGATCTCGCCCTTGACGTCCACGGTGATCTTCTTGGACAGGTCGCCGTTGGCGATCGCGGTCGACACGTCGGCGATGTTGCGCACCTGGGCCGTGAGATTGCCCGCCATCGAGTTCACGGAATCGGTCAGGTCCTTCCAGGTGCCGGCGACGCCCGGTACCTGCGCCTGGCCGCCGAGCCGTCCCTCGGTGCCGACCTCGCGGGCCACGCGCGTCACCTCGCCCGCGAAGGCATTGAGCTGGTCCACCATCGTGTTGATGGTTTCCTTGAGCTCCAGGATCTCGCCCGAGACGTTGACCGTGATCTTCTTGGACAGGTCGCCGTTGGCGACCGCGGTCGTCACCTCGGCGATGTTGCGGACCTGGCCGGTCAGGTTGCCGGCCATGGAATTCACGTTGTCGGTCAGGTCTTTCCAGGTGCCCGCGATGCCCGGCACCTGCGCCTGGCCGCCGAGCTTGCCCTCCGTGCCGACCTCGCGCGCCACGCGCGTCACCTCGCCGGCGAAGCCGTTCAGCTGGTCGACCATCGTGTTGATGGTCTGTTTGAGCTCCAGAATTTCGCCCGAGACGTCGACGGTGATCTTGCGGGACAGGTCGCCGCGCGCGACCGCGGTGGTGACCTGCGCGATGTTGCGCACCTGGGCGGTCAAGTTGCCGCACATGGCGTTCACGGAATCGGTGAGGTCCTTCCAGGTGCCGGCTACGCCCGGCACGATGGCCTGACCGCCGAGCTTGCCTTCGGTGCCGACCTCGCGCGCCACGCGGGTCACCTCGGAGGCGAAGGAGCGCAGCTGGTCGACCATCGTGTTGATGGCTTCCTTGAGCTGCAGGATCTCGCCCCGCACGTCCACGGTGATCTTCTTGGACAGGTCGCCGTTCGCCACCGCGATGGTCACGTCCGCGATGTTACGGACCTGCGCGGTGAGGTTCGAGGCCATCGAGTTCACGGACTCGGTGAGGTCCTTCCAGACCCCCGTCACCTCCGAAACCTGGGCCTGACCGCCGAGCTTGCCGTCCGTGCCGACCTCGCGGGCGACGCGGGTCACCTCGGAGGTGAACACGGAGAGCTGCTTGATCATCGTGTTGACGATGGTCGCGGAGCGCAGGAATTCGCCCTTCAGGGCGCGACCGTCGACATCCAGCGGCACCGTCTGGAGCAGATCTCCCTTGGCCACCGCCGTGATGGTCCGGGTGACCGCCGTGGTCGGCCACAGCAGGTCGTCGATCAGGGTGTTGACCGATTCCTCCATGTCGCCCCAGGCGCCATCCGCAATCCCGAAGCGGACGCGGGTGCGGGTCTTGCCGTCCCGCCCGACGACCTGGCCGACATGCTCCAATGCCTTCGCCATGCGCTCATTGGACGCGACGATGTCGTTGAAGGTGTCCGCGATCTTGCCGGCGAGGCCGGTGTGGTGACGCGGCAGGCGGACGGAGAAGTCGCCAAGCCGCATGGCTTCCAGCGCGTCGAGCAGCTCGGCCGCGTGCAGCCCCTCCTCCGAATGACCGTTGGCCTGCAGCAGGCGCGGCCCGGGCTCCGGCGAGGTGGTCGCGTCGGCCTGGTTGCCGGGCGTGGCCCCTGCAGGCGCCGCGCCCGCGGCGGCGAGATCGGAAGACTCGCTCATCATTCCACTCCGCTCGGCGTCTCCGGTGCCGAATCCTCTACCTATACCCGGGTCCTCTGAGCCATGCCACGCGCCGGGCCGGCCCGCCCGGGCCGGCACCGTGTCAGCGGGCGCCGCGTTTGTTCTTCCGCAGGATGGCCCCGATGATGAGCAGGAACCCGGCCAGGCGCAGGAGATAGAACCAGGTCTGCTCCTCCTTCGACAGCCCGGCCCAGGCGATCAGCGTTTGCTCCAGCGCGAACAGGCCGAAGGCGGCCGCGAAGGCCGCGAAGAGCGGGTCCCGGGTCCGGCGCCAGAATTTCAGGAAGAACGCGAAAGCGACGAGGTGGCCCATCGCGACCGCGCCGAAGCTGAAGTCCAGCATAGGTCAGCTCTCCTCCGCTTCCCAGACGAAGCCAAGGATGAGCATGGAGACCGCAGCCAGCGATGTGAGCCGGCGGAAGACCAGGAAATCGACGCTCTCGATCACCAGCAGGTCCATCACCACGAGGAGATTGTTCAGCGCCAGAAGCAGGAAGCAGCCGGCGCTCCACAGGAGCAGCCGCCCGCCGGTCTGCAGATAGCTTCGCACGAGAAGCGCGGCGCAGCCCGCGCTGGCCAGCAGGCAGAGGAGGTAGATCGCGGCCTTCCAGCCTGACATCAGTCCTTCCTCAGCCTGAACGCGTCGGCAAAGGACCGGAGCCGGTCCGTTCGTGCGAAAAGGGCCTGTGTCACTGCCGTGGGCCGTTCCCGGTACAGGATCTCGAGTTCGCTGGTGAGCCTGTCAAACACCGGTGAGGCCGGCGCGTAGCGCCAATGCCCGCCTTCGTCCTTCGCCACGAGCCCCGCCGTGTGGAGAACCTGCAGACCGTCTCTCACCACGGACGCGCTCGCACGCAGATCGCGCACCAACTCGTCCATGGCCCAGGAGCGCACGTCGGAACGCTGGAGGTGAAGCAGCAGCTCGACATTCCAAACCGACCTGATCGAGGAGCGCACGAATTCGAGAAGCTCGTTCTCGATCACGCTATGACCTGTTGAGATGATCCATCTCGGGAGGGGGCTACCGAAATCGGACAGGGCGCGCAATGCCTTCCCCTGTCGCACGGCGTCGGCGGCCTTGCAGCCGCCCCCTCCCATGGTCGGCTGGGGGCTCGGCCGCGCTTGGTGGGCCGGCGGACCCGGAGCCATGTGCCGCAGCGCGACTGTGCCGGGAGCCGGCCCCTACACGGCCAGGTAGCGGCTCTTGACGGCTTCGTCGTCGCGCAGCTCGGCAATCGTTGAGCGGTAGACGACCTGCCCCTTGTCGACCACCGTCGCATGGGTGGCGACGCCGAGGCAGAAATTCATGTTCTGCTCCGCCAGCAGGATGGTGACCCCCATCCCCCGCAGCGTCCGGATCAGGTCGCCAATGGCCTGCACGATGATGGGCGCGAGCCCCTCGCTGGGCTCGTCGAGGAGCAGGAGCTCGGGATTGCCCATCAGGGTCCTGGCGATGGTCAGCATCTGCTGCTCCCCGCCGGAGAGACGGCCGGCCAGCCGGCCCTTCATGCCGGCCAGGATCGGGAACACCCGGTACACCGTGTCGAGGTCCCAATGCGCGCCGCCGCCAGGACCCTTCTTGGCGGCGACGATCAGGTTGTCCTCCACCGTGTGCTCCGGAAAAACCTGGCGGTCCTCCGGCACGTAGCCGATGCCGGCCCGGGCGATCCGGTAGGGCGGCCGGCCGGACACCGTTTCGCCGGACAGGATGACGCGGCCGCGCCGCGGCGGCGCGATGCCGATGATGGTTTTGAAGGTGGTGGATTTGCCGGCCCCGTTGCGGCCGAGGAGCGCCATGGTCTGGCCCTTTTCGACTTCGAGGTCGATCCCGAACAGGATCTGGCTCGCGCCGTAGAAGACGTCCGCCTGTTCGATGCGGAGCAGCGGCTCGGCCATCACACCGCTCCCGCCTGGGCGGCCACATGGTGGTCGGTGCCGAGATAGGCATCGATCACGTCCTGGTTGGTCCTGATCTCGTCGGCCGTGCCGCGGGCCAGCACCTGGCCGTATTTCAGGACGTAGATCGCCTGGGCGATGCGGAACACGATGTCCATGTCATGCTCGATGAACAGCACGGTCATGCCCGTGTGCTCCCAGAGCTGCTGCACCTTGCCGATCATGCGCCAGCGCTCCTCGGTGCCCATGCCGGCGGTGGGTTCGTCCAGCAAGAGCACCGATGGATCCATGGCGAGCGCCAGCGCGATGTCGAGCAGCTTCTGGTCGCCGTGTGACAGGTTGCGGGAGAGGGTGTCCGCCTGAGCCTCGAGGCTGAGGAGGGACAGGATCTCGTCCACCCGCCCGGCCGTGTCCGCGAGCGGGAAGCGGCGGAGCAGGGTCCAGGAGCGCCGGCGGTGCGAGATCACGGCGGCGGACAGCGCCTCGCGCACGGTCAGGCTCGGGAACAGGGCCGCGACCTGGAAGGCGCGGGCCATGCCGCGGCGCACCACCTCGAGGCTGGACAGGCCGACGATGTCCTGCCCGTTCAGGATGACGCGGCCGGCATCGGGCCGGAACGCGCCCGAAACCAGGTTGAAGAAGGTGGTCTTGCCGGCGCCGTTCGGGCCGATGATGGCGCTCAGCGACCCCTTGGGGAAGTCGATGGAGACGTCGCGCGTCGCCTGCACGCCACCGAAGGATTTGGAGAGCCCCTGCACGCTGAGCATCAGGCCACACCCCGCTCTGAACCGGCCGCGGCGTCCGCCGGCAGCGGGGCCGCGGTTTAGCGCCGCGCCTGCCGCCGGCGGGCCAGCCGCTCGAACAGGAAGGCCCCCACGCCCTGGCGCAAGCCGAGCACGATGAGCAGGATCACCAGCCCGAGAACGAGCCCGTGATGCTCGGTGTAGATGGTCACGGTCCGGTTCAGGAGCTGCAGCAGAAAGGCCCCGACCAGCGGGCCCACGAAGAGCTGCGAGCCCCCCAGCATGATCATGAAGATCGCCTCGCCCGAGGTCGTCCAGAAGCCGAATTCCGGATAGGCGCCCGACACGAACAGCGCGAGCAGGACGCCGGCCACGCTCGCCATCGCGCCGGCAAAGACGAAGATGCCGAGCTTGGCCCGCACCACGTCGATCCCGACGAAGTTCGCCCGGCTCGGATTGTCGCGGATCAGGCGGAGCGCGTAGCCGAAGGGGGACATCCAGACCTGCCGCATCAGCAGCACGCAGGCCACAAAGACGGCGGCGCAGAAGCCGTAGAGCGCCGTGCCTTCATTCAGGTTGATGCCCAGGAAGGGCGGCCGCGGGATGCCGCCCATCAGGCCCTGGTCGCCGCCGGTCAGGCTGACCCAGGTCAGGATGATGGAGTGAATGAACATCTGGAACGCCAGAGTGATGAAGGAGAAGTAGATCTCCTTCAGGCGCACGCAGATGGCCCCGATCACCAGCGCGATCAGCGCCGTGCCGGCCACCGTTGCCACGATGGCCACCGGGATCGAGACCCGGCCCGACTGCATCAGCAGGCCGAACATATAGGCCCCGGACGCGAAATAGGCGGCGTGGCCGAACGAGACGAGGCCGGTCAGGCCGACGAGCAGGTTCAGCGACATGGCCAGCAGGCCGTAGGCCATGACGTAGATCAGGAAGTCGCGCAGCGCGGGCTGCGGGAAGGCGAGGGGCAGCACCAGCAGCAGGGCGAGCCCCGCCGCGCAGACGGCCGCGTCGCGGGCGAGTCCGGGCCGCATCATCGGGCCGGCTCGCGTCCGAGCAGGCCGCTCGGTTTGACGACCAGGACCACCGCCATGAGGGCGAACATCAGCCCGTCCACAAACAGCGGGCAGCCAATGGCCCCGAAGGCGCGCGCGAAGCCGATCAGCAGGGCGGCGATCAGCGCGCCCGCAATGGAACCCATGCCGCCGATCACGGTGACGATGAAGCTCTCGATCAGGATCGAGACGCCCATGCCGGGCGTGAGCGTCCGGGTGGGCGCGGCGAGCGCCCCCGCCACGCCGGCCAGCAGACTGCCGATCCCGAACACGCCCGCGTAGAGGAGGGTGGTGTTGATGCCGAGCGCGCCGACCATCTGCGGGTTGATGGCGAGCGCCCGGATCGTCTTGCCGAGCCGTGTCTTGTTGATGCCGAGCCACAGCAGCAGCCCGATCAGCAGGCTCGCGCCGATCATGAACACGTAATAGGCCGGAATAAAGCCGCCGAAGAGCTCGATCGGCGGCAGGGCGAACGCGTCCGGCATGCCCATCATTTTGTATTCGGGCCCGAACACGATCTTCACGACATCGTCCGCGATGAGGATCATCGCGTAGCAGACCAGGAGCTGCATGAGGACGTCAGTGCCGTAGACGCGGCTCATCACGAGCCGCTCGAACACGATGCCGAGCAGGCCAACGCCGAGCGCCCCGGCCAGGAAGGCGACCGCGAAACTCGAGGTGAGCTGGTAAGCGGCGAGGGCGAAATAGGCCCCCATCATGTAGAAGGCGCCGTGCGCGAAGTTGATGATGCCGAGCACGCCGAAGATCAGCGACAGGCCCGACGTCACCATGAACAGCAGCATGCCGACGATCAGAGCCGTCGAGATCTGCGTGACGAGGCACGCGCTCGACGACACGCATCCGGCCAGGGCGTCAAGGTTCAACGGTCTGTTCCCCCCTCGGGCCGCGCGCATTGCGGCGGCTCAGTGTCGCGGCCGAACGCACGATGGTCGTCTCGGGTGGCCGGGACGCGCCCGGCCACCAAACTTTCCTCGGTCAGCCCGGGCTCAGGCGTAGCCCTTGCTCTTCTTCCATTGCTGCTCGAGCTCCAGGATCTTGGCCCATTCCACGGCCTGGAAGCCTTCCACCCAGGGAGCCTTGGGCACCGTCCGGCCCCAGGCGACCGGGTAGTTGATGATGGTGTGGTCGCTCTCCCGCATCGTGATGTTGCCATCGACGCCGAAGCCCGACTTCACCGTCATGCCCTTGATCTCGGCTGCGAGTGCGCCGCCATCCGTCTTGCCGCCGGTGCGGCGCAGGGCCTCGAAGATGAACTGCGTCGCCAGGTAGTTCTGCCAGCCCCAATTGGTGGATTCATGCCCGGCGATCTTCACGAACCCGTCGGCATAGGCCGTGTTCTCCGGGTTCGCCGGATAGTTGCGGTTGTAGCGGTAGGCGGTGTTGAGCCCCGGCGGCAGCTGCTTGATGGCCGACAGCACCGGCGGGTCGCCGAGGCCTCCGCTGAAGAAGGCCGTGTTGGCGAACAGGCGGTACAGGTTCGACTGCTCGATGAAGGCCACCAGGTCGCCGCCCCACAGGGCCGAATAGACGGCCTGCGGCTTCACCTGCAGCATCTTGGTGATGCTCTCGGTGTAGTCGGGAGCAAACAGTTTCGGCCAGAGCTGGTCGACCACCTCGATCTGCGGATCGAACAGCTTCACGTATTCCACAAACTCGGCCGTGTTGTCCCGCCCATAGGCGTAGTCGGGCGAGCAGGTCGCCCATTTCTTCAGGCCTTTGGCCTTCGAGATCTCCGACGCATAGGTCCCGCCGGCCACCGCATCGTGGATGCCCTGGCGGGCGCACCGGAAGGCGGTCTTCACGAACAGCTTGGGATCCGCGGACAGGGACGACGTTTCCGAGCAGGTGTGCAGGCACAGAACGCCGAGATCGCGGACCACCTCATGCACGGCAAAGGCGCCGGAGGAGGCCTCGCCGTCGATGACGATCTCGCAGCCGTCGTTGTTGATCAGGTCGCGCGTCACGCGGGCCGCCTCGTCCGGCCGTCCCTTGCTGTCCCGGTCCACGATCTCGATGCGCCGGCCGGCGATGCCGCCCGCGTCGTTCACCTGCTGGGTGGCGAGCTGCACCGCGGCACGCGAGGAGGTGCCGAGGATCGCGACGCGTCCCGACAGGATGGTCGGAAGCCCGATGCGAATGGCCTTGGCCTGCGCGCCGGCGATGTGGGGAAATCCCGTGATGGCGGCGCCTGCAGCCATGCCGCCGATGAATGCGCGTCGACCCACGACGCCCGTGGTCTTGGTCATGCGTTCCTCCTGACGGCCGGAATGGCTGGGGGCCCCCGGCTCTGGTTGTCGTTGTTCGGCCCGAGATCCGGGTCCGGTTCGCACGCGCCCGGTCGCCCGGGTGGTGTTGGGTGTGGCTAGGCGGCGGCCTCCTTGCGAAGGGCCGGCCGGCCGGCGTGCCGAAAGGCGTCCCGCAGCGTCGCGCCCACGAAGGCGAGCACGCCGGCGGTCGCCCGGATGGGCTTGGTCAGCGTGAGCATGCCGTGCGTCTGGTCGCTCATGTGCAGGGCGGTGACCGGCACGCCCTCCCGCTCCAGCCGGGCCGCATAGAGCTGTCCCTCGTCGCGCAGCGGGTCGTGGCCGCAGGTGACGACCAGGGCCGGGGGCGCCCCGGCCAGCGAGGGGGCCCGAAGCGGCGAGGCGCGCCAGTCCCGACGCCGCTCGGGGTCGGGCACGTAATGGTCCACGAAGTACCGCATGGTGGCCGGAGTGACGGTCATGCCGGCGGTGGTGCCCCCGTAGCTGGGGCTGTCCATGGCGAGGTCCACCGCCGGATAAAGGAGGACCTGGCAGACGGCGGGCGGCAATGCGCCATCTCGCCCCATCAGGGCCAGCACGGCCGCCAGGTTTCCGCCGGCGCTGTCGCCTCCGACCGCGATCCGGTCCGGATCGACGCCGAGGCTCCGGGCCGCGCCGGCCACATGGGCGAACGCGGCCGCGGCATCCTCCAGCGCGGCCGGAAACGGATGCTCCGGGGCCAGGCGGTACTCCACGGCCACGACGGCGCAGCGCGCCTCGTTGGCCAAGCGGCAGCAGATCGCGTCGTGGCTCTCGAGGTTGCCGAGCACCCAGCCGCCGCCATGGAGGTAGACGAGAGCAGGCAGCGCTTCGGTCTCGGCCGTTCCCTGCGCCCGATACAGCCGCAGCGGCACGGGGCCGCCCGGCCCCGGGGCGGACAGGTCCAGCATCGCGGCGACCTCGTCCGGGGGCTCCTGCAGCAGCAGACGGCGGGCGGAATACGCCTCCCGGCAGACGGGCGGCTCCATGGCCTCGAACGGCAGGCTGCCGGCGGCACGCGCCGCGGCGAGCATCGCCTGCACGTCCGGATGGATGGCCGTCATCGCGCGTTCCCCGACCCCGCCGCGATCATCGTAGCGCGAAGCCGCGGTATCCGTCCCCCGTCACCTCATTGCAGATGCCGATGTAGCGGGCGAAGCCACCAGCATAGGGCATGAAGACGCGCGGCTTCCCGGGCACGTTGGCGCCCAGATACCAGGAACTCGCAGCCATCGGCAGGAGGGTCGCGTTCGCGGCCTCGTTGACGTGCTCGACCCAGGCATCCGCAGCCTCGGGCCGCGCCTCGATCCGGTCGAGGCCGTGCTCGCGCAGGTGGCGGATCGCAGCCGTGATCCAGTCCACATGCTGCTCGATGGCGATCGGCATGTTGCACAAGACCGAGGGGCTGCCCGGGCCGGTGATCGTGAACAGGTTGGGAAAGCCCGGAACCTGCAGGCCCAGGTAGGTGCGCGGCCCCTCGGCCCAGGCCTGCCGGAGCGGCAGGCCGTTCTCGCCCTCGATGTTGAGCGCGAGCAGCGGCCCGGTGAGCGCGTCGAAGCCGGTCGCGAAGACGATGATGTCGAGCTCGTAGTCGCGGGCCGTGGTCCTGATGCCCCGTTCCGTGACGGCGACGATCGGTTCCGCCTTTAGGTCGACCAGCAACACGTTGTCCCGGTTGAAGGTCTCGAAATACGCCGTGTCGATGGGCGGGCGCTTGGTCGCGAAACCGTGGTCGCGCGGTGTCAGGCGCTCGGCCACCTCCGGGTCCTCGACCACTTCGGCGATCTTGCGGCGCAGGAAGTCGGAGGCGGTGTCGTTGGCGGCCTTGTCGGCCAGGATGTCCTGGAAGGAGGCGCGGAAGCGCAGCCCGCCCCGCGCCCAGGCCTGTTCGTAGATCGCCTCGCGCTCCTCGTCGGAAACCGAGAGGGCGCTCCGGGCGGCGACGTCGAACGGGTGGCCATTGGTGCCGGCCCGAGCCTTTTCCCAGATCTCCGGATAGCTCGCCTTGATGGCCCGGGTTTCCTCCGGGGTCATCGGGCGGTTGCGGGCCGGAATGCTGTAATTCGCCGTGCGCTGAAACACCGTGAGGTGAGCGGCCTCCGCCGCGATCACGGGTGCGGCCTGGATGCCGGTCGAGCCGGTGCCGATCTGGCCGACCCGCTTGCCCGTGAAGTCCACGCCCTCACGGGGCCACGCGCCAGTGTGGTACCACGAGCCGCGGAAGCTCTCGAGGCCATCGAATTTCGGGATATTGGCGGCCGACAGGCAGCCCACGGCCGTGATCAGAAATCGCGTCTCGAAGCGCTCGCCCCCGGCGGTGTCCACCGTCCACAGGGACCGCGCCCCGTCGAACCGCGCTCCCGTCACTGTGGTGGAGAGCTGAATGTCGCGGTTCAGGTCGAGCCGGTCGGCCACGAAATCGAGATAGCGCCGGATCTCCGGGTGCTCCGGATAACGTTCCGTCCAGCTCCACTCCTGCTGGATCTCCGGGCTGAACGAATAGCAGTAATAGTAGCTCTCGGAGTCGCAGCGCGCGCCCGGATATCGATTCCAGAACCAGGTGCCGCCGATGCCGTCGCCCTTTTCCAGCACCCGAACGTTCAGGCCGAGCTCATCGCGCAGCTTGTGCAGCTGATACAGGCCCGAAAAGCCTGCGCCCACGATGATGGCGTCGAAGACTTGAGCCCCGGCGGGCTTCGGTGCGGCTGCGGCCACCTCGGCGTCCTCCTGATCAGGGGAGCGCGGTGCATGGCGCCGTTCTCCCCGGCGGAACTGCGGTCCGCCTTGTGGCGGCCGGTCCCAACTCTTGGGATCAGGCTAGGGCGTTCCCGAACCCGCTACCATGTCCTATTGGTCAAACCTCCTGTGACGCGGAGGCAATGACGGTGAACCGTTATTCCGAGATGCTGGTCCTGGTCCGGGCCGTTCAGGACGGCAGCTTTTCGGCCGCGGCCCGGAACCTGGGCTGCACGCCCTCGGCCGTGAGCAAGACCATCGCCCGCATCGAGGACCGGCTCGGCGCGCTGTTGTTCAGCCGCACGCACCGTGCGATTTCGCTGACCCGGGAGGGGGAGGCCTTTTACACGGCGGCCCTGGAGGCGATCGCTGCGGTGGAATCGGCGGACGCCGCCGTGTTCGCCGGAACGGCGCCGCAGGACCGGCTCCGGGTCCGCTCCATGCCGATCTTTGCCCAGGCCGCCCTGGCCCCGCGCGTGCCCGATTTCTGCCGGCGCCACCCCCGGCTCGCGGTCGAGGTGCAGCTCCGCATGGATCCCGGCCACCTGCTCGACGACGGCATGGATGTGGCGATCCATGTCGGACATCTGCAGGATTCATCGCTGGTCGCGCGGCGGTTCGCCTCGACGCGGTGGATCATCTGCGCGGCGCCGAGCTATCTGCTGGCGCACGGATCCCCCTCGCATCCGGACGATCTCGCCCGGCATACCTGCCTCAACTTCATCGCCGGCATCGCGGCCAGCACCTGGTTCGGCCGGGACGGGACGCCGCTCGACATCCGGGCCCGGGTCGTCACCAACCAGGCCTCCATGCTGATGGAACTCGCCCGGACGGGTCTCGGCATCGTGCGCCTGGTGGAACTCCAGGTTGCCGACGACCTCGCGGCCGGGCGGCTAGTGGAGCTCTTTCCGGACCACCAATGCCTCGACGAGGACCCGATCTTCGCCGTCTACGAGAGCCGGCGCCATCTCAGCGCCCGCGTCCGGGCCTTTCTCGACTTCCTGGACGAAGCCTTCGCCGATCCCCCGCCCTGGCGGCACTGGCGGGGGGCGGTGCCCCGGCTGCTCCTCAGCGACGCCCCGCGGCCATCGTGACCACGACGTTGCCGACAACCGTGTTGCTTTCCACGGCCTCGTGCGCGGCCGCGATCTCGTCCAGCGGGAAGGTGCGGGCGACCGCATGCTGGAGGGCACCGGCGGCGAGCCAGCCGTTGAGCCGGCTGACCGCTTCCTCGCGAACGGCGGGGGCGAGTTCGTAGACGATGAACCAGCGCACTGCGACGCCGGACAGGATCATCGGCCCGAAGGTGGACATGACCTCGCTCGTGCTAGAGCCGTAGACCACGCAAAGGCCGTCCTGAGCCACGAGCGAGGGGACCATCCGCATATTGGCGGCCGCATCCACCTCGACGATGCGGTCGACACCGCGCCCGCCCGTCAGGTCGCGCACCCGGGCGACCACATCCTCGCGGTGGCGGTCGATGACGGCGTCGGCGCCCGCGGCCCGGGCGTGGGCGGCCTTCTCGGGCGAGCTCGTGGTCGCCAGCACGCTGGCCGCCCCGAGGAGCTTCGCCATCTGCACGGCGTAATGCCCGACCGCCCCCGCGCCACCCTGAACCAGCACCGTCTGGCCCTTCACCGAGCCATCGGTGGTGAGCGCCCGATAGGCCGTGAGCGCCGGGATGCCGAGGCAGGCGCCGTCGACGAAATCCGTCCCCTCGGGAAGCCGGACCGCCTGCTCCGCCGGCAGGGCGATCAGCTCAGCGGCCGTCCCGAAGGGCCGCTTCCATTGCCCATTCCAGATCCAGACCCGCTCGCCGACCCGTGCAGGGGAGAGGCCGGGGCCCACGGCCTCGATCACGCCGGCGCCGTCGCTGTGCGGAACAACCCGGGGAGCAGTCATCGGGCGGGAGCCGGCGCGCGTTTTCACGTCGGACGGGTTCACGCCGGACGCCGCGAGCCGCACGAGCACCTCGCCGGGGCCGGGCTCCGGGTCCGGCAGCTCGCCGACTCGCAGGACCTGCCGGGCGGGCCCGTTCGTCTCGTACCAGCCTGCCCTCATCCTGTGTGCCTCCCAGAGCTTTTACCTGCCCGGCTGTAACCACGGATCGCCGCCGCCACCAGCCGGAAGCGACGGCCCACCTCTGCGCTTGACACGCTCCGGGACCAGCGCCGACACCTTCGACAGGACCGCGCGAGACGGTTTTTCGGGAGGTGACGTTGGCGAAACAGGTGGCGGCCGTGACCGGCGGCGCAAGCGGAATCGGTGCGGCTTGCGTCCAAGAGCTCGCAAAGCAGGACTACCTCGTTGCGGTGATCGACCGCGACCGGGCGGGCGCGGAACGGGTCGCCGGCGAGACTGGCGGGCGAGCCTACGAGCTGGACGTGGGCGACGAGGCGGCGGTTGACCGGGTCGTGGCTGCCATCGAGAGCGAGATGGGCCCGGTGGCGGCCCTGGTGAACAGCGCCGGGGTCCTGCAGGTCCCGGTCCGTCCCTCCGAACTGCCCATGTCGCGGTTCGACGAGGTCGTCCGCGTGAATCAGCGCGGGCTCTATCTTTGCTGCGTAGCGTTCGGCCACCGGATGGCGGCGCGACGGCGCGGAGCGATCGTCAACATCGCGTCCATCTCCGGCATGGTGTCCATGCCGCTGCATGCCTACGGCCCGGCCAAGGCGGCCGTGATCTCGATCACCGAATGCCTGGCCGCCGAGTGGGGCCCGGCCGGCATCCGGATCAATGCCGTCTCGCCCGGCTACACGCTGACGCCAGCGGTTCAGAGCGCCATCGACAAGGGGCAGCGCGATCCGTCGGTCCTGGCCCGCTCCGCCGCGCTGCAGCGGATGATCGACCCGGCCGAGATCGCCACGGCCGTGGCCTTTCTGCTCTCGCCGGCGGCCTCGGCGGTCACCGGGATCAACCTGCCGGTGGATGCCGGCCTGCTCTGCGGCATCACCTGGACCCAGTATGGCGGGCTTCGCGAGCCGCTATCGAACGCGGTCTAGGCTCTGCCCGCCGCCGGTCAGGTCGTGGCGTTGAGGTCCCGGGCCAGCCACGGATAGGCCGCCAGGTGCCGGGTCTCGAAGGCCCGGATGGCGTCGGCCTCGGTCAGGGTCAGGGCGACGTCGTCCAGCCCGCGCAGGAGGCAGTCGCGGCTGAAGCCGTCGATCTCGAAGCTGTAGCGGAGGCCGGCCGAGGGCGCCGAGACGGTTTGCGTCTCGAGGTCCACCACGAGCTGCAGCGCGTTGGCCTTGCGGGCCGCCTGGAACAGCTCGTCCACCGCCTCCTCGGGGAGAACCACCGGCAGGAAGCCGTTCTTGAGGCTGTTCTGGTAGAAGATGTCGCCGAAGGTCGGGGCGATCACCACCCGGAAGCCCTGCTGCTGCAAGGCCCAGACGGCGTGCTCGCGCGAGGAGCCGCAGCCGAAGTTGCGCCGCGTCAGCAGGATCGGCGCGCCCGCAAAGCGCTCCTCGTTCAGCTCGAAATCCGGATTGGGCACCGGCGCCGCCCCGCCCGGACCCGCCGGCAGGTAGCGCCAGCCATAAAACAGGTTCGGGCCGAATCCGCTCCGGCTGATGGAGGTCAGGAAGCGGGCCGGGATGATCTGGTCGGTGTCGACGTTCAGCCGGTCGAGCGGAACGACGACGCCTTCGCAGCGCTGGAAGGGGGTCATGGGGCGGGCTCCCTCAGCGCTGCTCGCCGGGGCCGAGCTCCCGGACGTCCACGAAATGGCCGGCGATCGCGGCCGCGGCCGCCATGGCCGGACTGACGAGATGCGTGCGGCCGCCCGCGCCTTGGCGGCCCTCGAAATTGCGGTTCGAGGTGGAGGCGCAGCGCTCGCCCGGCGAGAGCCGGTCGGCGTTCATGGCCATGCACATGGAGCAGCCGGAATCCCGCCACTCGAAGCCGGCCGCGACGAAGTCACGATCCAGGCCCTCGCGCTCGGCCTGCTCCTTCACCAGTCCGGAGCCGGGCACGACCATGGCGAGGCTGATGCTGTCCGCCTTGCGGCGGCCGCGGACCACGGCGGCGGCGGCCCGCAGATCCTCGATGCGGGCATTGGTGCAGGAGCCGATGAACACCTTGTCGAGCTGGATGGCCCGGATCGGCGTGTTCGGCGCGAGGCCCATATAGGTGAGCGCGCGCCGGTAGCTTTCGCGCCGCGCGGCGTCGGGCTCGCGATCCGGATCCGGCACGAGGCCGTCGATGCCGGTCACCATCTCGGGGGAGGTGCCCCAGGTCACCTGCGGCGTGATGCGGGAGGCGTCCAGCGTGATCTCGCGATCGAAAACCGCGCCCTCGTCGCTCTTCAGCGTGCGCCAATAGGCGACAGCCTGGTCCCAGAGCTCGCCCTCCGGGGCGTGCGGCCGGCCGCGCAGATAGGCGATGGTGGTGTCGTCAACCGCCATCAGGCCGGCGCGCGCGCCCGCCTCGATGGACATGTTGCAGATCGTCATCCGGCCTTCCATCGACAGGGCCCGGATCGCCGGGCCGGCATATTCGATGGCGTGGCCGGTGGCGCCCGACGTGCCGATCTGCCCGATCAGGGCCAGCACGATGTCCTTGGCCACGAGGCCGGGCGCGAGTTCGCCCTGGACGTTGACCCGCATGGATTTCATGCGGCGGATGCGCAGGCTCTGGGTGGCGAGAACGTGCTCCACCTCCGACGTGCCGATCCCAAAGGCCAGGCAGGCGAAGGCGCCGTGCGTCGAGGTGTGCGAGTCGCCGCAGACCACGGTCATGCCCGGCAGGGTGACGCCCTGTTCGGGCCCGACCACGTGCTCGATGCCCTGGCGCATGTCGGCCATGCCCAGAAAGGCGATGCCCTGGTTGCGGCAGTTCCGCTCCAGCGCGTCCACCTGCGCCCGCGACAGCGGGTCGGCGATGCCGAAGCCGCGCTCGGTGGTCGGCACGTTGTGGTCGGCGATGGCGAAGGACGAGCCCGGGCGCCAGGCGCGCCGGCCGGCGAGATCCAGCGCCTCGAAGGCCTGCGGGCTCGAGACCTCGTTGATGAGGTGCCGGTCGATATAGAGGAGGGACGTCCCGTCCTCCCGGTCGGCGAAGGCGTGGGTGTCCCAGAGCTTGTCGAAGAGGGTCTTTGTCATGGCCTCACGGCTCGCGCGCGAAGGTCTGCTGTATGGGTCCAGAGGGCGGGAAGCGTCAATGCAGACGAGCCGCAGACGAGGGCTCGCCGCAGCGTCGCGCGGCCGCAGCACGCGCGCGGCTGTTGTCCCGGACCGCCCTCGTGGCGTAAACTTGGGTTCTCCGAAGGATAGCGGCGGCAATGAGCGACAGGCGACGTTTCACGGGACGGTTCCTCTACCTGTCCGACAAGGCCGACATCGTGGCGGCGCAGATCGCTGGCACGGATGTGACGCTCGAGGCCGCGCGCCCTCTTCGCGAGAGCATTTCCACGGACGAGATCACGCCCGTCACCGTGATGCTCACCTATGACGAGCGGCTGGGCCGTTACCCCTATGTGGGGTTCCAGGCCGGCGGCGTGAAGCCGATCGGCACGGACGCGGTCAAGAACGGCGGCTTCGAGATCACGGTCGCGGGCAAGCGCTACGGCAAGGGCTCGTCCCGCGAATCCAGCCCCATCGCCGAGCAGGCGGCCGGGATCCGGCTGATCATCGCCGAGAGCTTCGAGCGCATCTACCAGCAGAATTGCGACAACATCGGCGTCCTGACGAGCACCGATTTCGGGCTCATTCCCCGCATCATGGCCGGGGAGGAGATCGACATCGAGGAGTTCACCTCCGGCCGCGACGACCTCACCAAGGCCATCATCCGGGCCGGCGGCCTGATGCCGTTCAGCCGGGGCGCCTCCTGGCCGCTGCCCTCGCCGCGCGACGGGGCGGGCGCCAGCGGGCCGATGACGCTGGTTGAGAAGATCCTGCGCCGGCACGCCCATCCGGACGTGCGCAGCCTGGACCGTGGCACGGGCATCTTTGTCCATGCCGATTGGCGCTTCAGCCACGACTACTTCACGGGCATGAGCGCCCACATCATGCACAAGACGTTCGGGAAGCCCGCGCCGCTGCGCGACCCGGACAGCATCGTGGCCTTCTACGACCACCTGGTCCTGGCCGGTCAGAGCCTGCCGCATCGGCGGGACGGCCTGCTCGAGGGCGTCGGCGACCTGCTCCAGGGCCACCACGATTTCGCCGCTACCTATCCGGTCAAGGTGCACGGCTCCCTGCCCGACGGCTCGGGCTCGGAGGGCATCTGCCACGCCCTGATGACGGAGCGCTACGCGCTGCCCGGCCAGGTGGTGGTCGGCACCGATTCCCACACGCCGCATTCGGGCGCGCTCGGCTGCCTGGCCTTCGGGGCGGGCTCGACCGACGTCGCCCATAGCTGGGTCACGGGCTACATCCGCTGCGTCGTTCCCGAGACCCTGCGGGTCGAGATCGAGGGCGCGCTCCGGCCCGGCGTCACGGCCAAGGACGTGGTGCTGCATCTCCTGCAGATGGACGAGATCAAGTCCGGCGGAGCGATCGGCGCGGTGTTCGAATTCGCGGGCTCGGCCGTGCGGGCCATGTCCGTCGACGAGCGGGCGACCCTGACCAACATGGTGGCCGAACTCGGCGGCTTCACGGGCATCGTGGCGCCGGACGAGAAGACCGTGGCCTTCCTCAAGGAGCGCCGCGGCATCGACTTCCAGCTCGAGGACTGGATGACGAGCGACCCGGGCGCGACCTACCGGCGCCGCATCGATCTCGACGGCGCCGACCTCACCGTGATGGTGGCGAGGCCCGGCGACCCCGGCAACGGCATCGCCATCGACGACGTGCCCTCGCCGGTGCGGGTCGACATCGCCTATGGCGGCTCCTGCACGGCCGGCAAGCGCGAGGATTTCGACAATTACCACGAGGTGCTGCGCTGGGGCGTCGAGCGCGGCCTCAAGGTCGCCGAGGGCACGCGGCTGTTTCTGCAGTTCGGCACCATGGACGTGCACCGCTACTGTCAGGAGCGCGGCTACCTGGACACGTTCCGCCAGGTCGGCGCCACGCTGCTGATGCCGGGCTGCGGCGCCTGCGCCAATTGCGGCCCGGGCCAGTCGGTGACGGCGGGCGAGGTCACGGTGAGCGCCATCAACCGCAACTTCCCGGGCCGGTCCGGACCGGGCCAGGTGTGGCTCGCGAGCCCCTTCACGGTGGCCTCGAGTGCCCTGTCGGGCCGCATCAGCTCCTTTGTGGACCTCCAGGAAACGCACGGCTCCAAGGCCGCCTGAGCGGCCGAGCCGGAGACGCCCGCCCGCGGCGGGCGAATGGCTGCCGAGCGGAAAGCAGGAGAGCGCGCTGTGGCTGATGTGGACGTGGACCAGTGGCTTGAAGGCTGGGTCGAGAACAACCTGAATG
>NZ_JAQGKF010000032.1 GCF_028290205.1 Enterovirga sp. | reverse complement strand
CAGCTCGGCCCGGCGGTAGAGAGCTCGGAAGGCGTGACCCGGCCCGCTGCGCAGGATGGCGGCCACCCGCCGCTCGGAGAGGCCGGACAGCTCCGCGAAGGCCGCCGCCGCAAAGGGGGCGGCGCAGGACAGGAGAGCGCGCAGCATCAGGGCCGGCGTGAGTTGGGACGTGCTGCGGAGGTGCCGGGCCAGCCGCATCGCGTCAGCCGGCGCCCGCCCCGCCGAGAGTTCCACCGTGGTGCGCTCGCGCGCTTCGCGGATGACGCGGTCCGACCGCTCGGGACTGAGCCAGCCGCGGCCGGTGACGAACCCCCCGAGCGTCGCCGCAAGTGCTGCGACGATGGCCTGCGTGATGTCCAACGGCAGGTCCGGGCGGACCAGCAAGGCTTCCCGCAGGGGCCCGGAGCCGCCGTGCCGCTCAACCATCCGGACGAGGCTGGTCGGGGCGATCTCTGCCCCGTCGTTCCGGGCCAGCGCGATCAGGGCCGCCTCGGTGCCGATCTCGGCCAGGGCACCGCTGACGGCCGGGGACAGCCAGGGCCGCCGGGCGATGGCGAGCTGGAGGCGCTCGTCGCCCAAGGCGGCCCGGTCGACGAGGTCGGAATCCAGGAGGACGGGCGAGCGGGAGAGCACGACCGCGGCGATGTCGGGCTGGTCGTCCGCCAGAGCGACCACCACCGGCCGCGGCGCATCGGGCGAGGCGGCCAGCACCAGAGCCATCGCGCGGCGCACCAGCGGAGAGGGATCGTCCAGCATGGCAATCAGCGCGATCCGGGCCTGGCGGAGATCCTCCGGGGCAAGGTCGGAATGCAGGTAGGCCTGCGCCAGCGCGGTCACGGCTTCGGCCCGGTCACCCGCGGCAGCCTCGCGAGCCCAGAGCAGGAACCGGCTGACGATCATGGACGCACTCCTTGGCTGGCGAGGAGCCAGTCCGGCCGCACCAGCGGCCGCGCGGTCCCGGCCGCGCCCAGGCCCGCTGGCCGGACGGGAGGAAGCGGGATGTCGGCCCGCACAGGAGCCGGGACGTCGGCGGGCGCCGGAGCCTGCGCGGCGGCGGGCGGCTCGCGACCCAGGGCCGCTTCGGGGGCCGGCGACGGGCCTGCTTCGGGGCCGCGGGGCTGGTTGCGGGGAAAGAAGCTCGCCACGGCCACAGGGCTGCCTGCGGCATGGTTGGTGCGCCAGATCCGCGCGACGGCGTCCGAGAGCGGGCCGGTCCGGGCCCCGGTCTGGAACATCCCGTTGAGCCCGGTGACGGTGGCGGCGGGAGGCGGCGGCAGCCCGGTCGGCGCCGGGGCCGCATTCGACGTTCCGCTCTGCGCGGCCGCCAGCACCTGGTAGACCTCGCCGGCGCCGCGCGGACGGCCCGCACGGTCATAGAAGATGCCCCGATTGGCCCGCGCCGCGTCGGGAAAGTCTGCCGCCGCGATGCGGGTCGGGTCTCTGGCCGCAGCCGAGATCAGGTCGGTTGCGCCGCGCGCGCCGAGGACGTGGGCGATGTAGAGCTCGCCGGCCGACGGCGGGCGCCCGGTCGCGGCCTGGAGCGCCTCGCGGTTCTGCCGGGTTAGCGCTCCGGCCATCACGGAGGCGAGTTCGGGATCCTTGCGCAGATCGAGCAGCGCCTGCCGGGTGGCCGGGTCGGCCACCGCGAGGCTCCCGTCGGGTCGCTGGCTGACGGCCTTCGCCTCCTGCCCCAGCCCAAGTCGGTCACCGTCGCTGCGCAGGAGCCCGAGCCAGGTCTGCTCGATGAACTGGAACAGACCCGTGGCCGACGAGGTCGGCGCCTTGGCGGAGGGATCGAGCGCGGATTCCCGCTTCGCCGTGCTGAGCAGGTAATCGAAATCCGTGCCGGTCGCCTCCGCCCCGCGGCGGATCGCATCGAGCACGGGCGCCGGCGCGCCGGAACGTGGGGCCGTGGGGGCCGGCGACGGGCTCGCCGTCGTGAACAGGAACATGCGGAGGGGGCCGGCGCTGAGACGGCACCACCGTGACGAAGCATGGTAAATGAATGCTGAAGCGGGCTCATCCCGCCGGGAGCACGACGCGATGGAACCGGGCGAGCGCCACGAGCGGGGCGGCATCTTCTTCGACGATTTCCACGTCGGCCATCTGTTCCGGCACGGCCTCACCCGCACGGTCACGCAGATGGACAACATGCTGTTCTGCAACATGACCCTGAACCCGCAGCCCCTCCATATCGACGCCCATTTCTGCGCGACCGAGACGGAATGGGGTCAGCCGATCGTGAACTCGTTGTTCACGCTCGGGCTCATGATCGGCATCTCCGTGAACGACACCACAATCGGCACGACGATCGGCAATCTCGGCATGAGCGACGTGCGCTTTCCGGCCCCGGTCTTCGACGGCGACACGATTCGGGTCACGACCGAGGTGGTGTCGGCCCGGGCCTCGAAGTCCCGCCCCGATGCCGGCATCGTCGAGTTCCACCACCGCGCCTACAAGCAGGACGGCACGCTGGTGGCCGAATGCCGGCGGCAGGCCTTTATGCGCCGGCGTCCGGGGGGCGCCGCCGGGTGAAGCGGGCCGCGCCCCGCATCCTGCTCGAGATCGGCCTGGACGCCCCGCTGCCGGGGCCGAGCGAGCGGCGGCGGGCCGACGCCCTTGTCGTCGCGGCGGGCCGGCTGGTCAG
>NZ_JAQGKF010000028.1 GCF_028290205.1 Enterovirga sp. | reverse complement strand
CGCGGCGGCCGCGGAGGCCTGGACCCGGTCCGCTACGCCGATTGGGAGATCGGCGGGCGGGCGGTGGATTTCTGAGCCGGCCGAAGCGGGCCCCTCACTCGAGCTTCGCGCCCGAGACCTTGACCATCTCCTGCCACATCGGCCGCTCCTTGTGGGACAGGGCCGTGACCTCCTCCGGGGTGGAGCCGAGCGAGCGCGCGCCGGCGATCTGGAAGCGCTCCTGGACCGAGCGGTCGGCCGAGACGTCGCGCAGGGCCGCCGAGAGCCGATCGACGATGTCGCGCGGCGTCGCCTTGGGCAGCACGAAGGCGGCCCATGAGGTGACCACGAAATTGTTCATCCCGGCCTCCGCCATGGTCGGAACGGCCGGCAGGGTCGGCCAGCGGGTCGGCGAGGTCATGGCCAGGGCCCGCATCTGCCCGCCCTCGATGATGCTGGTGTAGGAGGCGAGGTTGTCGATCGCGAATTGCACGTCGCCCTTGAGCATGGCCGGGATGGTGGCCGAGGCGCCGCGAAACGGCACATGCGTGCCCCTGATGCCGTTGCGCACGCAGAACAGCGCCCCGGACAGATGCGGCGTGGTGCCGACGCCGGGGCTCCCGTAGAAGATCCCGTCCGGCCGGGCCTTCGCCCAATTGATGAACTCGGCCATCGTCTTGGCCGGGACGTGCTCGCTCGGCACCACGGCCACGTTGGGCAATTCCCAGGTCATGGACACGGGCGCGAGGTCGCGGTCCGCGTCATAGGACATCTTGCCGTAGAGATACTGGTTGATGGCGAAGTGGCCGACCGTGGCCGAGCCGATCGTGTAGCCGTCCGGATCGCTCTTCGCGACGGCATCGATGCCGACATTGCCGCCCGCTCCCGGCCGGTTCTCGATCACCCAGGTGCCGCCGAGCTTGTCCCTGAGCCGCTCGCCGATGATGCGGGTCAGGACGTCCGTCGAGCCGCCGGCCGGATAGGGCACGATGATCTTCACGGTTCCCCGACCCGGCCAGGCGCCGCCCTGGGCGAAGGCGGGGGCGGCCAGGGCGGCCGCTCCGGCCGCCAGCGCCGTGCGGCGCGTGATGGTGCTGTGGGTCATTGGTCTTGCAACTCCCTGTCGCCTCGCGGCGCGGAGCCTAGCAAGAGGGGGCGGAGCCGCAAACGGCCGGGCCCCGAGCTCCCTCAGCGGTCGGGGTGGTACTGGTAGAGCCAGGTCTCGCTGAGCACGGCCGGGCCGCCCGCCGCCCCGGAGCCACCCTTCAGGTAACAGCGCAGCTCGACCGGCTCACGGCCCTCCGCCGCAAGGTCGAACTGCACGCGCCAGTGGCCCGGCACGTCGTTCGGCACCGCCTCGGTCCGGATATAGGAGAAGCTGCCGCGCGAGGCGGTGAGGACCGGCTCGGGCCGCAGGCCCACCGGGAGATCCTTCAGCGGCCCGCCCAGGAATTCCAGCATGAACTTGCGCACGCCGCGGGGACGCGCGGTGCCGGGTGCGCCGCCATTGCCGAGCCGGGTCGCGACACAGCGGGCGAGCGGCGTCGGGTCGGGCTCTTCGGCCGCCCAGACGGTCCGGTAGGAATAGGACAGGTCCTGGCCGGCCCGGGCGGGCTCGGACGGAACCCACATGGCCACGATGTTGTCGTGGATCTCGTCGTCGGTCGGGTTTTCGACAAGCTGCACGGTGCCGCGGCCCCAATCGCCCCGGGGTTCAATCCACAGCGAGGGCCGGCGGTCGTAGAAGACCCCGTCCAGGTAGTGGTCGAAGCTGCGGTCGCGCTGCAGCAGGCCGAAGCCGCGGGGCGTGGCGTCCGAGAAGGCCGAGACCTGGCTGCGCGGCGGGTTGTTGAGCGGCCGCCAGATGCGCTCTCCGGCGCCCGTCCACATGGCGAGCCCGTCCGAATCGTGGATCTCGGGCCGCCAGTCGATCATGGTCGGCTTGGCCGTTTCCGAATACCAGAACATGGAGGTGAGCGGCGCAATGCCGAGGCGGGTGACGTCGCGCCGCAGCATCAAGAACGAATCCACGTCGATCACGACCTTGTTGTCGCGCCGCATCATGAACCGGTAGGCGCCCGCCACCGACGGTCCGTCCATGAGCGCGTACACGGTGACCGTGTCGCCGCCCTGGGCCGGCGTTTCGAACCAGACCTGGGTGAAGTCCGGGAATTCCTCCGGCACGTCGTGCACGACCGTGTTCACGGCGAGCCCCCGGGCGGACAGCCCGTATTGGAAGTTCTCGCCGATCGCCCGGAAATAGGAGGCGCCCAGAAAGGCGACCCAGTCGTTGTTGCGCCAGTCCAGCTTGCCGTCCCGCCGCTCCTGGAAGCGGAACCCGGCGAAGCCCGTGGTCTTGCCCAGCTCGCGCGCCGGAGAGGTCGCCGGCATGTCGAAATAGTGATCCTCGTAGAGGATCTCGCGGGCCTGGCCCATGTCGACCACGTGCATCCGGACCGGCTTCTGGAAGTAGCGGCCGAGATGGAAGAAGGTCACCGGAAAGGGGCTCGGCCCCTCGGCCCAGAGGGCGAGATCGGTCTTGAACTTGATCTGGCCGTGCTGGTCGTAATCGAGCCGGTGCAGCACGTCGGGCCGGGCCGGCTGCGGCGCAGTGTAGGCCTCCTTCCCCATGCGGCGCACCCGTTCCTTGAGCGCGTCGAACGAGAAGGGCGTGGGAGCCCCGTAGGTCAGGCCGGCTGAGGCGAGGGCGGGCGGGGCGAAGCCGGAGGCCGCAAGGCCGGCCGTCGCGGCGGCGGCGGACCGGAGAAGATGTCGTCGGTCGATCATGGGCCGGTTCGGCATGCGGGTGACGCGTCCGAGCGCCGGGCCGCGCCGGCTGAGCCGCGGAGGTAGGAAGCCAGACCGTCTACGTCAATCGTCGCAACGCGCCCGCGCGGCGGTCGTGCTACCCCGCCGCGAGCGGCGAGGCCCGGATCGCGGTCGGCAGGAGGGCGGCATGGTCGAGGTAGGATCCGGAACGCCCCCTGGGGCGAGAGCCGAGCAGGAGCCCGGGCTGAAGGAGCCGGCGGAGGTCTCCACCGAGGCCCTGCGCAAGGCCGAATCCTTTATCGAGGCGGAAGAGGGGGCGACCAACCGGCTGGACGGGTGGGGCGGCCGCATCGCCATGGCGCTGGCCGTCGCCATGAGCGTGTTCCACCTCTACGCCGCCTACGCCATCGTGCCCACGCAGGAGCTGCGCTACACCCATGTCGGGTTCGTGCTGCTGCTGTCCTTCCTGCTGTTCCCGGCCGCCGCGCGGTTCCGCAACGCGATCAAGTGGTGGGACGTGGTGGTCGGCCTCGTGGCGGTCGGCATCGTGGGCTACGCACTGTGGGGCGGTGAGGACTTCACCGACCGGGCCACGGGGCCGGACCGGCTCGACGTCGTGCTCGGGCTCGTGTTCATCGCCATCCTGCTGGAGGCGACACGGCGGACCACCGGGCTCATCATGCCGGTCGTCGCCCTCTGCTTCATCGCCTACGCGATGCTCGGCCCGCATCTGCCGGCGCCCTGGACGCATCGCGGCTACGACCTGCCGCGCCTCGTCGGTCACCTCTTCATCACGCTGGAGGGCATCTTCGGCGTCGCGGTGGATGTCTCGGCCACGCTGATCGTGCTGTTCACGATCTATGGCGCCTTCCTGGCGCAGTCGGGCGCCGGCAAGTTCTTCATCGACTTCTCGCTGGCGCTGATGCGGGGGCGACCGAACGCGCCCGGCCGCACGGTGGTGCTGTCGTCGTTCCTCCTCGGCGGCCCCTCGGGCTCGGGCGTCGCCACCACCGTGATGATCGGCACGGTGGCCTATCCGATGATGAAGCGGGCCGGGTTCACGGCCAACGCGGCCGGCGGACTGCTTGCGGCCGGCGGGCTCGGGGCGATCCTGTCGCCGCCCGTGCTCGGCGCCGCCGCCTTCCTGATCGCCGAGTTCCTGAAGATCTCGTATCTCGACGTGATCTGGATGGCGACCATCCCGACCGTCCTCTACTACCTGTCGCTGCTCTTGATGGTCGAGTTCGACGCCAAGCGCTTCGGCGCCAAGGCTGTCGAGTACGATCAGGAGCTGACCATCGCGCAGATGCTGCGCCGCTACGGCTTCCACTTCCTGTCGCTGGTGGCCGTGGTGGGGTTCATGGTCTGGGGCTTCTCGCCCCAGCTGTCGGTGTTCTACGCCGTCGCTGTCACCTTTGCCCTGTCCTTTCTGCGGCCGGAAACGGCGCTCGTGCCGGCCAAGCTGGGCCGGGCGCTGGCGGATGGCTCCGTCGGCGTGCTCAATGCGGCCACCACCTGCGCGTCCGCCGGCATCGTGGTCGGGGTTGTGACCCTGACCGGGCTCGGCCTGAAATTCTCGTCGATCGTGATCGCCTATGCGGGCGGCAGCCTGTTCCTGACGGCGGTCTACACCTCGCTGATCGTGTGGATCATCGGCCTCGCCGTGCCGGTGACGGCCTCCTACATCATCTGCGCGGTGATCGCGGCCCCGGCCCTGATCCAGCTCGGTGTGCCGGATTACGCGGCCCACATGTTCATCTTCTACTACGCCGTGCTGTCGGAGGTCTCGCCACCAACCGCGCTGTCGCCCTTCGCGGCCGCCGCCATCACGGGCGGGGACCCCTACGCGACCACGCTGCAGAGCTGGAAATACACGCTGCCGGCCTTTCTCGTGCCCTTTGTCTTCGTGCTCGATCCGGACGGCGTCGGCCTGCTCCTCAAGATTCCGAAGGACGGATCCTGGTGGTCGGTGATCTGGGTGACGCTGAAGACGACGCTCGGTCTCGCCGCGCTCGCCGCCGCCGCACAGGGCTGGGCGCTGCGGCGCGCGACCGGGCCGGAGCGTTGGGCGCTCGGGGTCGCCGGGCTGCTTCTCGTCTTTCCGAGCCTGTTCGAGGTGCTGTTCGAGACCATCCTGGGCCAGGATCTGGCGCATCTCTGGATCCCGGGCGTGCTGCTTGGGGCGGCGGTGCTGGCCTGGCAGACGCGGCGAGCGGCCGCCGTTCCCGCATAGTTGCGGGCCGACGCGAAAGTCGCATTGCGGCGGAGTTGTCGGTCCGTTCCCCCCTGCCTAAACTTGGCGGAACGATGCTGCCGGAACCGTGCGGCAGCCTGGGAGGAGCAGCATGGACCAGATCACCCGCCGAGGTTTCAACCTAGGATTCGGGGCCGGCGTGGCGGCCCTGGGACTGGGCGGAGTCCCGGCCTTCGCCCAGCAGAAGACCTACGCGATCGGCACCGGCGGCACGGGCGGGGTCTATTATCCGCTCGGCGGGGCCGTCGCGAGCGTGCTGTCGAAACACCTGCCCGGTGTGCAGGCGACGGCCGAGGTCACCGGGGGCTCGGTCGACAACCTCAAGCTGATCGCCTCGGGCCAGAGCGAGATCGCCTTCACCATGGCCGACGCCGCGCTCGACGCCGCCAACGGCCAGGACAAGTTCAAGTCCGGCAAGGTGGCGCTGCGGACCTTGCTGGTCCTCTACCCGAACCGCATGCACGTGGTGACGGTCGAGGGCACGGGCATCGACAAGATGTCGGACCTCAAGGGCAAGCGCGTCTCCACCGGCTCGCCGGGCTCGGCCACCGAGGTGATGGCCTTCCGGGTGATCGAGGCCGCGGGGCTCGACAAGGACAAGGACATGAAGCGCGAGCGGCTCTCGGTGGCCGAGAGCGTGAACGCCATCAAGGACCGCAAGATCGACGCGTTCTTCTGGGTCGGCGGCATCCCGACCGCGGCCGTCACGGATCTCGGCGCGACTCCAGGCGTCAAGATGAAGCTGATCGACCATGCCGACATGGCCGAGAAGATGAATGCCAAGTACGGCAAGCTCTACTCACCCTCAACCATCGCCAAGGGCGTTTATCCGGGCACCACGGCCGACAACAAGAACACCGAGGTCTGGAACATCCTGGTCACGGGCGACAAGATGTCGGACGACGACGCCTACAAGATCGTCAAGGTGCTGCTGGAGAAGAAGGCCGACCTCGTCGCCGTGCACAAGGAGGCGGAGGCGTTCAGCATCGACAACCAGGTGCAGGACCGGTCCTCGATCCCGTTCCACCCCGGCGCGTTGCGCTACTTCAAGGAGCAGGGGGTCAAGGGGTAGCGGGGGCCGCCCGCAGGCCGTCCCGGGCGGGGCGGCCTCAGCCCTCGCTGCGGGTGGCCGCCTTGCGCCAGAGCTGCACCATCAGCCAGCAGGCGATCAGGCCGAAGCCGAACATCAGCCCGTAGCCGACATAGTCGCCGAGCTCGAACAGCCCGGCGATCGCCCAGCCGCCCGCCAGGGCGACGGCGAAGACTTCGATGCCGATCAGCACCATCAGGCTGATCATCGTCAGCCAGGGCGACGACCCGGGCCGGCGTTTTGCTGTCGCGACGCGCTGCTCCATGGCGCCGTCTACCGTGAACGGGACGCGACGTGCAACAAGACCCACGTCCCACAGGTGAGCGCCCTCGATGATCGACACCCCGACCTTCAGCACGGCAGCGGTCGCGGCGCCGCACCGGGCCGCCGCCCTGTCCGGCCGCAACGTCCTGGCGCTCGGGGGCAATGCGATCGAGGCGATGGTGGCGATGGCGGCCACCATCGCGGTCGTCTACCCGCACATGAACGCGATCGGGGGCGACGCCTTTTGGGTGGTGCGCGAGCCGGGCGGGAGAGTGCGGGCCATCGAGGCCTGCGGCCCGGCCGGGGCGCTGGCGACGCCGGAGCGCTACCGCACGCTCGGCTACGATGCGATCCCGTTCCGGGGCCCGGAGGCGGCGCTGACGGTGGCCGGCGCCGTGGGCGGCTGGGCGCTGGCCCTCGATTACGCCAAGAGCCTGGGCGGCCGCACCCCCCTGTCCGATCTGCTCAGCGAGGCGATCCGCTATGCCCGGGAGGGATGTCCCGTCTCCGCCTCGGAGCTTCGCACCGTTCCCAACGAGGGCCCCGCGCTCTGGGCGGCCCCGGGCTTCGCGGAGACGTTCGGCTTCGACGGTAAGCCGCCGAAAGCCGGTGATGTCCGCCGGAACCCGGCTCTCGCCGACACCCTCGGCCAGCTTGCCGCCGCCGGGCTCGACGATTTCTACCGCGGCGACGTGGCGCGCGAGATCGCGGCCGATCTCGAGGCCATCTATGCGCCCGTCACCCGGGCCGATTACGAGGCATTCCGGGCCGTGGCTCGGGAGCCGCTTCAGGCAAGGGTCCGGGCGGCCACGCTGTACAACAAGGCGCCGCCGACCCAGGGCCTCGCCGCGCTCCTCATTCTGGGCATCTACGAGCGGCTCGGGATCACGGGCCCGGAAAGCGTGCGGCACCATCACGGGCTGATCGAGGCCACCAAGCGCGCCTTCCGGATCCGTGACCGCGTGGTGACCGACTTCCGCGAACTCCGGCACGACCCCGCGAGCTTTTTGACTGCCGAGCGGTTCGAGCGCGAGGCGGCCGCCATCTCCATGACGCGGGCCGCGCCCTTTCCCCTGCCGCCGGGCGACGGTGACACGGTCTGGATGGGAGCGATCGACGCCTCGGGGCTCGCGGTCTCCTACATCCAGTCGCTGTACTGGGAGTGGGGTTCCGGCTGCGTGCTGCCCCGCACCGGCATCGTCATGCAGAATCGCGGCGCCTCGTTCTCGCTCGATCCGGCGAGCGTGAATCCGCTCCGGCCCGGGCGGCGGCCGTTCCACACCCTGAACCCGGCGCTGGCGGCCTTCGACGATGGCCGTGTCCTCAGCTACGGGGCCATGGGCGGCGACGGCCAGCCGCAATTCCAGGCTCAGCTCTACACCCGCTATGCCGATCTCGGAGAAGGGCTGGCCCAGGCCGTGGACGCGCCGCGCTGGCTGCTCGGCCGCACCTGGGGGTCCTCCTCGACCACGCTGAAGGTGGAAAGCCGCTTCGATCCCGGCATCCTGGAGGGCCTGGTCCGGCTCGGCCACGACGTGGAGGAGGTCGGCCAGGCCTATTCCGACGGGCTCGGCCATGCCGGCATGCTGGTGAAGCACCCGCGCGACGGCCGCGTCGAGGCCACGCATGATCCGCGCTCCGATGGCGGCGCGGAGGGGCTGTAGCCCCGACGACGTGCCGCAAGTCGACCGGCTTGCAGCGCCGCACCCGGTCCCCACCTCCAACGCTGTCTCACGGGATCACAGCAGTGGATCGACGGCAGATGGCGTTTGGAGCGGTAGCCGCGGGATTATGGCCGGCCTCACAGCTGGCCGCGCAGGAGAGCCTGAGCTTCACCTCGGGCGGGGGCAAGATCGTGGCCGAGTGGTTCGCGGCGGCGGGCCAGACGCCCGGGCCCGCGGTTCTGCTCCTGCACGGGGCGGACGGCCTGACCTATGGCGAGGGCTACCGGTTGGCCGCGCGCGTGCTGGCCGGGTCGGGGTTCTCGGTCGGCTTTGTCCACTATCTTGACCGGACCGGCGATCGCCGGGTCAGCTATGCTCGGCTCCGGCAGGACTTTCCCAAATGGCGCAGCACGATCGCCGATGGCGTGAGCTGGCTGGCCGGCCGCCCGGGGGTGGATGCCGAGCGCGTCGGACTTGTGGGCGTGTCACTCGGGGCGGCGCTCGGCCTCGACGTCGCGGCGGCCGACCCCCGCGTGAAGGCGCTGGTCGCGTATTTCGGCCCGCTGCTCGAGGGCATGCCGGGCCGCATCAAGCGGCTCCCGCCGACGCTGGTGCTGCATGGCGAGCGTGACCCCATCGTGGGCGTGGAGCATGCCCGGGCCATCGAGACCCTGCTGAAGCGGCTCGGCACGCCGCACGAGATCCAGCTCTATCCGGACCAGGGGCACGGCTTCACGGGTGCGGCACAGCTCGATTCGGCGACCCGGGTGGCCAGCTTCCTCGGGCGGCATCTCGGCGCCAAGGGCGCGGCCGTGCCGGCTGATCGCATCAAGGCGGAGTGATGGGCCTCGGGAGCTCCGGCTCGGCCGGGTCTGGCTCGCTCGAGGAATCGAGCTCGCGCAGGGTCGAGGGCGGTTCGGGCCGCCGCGGGTCGGGTAGCGAGGAGGGGGGCGGCATGACGTCGTCCCCGGCCGCCCCGGAGACATAGGCCGCCATGCCGCGGGCGATCTCGCGCTCGCCGACCACGATGTAATCCGCCCCGTAGCGGCGCAGGTGCTCCACCTCCGCGTCCGAATGGGCCCGGGCCACGATGCGGAGCTCCGGGTTCGCGGCGCGGCCGGCCTCGATCAGGTTGGACGCCTCGAACGGGTTCGGGATGGCGCTGATGAGCCAGCGGGCCCCTTCCAGATTGGCGGCTTCCAGCAGGCCGCGGTCGCCGGCCGAGCCCGGGATCACCTCGATGCCCTCCTGGCGCAGCCGCTCGGCGGCACCCTCGCGTTCCTCGATCACCAGAAACGGGGTTCCGGCTTCGCGGAGCGAGCGTGCCACCAGGCTGCCGACCCGCCCGTGACCGACCAAGACCGTGTGGCCGGACAGCTCCGTCCGGGGCAGGCTCGACTCGTCGGCCTCGGCCACGGTGCCGCCCGGTCCGTCCCGGCCCGGAGCCGGGTCGATGGCCCGCGGCGCCCAGCGGTCGATGGCCCAGAAGCAGAGCGGGTTCAGCACGATCGAGATCAGGGCGCCGGCCAGGATGAGGTCCCGGCCCGCTTCCGGCAGCAGCCCGAGCCCGATGCCGAGCGTCGCCAGGATGAAGGAGAACTCGCCGATCTGGGCGAGGCTCGCCGAGATGGTCAGCGCCGTCGAGAGCGGATGGCCGAAGGCCCGCACGATGGCCAGCGCGGCCAATGACTTGCCGATCACGATGATGCCGACCGTGGCCAGGACGGGACCGAATTCCCGCACCAGGATGGTGGGGTCGAACAGCATCCCGACCGAGACGAAGAACAGCACCGCGAAGGCGTCCCGCAGCGGCAGCGTCTCCTGGGCGGCCTGGTGGCTGAGTGGCGATTCCGCGAGGATCATGCCGGCGAAGAAGGCGCCGAGCGCGAAGGACACGCCGAACAGCTCGGCCGCTCCGAAGGCGCAGCCGAGCGCGATCGCCAGGACCGAGAGCCGGAACAGCTCGCGCGAGCCCGAATGGGCGACGTAGTGCAGGATCCAGGGAATGACCCGGCGGCCGATCACCAGCATGGCGACGACGAAGCCCGCGACCTTGAGCACGGTGACGCCCAGCACGCCCCAGACGGTCTGCGGGTTGATCCAGGCCACCAGCCCGCCGACGCTGGCGCCGGCCGCCCCCCCATCCGTGCGGCCCCCGAGCAGCCCCGCGATGGCCGGCAGGAGCACGAGGGCCAGCACCATCGCGAGGTCCTCGACGATGAGCCAGCCGACCGCGATGCGGCCCTTCTCGGTCTCGATCAGGCGTCGCTCCTGGAGCGCCCGCAGCAGCACCACGGTGGATGCGACCGAGAGCGCGAGGCCGAAGACGAGGCCGGCCCCCATCGACCAGCCCAGCATCCAGGCGAGCCCCATGCCCATCAGGGTTGCGAAGCCCATCTGGCCGACCGCCCCCGGGATGGCGATCGCCCGCACAGCCAGGAGGTCGGACAGGGAGAAATGGAGACCGACGCCGAACATCAGCAGGATCACGCCGATCTCGGCGAGCTGGGGCGCGAGTTCCTGGTCGGCCACATAGCCGGGGGTGAAGGGACCGATCAGGATGCCGGCCACCAGATAGCCCACGAGCGGCGACAGTCGGACCCGCTGGGCCAGCACGCCGAACACAAAGGCGAGGCCGAGACCGGCCACGATGGTTGCGATCAGCGAGGTGTGGTGCATCTCTTCCCGTCCGGCAGCCCGCATCCTAGATGGAGATCGGTGAAGAACCCGCTAGGTCTCAACCAATATGGTTGAGGTTCGTGAGAGGACAAGTCTCTGCCCGACCGACGGCCTACACAATCTCTGTTGACCCCGGCGCAATGCCGCGCCGCCCGTGGGCTTCTCGACTGGACCCAGGAGGAGCTGGCCGAACGGGCGGAGGTGTCGCGGTCCACCGTGCGGGATTTCGAGAAAGAGCGGCACGAGCTGCAGGCCGCCTCGGCGCAACAGATCGTCTCCGCCTTCGAGGGCGCGGGCGCCGTCTTTCTGGAGCCGGACGGCATCGGCCGCGGCCTGCGGCTCAGGGGGCTGTAACGGCTCGGCCTAGCCGTCGCCGCGCAGGCGGCCGCCCGGCCCCGGCCCGGAGTCGAGCTCGATGAGGTGACCGAAACGGTCGCGCTTGGCGGTCAGGTAGCTGACATTCTCGGGTGTGGCCCGGCCGGGCGCACGCCGATGCGTCACCACCTCGATGCCGGCGCGGCGCAGAGCTTCGAGCTTGTCCGGGTTGTTGGTGATCAGGTTGACGCGCCGGATGCCGAGTTCCTCCAGCATGCGGGCCGCGAAATCAAAGCGGCGCTGGTCCGGGCCGAAGCCCAGCATCTCGTCGGCATCGTAGGTGTCGTAGCCCTGCGACTGCAGCTTGTAGGCCCTGATCTTGTTCGCGATGCCGTTGCCGCGACCTTCCTGGTCCAGGTAGAGCAACACGCCGCCGCCGGTCTCGGCCATGAAGCGCACGCTGGTGCGGAGCTGGTCGCCGCAATCGCATTTCAGGGAGCCGAACAGGTCACCCGTGAGGCAGGCGGAATGCAGCCGCACGGTGACGGGCTCGTCACGATCGGGCCGGCCGACCACCACGGCGATCTGGTCCCGCAGCCCTTCCCCGCCGCGGAACACCACGAACTCCGTCTCGGGCGCGCCCTCAAGCGGCACCGGCGCCCGCCCGACGATCCTGAGATCCCGCACCCGGGAGGCCCGGTAGGCCCGCACCGCCGCCGCCGGAACGCGCAGCACGGAGGCGTCGACCTCGATGGAGCGGCCGAGCGGAATCACGATCACGGCGGGCAACGCCAGGGCGAGCCGGGCCAGTTCCAGGGCGTCCTCATCCACCGGCGCGGCCGGCGCAACCGGCGCGTCGATGCGGGCATCGATCATGAAGGCGAGCGTGCCGATCCGCTCCGGGTCGACGCGGGGCAGGGCCACGGCCCCGTTGCCGCTCCGGTCCAGCCCGAGCCGGACAAGCCGCGCAGCCGGGAGGACGAGCCGGGCACGACCGGCCGCCACGGCATCGAGCTGGGCCGCATGGGCGGCCGTGAGGTCCTCGATTCCCTGGACCAGGGCCGCGCCCTCCGGCCCATCAAGCAGCACGGGCCGGGCCATGCGGAGCTCCGCCACGGCGCGTTCGACCGCCGTGCGGTCGGGGCTTTCGGAGAGGCCGAGCGTCAGTCGCATGGCTGGGTGATATGATGGCCCGGCGCGCCGACGCAACGGCCAGGGCCCCCGCCGGCCCGGCAATCGCACATAAAGGGAAACGCAACCCGGTCGGCGGAAGCTCCGGCTTTGCGAGTCGGAATGGCCGGCACCTTCACATCCCGGGCGCAGGGCGCCATCACGGCCGGGCCGCTCCTGGTCGGGGCTGCGGTCTTCGCCGGCCTGATGCTGCTGGCCGACCGCATGCTCGGAGATCCCGACACCCATTGGCACATCGCCCTCGGGGCCCGCATCTGGCGCGACGGTGCCGTGCCCTGGACCGATACCTACAGCCACACGGTCGCGGGCACGCGCTGGATCGCCAAGGAATGGCTGTCGCAGCTCCTGCTCTTCGGTGCCCGGGCCGCTGCCGGCTGGTGGGGCGTGGTCGCCCTGTCGGCGGCCGCCCTGGCGGTCACGGTCGCGCTCCTGTTCCGCTGGCTCGCACGGCGGCTGCGCTGGAGCCTGGCGCTCGGCCTGACCCTGCTCTCGGTCCTGTTCCTGGCTCCGCACGCCCTGGCGAGACCGCATGTTCTCGCCCTGCCGCTGCTGCTGGTCTGGGCCATCGAGCTGTCGGCGGCCGCCGAGCGGCGAGAGGCGCCCTCGCCGTGGCTTCTCGGGGTCCTCGTCCTCTGGGCCAACCTGCACGGCAGTTTCACGATCGCCTATCCGTTGGCGGCCCTCCTGGGGGCGGATGCGCTGCTCGGCGCGGCGCCCGGCAGGCGGCTCGATCTCGCCGGGCGCTGGTGCCTGTTCGGCCTCGGCGCGCTCGGTGCCGGCTGCGTGTCGCCCTATGGGCTGCACAGCATGGTCGTCACCTTGACGATCTTCGGCTCGGGCGAATCCCTGCCCTTCGTGACCGAGTGGCAGCCGCTCGCCTTTGACGGGATCGGCCTCGCGGCGTTGGGCCTGTCGGCGCTGCTGGCGCTGGGTCTTGCCCTGGAACCCGGCCGCAACGCGGTCCGGCTTGCGGCCCTCGCCATGCTGACCGCCATGATGCTGCGCCACACGCGCTTCCTCGACCTGTTTGCGCTGGTGGCCCCAGTGTTGGCGGCCGGGCCACTCCTGCGACGCTTTCCCGGTCTCGGGCCGGAGCCGGACAGGCCCGGCGCGCGCTTCCCTGGCTGGTGCGGCGCCCTCGGCAGCCTGGCCGTCGCGGCGCTGGCGTCTGGGCTCGCGGCGGGCCGGGAGGTCGCGCCCTCCGCCAGCGTGACCCCGGCTGCGGCCCTGGCCTCCGCCCGGAGCGCCGGCCTGACCGGCCCGGTCTACAACGACTACGATTTCGGCGGCTTCCTCATGGCCGAGGGCGTCCCGACCTTTATCGACGGGCGCACCGACCAGCTCTATCTGGGCGGCTTCATTTCCGGCCTCGACCGCGCGGTCAGGCACTCCGAGACCGGCCCGTTCCTGGCGATCCTCGATCGCCACCGCGTCACCTGGGCTCTGGTCCGGACGGACGGGCGGGAAGCCCGCCATCTGACGGGTGCCCCCGGGTGGCTGCTGCTGCATGGTGATCCGGTCGCGACCGTGTTCGGCCGGGCCAGCCCAGTCCCGGCTGCACTTCCCTCGGCTCGTCCGGGCTCGTAAGCGAGGCGCGCGGCCGAGCGCGGCAGGACGACGGGTTTGACCATGGCAGGTCCCTCAGGGCGAATCGCCTTCGACGATTTCATGCGGGTGGACATCCGGGTCGGGCGGGTGGTTGCCGCGGAGCCGTTTCCGGAGGCCCGCAAGCCCGCCTTCCGGCTCACCATCGACCTCGGACCCGAGATCGGCACCAAGCGCTCGTCGGCGCAGATCACCCGCAACCACCGCCTCGAGGACCTGCCGGGCCGGCTGGTCTTGTGCGTGGTCAACTTCCCGCCGCGCCAGATCGGCCCGATGATGTCGGAGGTGCTGACCCTCGGCGTGCCGGACCAGGACGGCGAGGTGATGCTGATCGGCCCCGACCGGGAGGTCCCGCTCGGCGGCCGCATGTATTGAGGCGACGCGGCCGGTTCAGGCTGGCGTCCGGGCGGCTTCGCGCAGCCAGCTCTCGAACAGCCGGCCATAGGGCCCGCTCCGGTAGCTGCCGGACCGCACCAGGTAGTAGGACGTCGTCTCCACCTGGAACTCGGTGCCGAACGGCGCCACGAGCCGCCCGTCGCGCAACTCCTCGGCGGCCAGGATCTCGCTTTCCAGCACCACGCCGAGCCCGCTGACGGCGGCCTCGATCGCCATGGTCGAGCGGTCGAGCCAGAGCTCGTTCGCGGGCTGAAGGTCGGCCTGGCCGAACCCGCGCAGGTACTCCGTCCAGGTCAGGGCGTTGACCGAATGGATCAGCGTGGCGCGCCTCAGATCGACCGGGTGGCGCAGGTTCGCGCTCGCCGCGAAGGCCGGGCTGCAGAGCGGCCGCAGCCGCTCCACGAGCAACGGCTCGACATGCTCCACCGTGTCCGGCGGGCGCCCATAGGCAATGGCGATGTCGAAGCGGGCGCTCTCGAGTTCGGCCCGGCCGGACAGCGTGGACAGCCGGATCCTGGCCCCCGGATGGGCGCGGAGGAACTCGGGCAGCCGCGGCTGCAGCCACTTCGCCGCGAAGCTCGGGCCGGACGCGATAACGAGACGGCCCGTCCGGGCCTGCGGCGCTACGAGGCCGGTGGCGCCGGAGATGATGCCCAGGGCGCGCTCGATCTCCTGGGCATAGGTCTGGCCCGCATGGGTGAGCACGGCCCGCCCGGCATGCCGCTGGAACAGCTCCACGCCCAGAAACGCCTCGAGCTGCTGCACGTGATGGCTCACGGCCGACGGCGTGACGCCGAGCTCCTCGGCACCCTGCCGGAAGCTGCCGTGCCGGGCCGCGGCCTCGAACGCGAGCAGGGCCCGCAGGGGCGGCAGGGCCGAGCGGACCCCGCGAGCCGGTGACTGGGGCTCATCGGGTGCTGAGATTTTCGCGTTGGCGCCCATCGGCACCCCTGGTTACGCCTGAACTGCCCTCGGCCCGAGGCAAGTCGGACGCCAAAGCAAGGAGCTCCCATGTTCCACGGTTCGTTCAGCCTGCGCCAGGGTGCCGCGTTCCTGCTCGGAGCCGGCCTGCTTGTCGGCGCGGCGACCCCCGGCTCCGCCCAGCCGGCCGGGGCCGGCCAGACCCTGGCGAGCGTGAAAAGCAAGGGCAGCGTCCGCTGCGGGGTCAATCCTGGCCTTGCCGGCTTCTCCTTCCCGAGCCGGGACGGCACCTGGCAGGGGCTCGACGTGGATGTCTGCCGGGCGGTGGCCGCCGCCGTGTTCGGCGATGCCCGCAAGGTGCAATACGTGCCGCTGAGCGCCAAGGACCGCTTCACGGCCCTGCAGACCGGCGAAATCGACATGCTGGCCCGCAATGCCACCTGGACGCTGACCCGCAACGCTCAGCTCGGCATCAACTTTGTGGGCGCGAATTTCTACGACGGCCAGGCCTTCATGGTGAAGACCAGCTCCAACCTGAAATCGGTCAACGACCTGAAGGGCGCCTCCGTCTGCGTGATCCAGGGCACCTCGACCGAGAAGACGCTGGCGGATTACTTCAACAGCCGCGGCATGAAATACGAGGCGGTGGCCTTTGCGGATGCGGACGCCGTGGCGCAGGCCTATCTCGGCAATCGCTGCGACGCGCTGACGAGCGACCAATCGCAGCTCACGGCTGTCCGCTCGCAGATGGCGGAACCGGCCGCCCACGCCATCCTGCCCGAGATCATCACCAAGGAGCCGCTCTCGCCCGCCGTCCGCAGCGGCGACGACCAGTGGGCCAACGTGGTCCGCTGGAGCTTCTTCGCCATGGTGGAGGCCGAGGAGATCGGGCTCAGCTCGAAAAACATCCGCAGCCTGATGGAGACCAGCGCGGATCCCAACGTCCAGCGCTTCACCGGCCGAATCGACAATTTCGGGCCCATGCTCGGCCTGAACAAGGATTGGGCGGTGCAGATCGTCGAGCAGGTCGGCAATTACGCCGAGAGCTACGAGCGCAACATCACGCCCATCGGCCTCGCCCGCGGGGTCAACCGCCTCTGGAAGGACGGCGGCTATCTGATCACGCCGCCGGTGCGGTGAGCTCCGGCTCACTCCCCACCCGGACCGCCGATCGCCGGCGCATCACCTACAGGACCGTCCCATGAGCCAGGATCTGCGCGACGCCGCCCAGGAATACCTCGTCCGCTACGGCGGGGACACGTTTCCGAACCTGTTCACCTCCGCCAAGGGCACGGTGGTCAAGGACAGCGACGGGCGCGAATATCTGGATTTCACGTCCGGGCAGATGTGCGCCACCATCGGCCACAACCACCCGGCCATCGTCGAGGCGGTGAACCGGGCCGGCCAAAAGGCCTTCCACTTCTTCAGCGGCATGATCCCCGAGGTCGTGGCCGAACTCGCCCGGACCCTGGCCCAGGACTGGCTGCCGGGCGACCTGCGGAAGACCATCTTCGTCAACACGGGTTCGGAGGCGAGCGAAGTCGCCCTCCGCATGGCCAAGATGTACACCGGCGGCTACGAGATCCTGGCGCTGGGCGGGTCGTGGCACGGCATCACGAGCGGTGCGAGCTCCGTCTCCATGGCGAGCGACCGCAAGGGCTACGGAGTGCCGGCCCCGGGTGTGTTCGTGATCCCCGAGCCGAACAGCTACCGGCCCTACATCAAGGGATTGTCCGAGGAGGACTCGGCCCTGGTCGGGCTCGAGATGGCCCTGAAATTGTTCGACATGCAGTCCACCGGGCGTGGCGCGGCGATCATCGTCGAGCCGGTGATCAGCGCGGGCGGCGTGCTGGTTCCGCCGCGCTCCTTCCTGCAGGCGCTCCGCAAGGCCGCGGACGACCGCAACATGCTGCTGATCTTCGACGAGGCTCAGACGGCTTTCGGCCGCATCGGCAAGAAGACGGGCTCGGAGCATTTCGGCGTCGTGCCGGACATCATGACCATGTCGAAGACGCTGGGCGGCGGCCTGCCGCTGGCCGCCGTCGCGACCACGGCCAAGATCGAAGAAGACATCCACAGCAAGCACTTCGCCTTCTACACGAGCCATGTCTCGGACCCGCTGCCGGCCGAGGTCGGCCTGGCGGTGCTGAAGGTCATCGCCGACGAGAACCTGGTCGCCCGCGCCAACGAGATGGGCGCGTATCTGCGCGGCCGCTTCGAGGAGTTGCAGCAGCGCTACGACGTGATCGGCGACGTGCGGGGGCTCGGCCTCCTGATGGGTGTGGAACTGGTCGAGGACCGGGAATCCCGCAAGCCCGCGCACGGCCTCGGCGCCCTGACCACGCAGAAATGCTTCGAGATGGGCCTCAGCATGAACATCCGGCGCCGTCCCGAGCGCGGCTCGGTGTGGCGCATCGCGCCGCCGCTCACCGTGTCCCACGACGAGATCGACCGGGCGACCGACATTCTGGACCGCGCGCTGCGGGCGAGCCTGGACGAGCTCTCGGCCCGCAAGGCCGCCTGAAGCCGCGGCCGGTCAGGCCGGCAGCCGGACGGTCGCTCGAAGCCCCCCGAGGGGGCCGTCCGACAGGATGATGTCGCCCCCATGCGAGCGGGCGATGTCGCGCGCAATGGCGAGCCCGAGCCCGGACCCGCCTTCGTCCTGGTTGCGGGCCTCGTCGAGGCGCACGAAGGGCTTGAACACCTCGTCACGCTTGTCGGCCGGGATGCCCGGCCCGTCGTCGTCGACATGGATCACCAGCCAGCGCGTCTCGTGGTTGGCCGAGATCGCGATGCGGTCGCCGTGCCGGGCGGCATTGGACACGAGGTTGAAGAGAAGGCGCCGGAAGGCGTCGACCCGGGCCGTGATCTCCGTGTCGCCGACGATCTCCACGGTGCATTGGTGGCCCGAGCGCTCGGCATCGGCCTTGAGCTCGGCCAGCAGCGTGCGCAGGTCGGCTGGGGCGGCGCTCTCGCCCGAATCGCCGCGCGCGAAGGCCAGGTAGCCCTCCAGCATGCGGCCCATCTCGTCGATGTCGCGCCGGAGGTCCTCGGTCTCGGCGGTCTCGCCGATCAGCGCCAGCGAGAGCCGGAACCGGGTCAGGATGGTGCGGAGATCGTGGCTCACGCCGTTGAGCATGGTGGTGCGGCTCTCCACCGTGCGCTCGATGCGGCGCTTCATCTCGATGAAGGCATGCCCGGCCTGACGCACCTCGCGGGCGCCGCGTGGCCTGAACTCGATCTCGCGGCCGCGGCCGAAATCCTCCGCCGCCGCGGCCAGTTTCAGGATGGGCCGGATCTGGTTGCGGAGCAGCAGGATCGCGACCGAGAGCAGCACCAGCGAGGTGCCCACCATCCAGACCAGGAAGATGTGCGAGTTCGACGCATAGGCCATGCTGCGGCGGGCCATGATCCGCATCACGCCGTCGTTGATCTGGATGCGGATCTCGATGAGGTTGGAGCGCCCCACCGTGTCGATCCAGAACGGGCGGCGGACCTGCCGCCGGATCTCCTCGGACAGCGCTTCGTCGAGCAGCGAGAAGAAGGGCTTGGGGCCGGCCGGCGGCAGGGTGTCGCCTTTGCGGATCTCCACGTCCAGCACGAGCCGTTCGGCCGCGATCCGCGACAGGGTCTCGGAATTCGCGTCCTGCGGGTAGCTCTCGTAGATGTCGATCAGGGCAGCGATGTCGGACGTCACGGCGGCCGAGAGGCGCTGCGTCACGAGCTGCCAGTGCCGCTCCATGAACACGTAGGCGACGACCGACTGGAGCAGCACCACGGGTGCGATGATGATGATCAGGGAGCGGGCATAGAGCCCCTTGGGCAGGGCCGCGGCGATGCGCCGCCCGACCAGCTTGATCACGCTGCGCAGGAGCCGCACGGGCGGAGTTGCCGCCAGGGCGCGGGGCCCCATCAGGGATCGACCACCAGCCGGTAGCCGATGCCCCTGACGGTCTGGAGGAAGGACGGGTTGGCCGGGTCGAGCTCGATCTTGCGGCGGAGCCGGTTCATCTGCACGTCCACGGCCCGGTCGCCGATGCCGGAGCCGCCCGGCCCGCCGCCGGCCAGCTCCTCCCGGGACACCTCGCCGCCGGCGCGCCCGCCAAGCGTGGCCAGAATTTCCCGCTCGCGCTCGGTGATGCGGATCACCTCCCCGCCGCGGCGCAGCTCGCCCCTGTCGAACCGGAAGGCGAAGGGGCCAAAGCGGATCTCCTCCGGCACCGCCTTCGTCTCGGGTTCGGGCTGCACCACGCGGCGCAGGATGTTGGCCAGCCGCAGGATCAGCTCGCGGGGCTCGAAAGGCTTCGACAGGTAGTCGTCGGCCCCGATCTCGAGGCCCCGGATGCGGTCGCTCGGCTCGGCCTGCGCGGTCAGCATCAGGATCGGGATGCGCGAGCCTTCGGCCCTGAGCCGCCGCATGAAGTCGAGCCCTGTCTCGCCCGGCATCATGACGTCCAGGATGATCAGGTCGAAGACCACGCTCTCGGACTTGGCCCTGGCCTCGGGAGCGCTGGCCGCCGTGGTCACGCGGTAGCCCCGTTCACCCAGAAAGCGGGACAGGAGCTCGCGCAGCCGCCGGTCGTCGTCGACGACGAGCACGTGGGGCGCGTGGTCCGGCGGCTCGGCTCGAGGCGCGCTCATTCGCTCGGATTACCACCGCTGGCGAGCGGGCGCATCCCGGTCGGGTCGCCGCCGTCGATCATGCCGAGCAGAAAGCGCCGCACGGCGGCCTCGCTCTCGTCGGCCGGGCCGGCCGCCAGGGCGCGGCGGATCCGGCGCGTCTGCAGCCGGGCCAGGCGGGCGGCGAGTTCCCGGCCCTCCTCGGTCGGGAAGAGAAGGCGCTGCCGGCGATCGGCGGTGCCGGCCCGCTGGCGCACGTAGCCGGTGCCGATCAACTCCTTCAGCACCCGGTTCAGGCTCTGCTTGGTGATCTGCAACACGTCCAGCAGATCGGCGACCGGAAGCCCGGGCCGGCGGGCCACGAAGTGCAGCACCCGGTGGTGGGCTCGCCCGAAGCCGAACTCGCCCAGCACCCGGTCGGCGTCGGCGACGAAATCGCGATAGGCGAAGAAGAACAGCTCGATCAGCTCGTAGGCCGGGGCGGCCGGCTCTCGCGTGGCCGCCTCGCTCGCTGTCGCCGCCCAGGACGGTTCCGACACGGCTCCTCGCAGATATGTCAGCTTTATTGACATATTCCAGGGTGCCGGCTAGCCGTCAACCGACGCCGCGAGACGGGCAACCCGCGAGCCGGCGGACCTCCCGGAGGAGAGCTGATGAGCGCCCTGCCTTTCGACCAGCGCGATGGATGGATCTGGTTCGACGGGGAACTCGTGCCCTGGCGCGAGGCCAAGCTGCACGTGCTCTCGCACGGGCTGCATTACGCCTCCTCCGTGTTTGAGGGTGAGCGCGCCTATGAGGGCGTGATCTTCAAGTCGACCGAGCATTCGGAGCGGTTCCGCCGCTCGGGCCAGCTCATGGACTTCGAGATCCCCTATTCCGTCGCGGAACTCGACGCCGCCAAGGCGCTCTGCGTCGAGAAGAACGGCGACCCCAACGTGTATGTCCGGCCGGTGGCCTGGCGCGGCTCCGAGATGATGGCGGTGGCGGCCCAGAACGCGACCGTGCACGTCGCCATCGGCGTGTGGCCCTGGCCCTCCATGTTCGACATGGCGACCAAGATGAAGGGCATCCGGCTCGACATGGCCGAGTGGCGCCGACCCGACCCGCGCACGGCCCCGAGCGCCGCCAAGGCGGCCGGCCTGTACATGATCGCGACGCTGTCCAAGCACGCGGCCGAGCGCAAGGGCTATGCCGACGCCCTGATGCTCGACTGGCAGGGCCGGGTGGCGGAATGCACCGGCGCCAACGTGTTCTTCACGCAGGACGGCGCGCTGCACACGCCCATCGCCGATTGCTTCCTGGACGGCATCACCCGGCGCACGGTGATCGACCTCGCCCAGGCCCGCGGCATGGACGTGGTGGAACGCCGGATCCTGCCGGACGAGCTGCCGAGCTTCAACGAGTGCTTCATCTGCGGCACCGGCGCCGAGGTGACCCCGGTCAGCGAGATCGGCCCGCATCGCTTCACGCCCGGCAACATCTCCCGCACCCTGGTCGAGGATTACGCGGCCGCCGTCCGCCCGCGGGCCCGCGCGGCCTGAGAAGGGGCCGGCCGAGCGCCGGCCTCGCCAACCCGATCCGATGCGGCTCGCGGGGGGAACCGTCCACCCGCGAGCCGCGTTCTCGCGAGAACGTTTCATGAACACGCGAGACCAGCATGGCCACCAACAGCAGCGCAGCCCGCGACCGCTCCCCTGAGGCGGACAGCCAGGAGAGCAATCCCAAGCTGGCGCCGGACGGCGCGAATTCGAACCGCATCAAGGATCCCGACGATTGGGTCACCGGGCATGAGCCCATGACCGGCGCCCAGGCCTCCTATCTGAAAACGCTTTCAGAACAGGCGCACGATCCCGACGCGTTCGAGCCCGGGCTCGAGAAGGCGGAAGCGTCCCGGCGGATCGACGAGCTGAAGGCAGAAACGGCGCGCTAACGCTCTCTCAGTCATGTCTTGAGGTCGGGGCACCCTTGCACCATATTCGTGCAAGCGGGGGATGGGCCCCCCAAACCAGGGTTTCACATGACCAGACGTCCAAGTGCATGGTTTCGGGCGGCGCTCCTCGCCGGGCTCGTCTCTGCGCTGGCGGCGCCTCAGGTCGAGGCGCGGGCCGGCAAGGGTGGCGGCATGGGCTCGCGAGGCAGCCAGACCCATTCCGCTCCTCCGGCCACCAGCACCGCGCCGACCGCGGCTCCGATGCAGCGCACCGAGGCGCCGAACATGGGCGCGACCCGCCCGGGCATGCCGGCGGCGGCCGCGGCGGCCCCAAGCCGCGGCCTCGGCTTCGGCGGCGGCATGATGGCGGGCCTGCTGGGCGCGGGCCTTCTCGGCATGCTGTTCGGCGGCGGCTTCATGGGCGGCCTCGGCGGCCTCGCCTCCATGCTGGGCCTCCTGCTGCAGGTGGCGCTGATCGGCGGCCTCGTCTGGCTCGCGATCCGCTTCTTCCGTCGCCGGTCCGAGCCGGCCATGGCAGGCGCGGGCGCGCCCTACGCCCGGCAGACGCTGGATTCCGGCGCCCAGCCGGCGGCAACGGGGCCCGCGGCCGCCTTCGGCGGCGGCGCGGCGATGCGGGCTCCGGCTCGCCAGCCGCTCGAGCTGACCGATCGCGACTTCCAGGCCTTTGAGCGGTCGCTGGGCGAGATCCAGCTCTCCTACGGCCGCGGCGATGTCGACGCGCTGCGCCAGCTCGCGACGCCCGAGATGGTGCGCTATTTCGAGCAGGACCTGGCCGAGGACCGGGCTCGCGGCGTGCGCAACGAGATCTCGGAACCGAAGCTGCTCCAGGGCGACCTGGCGGAAGCGTGGAGCGAGGCGGGACTGGGCTACGCCACCGTGGCGATGCGGTTCGAGATCGTCGAGACCTATGTGGACCTGGCCTCCGGCCGGGTGGTCTCGGGCAACCGGACGGCCCCGACGGAAGCGACCGAGCTCTGGACGTTCCAGCGCGACGGGCAGGGCCCCTGGACGCTGTCGGCGATCCAGCAGACCTCCTGAGGCAGCATCCTCATCCTGGGATGACGGGCGGCCGGCGAAAGCCGGCCGTTTTCGTTTGCGCCGCCGCCGCGCCGCACACGGAGCCCGCGTGCCGATGGTCGCGAGCGGGGAACCGGCCCCGCGGCCTCCGGTTGGTGTCCCGAGCCCGCCATCTCTGGAGACCGCCCATGGACGTCGTCCCACATATTCCGCAGAGGGCGTCTCCCGCCCCGCGCCCGTCGAACCCCGATCGCGAGCCGATCCCGGGCGGCAACATCCCGACCGAAATCCCGCCCGGCCAGCCGGACGAACTGCCCGACACGGGCCCGAGCGGGCCGCGCTCGCCCTATCCTGTGAACGATCCGGGTATCAGCGAGCCGACCGGGCCCGGTTCGGAGCCCGATTACCTGCCGGGCCGCCCGACCAGCCCCATGCAGCTCTAGCGGCGGCTGGTCAGTGGTCGCCCTGCGACGACCGAATGTCGCGGGGCGACGCCAGGATGTCGAGCAGGCCCTGCGCCACGTGCCGGGCCTCGTCGTCGTTGAGGCGGAGCACGAAGGGCGGCAGCGGGCCGGCCTGCAAGGCCACCACGGCCTGGCCATTCTCGTCGGTGCCGATGTCGATCGACGGCGAGGTCACGTCCAGGAACTCGTCGTCCCCGTAGCCCTCGTCGTCGTCGTCCTCCTCGCCCGTGTCGTGCTCGTCATCGGCGTCGATTTTGAGCAGCATCTGACCGAGCGCCAGAATCAGCGATTGCGCCGTGCCGGGATCCATCACGACCGCGGTGGTATGGTCGTTCTTCTCAAAGGCGAGCTGAATGTTGTTGCCTTCGAGTGTGACGGAGATGCCGGCCATGTCGATCCTGCGCTTGGAACGCCGCCCTCATATAGGATGGTTCGCGCCCGCGCGTGAGAGCGCGCCGTCCGTAAGCTGAACAGCCGCCGAGCCCAACCGCCCGATGACCCCGTCCGATCTCCTCGACCACCTCGCCCAGCTCGGGCTCCGGACCGAGACGCACCGGCACGAGCCGGTCTTCACGGTGGCGCAATCGGCGCCCGTGAAGGCCGCGATCCCCGGCGCCCACAGCAAGAACCTCTTCCTTAAGGACCGGCGCGGCCGGTTGTTCCTCGTCGTCGCCAAGGACGACACCCGGATCGACCTCAAGACGCTGCACGAGGCCATTGGCGCCTCCGGGCGGCTCTCCTTCGGGTCGGCAGAGCTGCTGCGCGAGGTGCTCGGCGTCGAACCCGGATCGGTGACGCCCTTTGCGGCCGCGAACGACCGGGAGTGCAGGGTCGCGGTGATTCTGGACGCCGAGCTGATGCGGCACGGGCGGCTCAATTTCCACCCCCTGGTCAACACCATGACGACCGGCCTGTCGCCCGCCGACCTCCTCGCCTTCCTGCGCTCGACCGGGCACGAGCCGGCTGTGGTCGCGCTGCCGGCGCCGCCAGCCAGCGATTGCATGGCTTCCGGCGGCCACCCATCTTAAGAGATCGTCCGACACCGTTCAGAGGATCTCGATGCCCGCCGCGACCGCCGCGCCCCCCGATGGGCTCATCAAGGACACGACCACGGCTGCGTTCCGGCAGGACGTCATCGCGGAGTCCATGAACCAGCCGGTGCTGGTCGATTTCTGGGCGCCGTGGTGCGGGCCCTGCAAGCAGCTCACGCCGATCATCGAGAAGGTGGTCCGGGCCGCCAAGGGCAAGGTCAAGCTCGTCAAGATGAACATCGACGAGCACCCGCAGGTGGCGGGCCAGCTCGGCGTCCAGTCCATCCCTGCCGTGTTCGCCTTCGATCAGGGCCAGCCGGTGGACGGCTTCATGGGCGCGCTGCCCGAGAGCCAGGTGAAGGCCTTCGTCGACCGGCTCGGCGGACCGGCCACGGCCGGTTCGGCGGCCGAACTGCTGGCCGAGGCCGCGATGCGGGCGGGTGCCGGCGACGCGGCCGGGGCGGCCGAGCTTTATGGCGCGCTGCTGGCCGAGGAGCCCGACAATGCCGAGGCCCTAGCCGGCCTCGCCAAGCTGCATCTCGACAGCGGCGACATCGAGGGTGCCCGGGCGCTGCTGGCCTCCGGGCCGGAGGCCGGGGCCGGCCACGCGGCGATCGCCGCGGTGCGGGCCGCGATCGAACTGGCCGAACAGGCGGCCGCGCTGGGCGACCTCGGCGACCTCGACCGGAGGGTGGCGGCCGATCCTGCGGACCACCAAGCCCGGTTCGATCTCGCCCTCGGGCTCAACGGCCGGGGCGATCGGCTGGAGGCGGCCGAGCATCTGCTGAGCATCGTGAAGCGCGACCGCACCTGGAACGACGACGCCGCCCGCAAGCAGCTCGTCCAGCTCTTTGAAGCCTGGGGACCGACCGACCCGGCAACCGTCGCGGGACGCAAGCGGCTGTCCTCGCTTCTGTTCGCCTGACCCCGCGGGGAGCCCGGCATGAACGTCGTCTATGAGGGACCTCAGGATCTTCCCGACGCCATTCCGGTCTTCCCGCTGACGGGAGCGCTGCTGCTGCCGCGCGGGCAGATGCCGCTGAACATTTTCGAGCCGCGTTACGTGCAGATGGTGGATGCGGCCCTGCGGGGCTCGCGCCTGATCGGCATGGTGCAGCCGGAGGCGGGCCAGGAGGGCAGCGCGGCACCGCGCCTGCACCGGGTCGGCTGCGTTGGCCGCCTCGTGCAGTTCGCCGAGACCGGCGATGGCCGCTACATCGTCTCGCTCGCGGGCGTGGCCCGCTTCGCGATCGAGGCGGAACTGCCGGTCACGACGCCGTTCCGGCAGTGCCGCGTGACGTTCGCGCCCTATGCGGCCGATTTCAAACCCCGCCTCGGGGAGAACGAGGTGGACCGGAACGCGGTGCTGGCCGCGCTGCTGCGGTTCACCGAGGCGACCGGGCTGAAGATCGATTGGACCGGCATCGAGAAGGCGCCCAACGAGGCCCTGGTGAATGCGCTGTCCATGATGGCCCCGTTCGGGCCGCGGGAAAAGCAGGCCCTGCTCGAAGCGCCGGATCTGCGCAGCCGGGCCGAAACGCTCGTCGCCATCACCGAGATGGAGCTGGCCAAGACCGACCCCGGCTCCCAGACCACCCTGCAATGACCGTACCGCCCGAGGCCGCCATGTCCGACAGCCAAAGCACCCACGAACCCGGTTCCGCGGCCGGGCCGGGCGCCCCCCGCATCGACCCGAAGCTGCTCGAGATCCTGGTCTGCCCGCTCACCAAGGGCCGGCTGGATTACGACGTGGCCGGCCAGGAACTGATCAGCCGCAGCGCGCGGCTCGCCTATCCGATTCGGGACGGCATCCCCATCATGCTGCCCGAAGAGGCGCGGCCGCTCACCGACTAGGCGGCTGCGACACAAAAAAAGGGGGCGCTGGCTGCGCCCCCCGATGCCTCAGCGGCGGCAGACGCGGACCTGACGGACCCGCGGGCCGTAGGCCGTGCGCACACGCACCACCCGGGTCGTGCAGACGCGCCCGCGGACGATCACGCGACGGACGTGGCGCGGCCGGTCCCGCACGATGACGCGGGTGACGTTGCGGCGCGGGACATAGCCGCCCCGGACGTCGACGCGCGTGCGGACGGTGCCACCCCGGTGGTAGCCGCGGCTCTCGACGCGGTCGCGACCCTCGACCCGGACGCTCGTGCTGCCGCGTCCTCCGCGATCCGCCCCGCCCCGGTCCGGCCCGCCGCCCCGGTCCATGCGGCCGGTGGTGGTGGTGCCGCCCG
>NZ_JAQGKF010000253.1 GCF_028290205.1 Enterovirga sp. | reverse complement strand
AGGCCGCCGGCCGCCTGCGCGGCGGTCTCCCCGGCCGGGCTCGCGCCGGGCGGCGCATCGGCCCCAAAGGCGCTCAGCGCGCAGACCACGCGGCAATCCCGCTCGCGCGCCAGGAGGGCGTGATCCTCCGGGCGGAGATCGCCCAGGAGGACCACGTCGGCGCGGGCCACGAGCGACAGCCAGGCCGCCCCGGAGGCCGCCTCCTCGACCCGGATCTTGCCGAGGCGGCCGAGCGTGACCGCCCTCCCCTGCGCCGTCCCGGTCAGGCCGATGTCGAAGGCGGCGCCGCCGACCTGCAGCACGGTGGCGCCGAGCTCCGCCAGGAGGCTGCCGCAGACGGACACGCCGAGCCGGTCGGCGCGCTCCAGAACCACGATCCCGGACAGGCTCCGGGTCAGGGCCGCGCCGCGGCGCCCATCGGAATGTCGGGGCGGGGAGTGGGTCAGTTGTGCTTGTTCCCGAGCCGGTAGGAGGGGTTCATCACCGCCTCGTCCACGTGGACATCCCAGATAGCCGCCGTGTCGCCGCGCTCATAGTCCCGGGCGAGATCGTCGAGCTGGGCCACGTCCGTGACCGTCGCGCCCCGGAGCCCGAAGCCGCGCGCGATGGCCGCCAGATCCGGGCGCCCGAACACGGCGATGCTGTCGTCCAGCCCCTCCCGGCGCAGATCCTGCTGTTCGGCGCCATAGGCGCCGTCGTTGCAGATCACGATCAGCAGCTTGAGCCCGTGCCGCCGGATGCATTCCAGCTCCTGGATGTGCATCAGGAGGCTGCCGTCTCCCTCATAGAGTACCACGCGGCCGTTGTTGCCGCGGGCCGCCGCGACCCCGATGGCATGCGGGAAGGCGTTGCCGATGGCCCCGAAATCCCGAAGGCTGTGGTAGCGGCGCGGATCGCCGCCCCGCATCACGGTGTGGAAGTAGGCCTGGTGGCCGGACCCACCGATCGCGTCGTAATCGCCCGGGATCAGGCGTTCCAGGGCCCTGAACAGCTCTCTCGGATCGACCAGGCCCGGTGTGCGGGGAAACACGCCGTCATCGGCCGGCTCGTCCCGGATGCGGCGGGCCAGTTCGGGGCTGCGCACCTGCGAGCGAACCGGCGTCGCGCGACCGAGCGCCTCGATGAGGGCCGCCGCGGCGAGCTTTGCGTCGGCCCGGAGATAGGAGCCGGCGACCCTGAAGCCCTGCCGCCTGCCGACCGGGTTGGTGTCGACCTGGACGATTTCGGCGTCGGCGAACATCTTGCCGCCCGCGGTCGTGTAGGCGCTGAGGCTCGCCCCAAAGGCGACGACCAGGTCGGCCTTGGCGGCGTATTCGCGCGCGATCATGCGGGCATAGCCGCCGATCACGCCGAGGGAATACGGGTTCTTGTCGAAGGCGCCCCGGGCGGGAAGGGTCGTGCCGAGCAGCGCGCCCGTGGCCTCGGCCAGCATCTCGACCTCGCGCTCCGCCCCGGCCGTCAGAACGCCGCGCCCGGCGATGATGAGCGGGCAGCGCGCCCCGGCCAGCTTGGCGGCGAGCTCGGCGATCCGAGCCGGATCGGGCGGGATGGGCGTGAGCTCGGGGAGGATGGCGGCCGAGGTCTCATAGGGCGCAATGGTCGGGAGTTCACGCTCCTGGACGTCGTAGGGAATGCCGAGCACGACGGGCCGGCGCTCCTGCTTGGCCCGGAAAAACGCCTCCTGCACGTGGAAATGCACCATGTCGGGGCTGTGCACCGAGATGTAATCGGCGCCCGAGGCGGTCGCGAAGGGCCGCTGGTCGATCTGCTGCACATGCCAGCGCTTGCTGATCGGGCTTTCGCCGGCCAGCACCACCATGGGCACGCGGTTCTGTGCCGCAGACACCAGAGCCGTCATGAGCTGCGTGAAGCCGGGCCCGCAGGTGACCGAGGCCACGCCGACCCGCCCGGTGGCGCTGGCATAGCCGGCCGCCATGGCGACCGCGCAATGCTCGTGCCGCGCATGGATCAGGCGTGTTCCCGCCTGATCCTGCATGGCCATGGCCCAGTGGAGATTGCCGTCCCCCAGCAACCCGAAATGCGTCGTCACGCCCTCCTGAACGAAGGCTCTCGCGACGGCTTCAGAGATCTTCACTGGCTCTTGCCCACACCCGCCTTCTGCATCACCTCGGCCCAGCGCCGGATGTCGCTGGCGACCAGCTTCTCGGCGGCCTCGACCGTTCGGCCCGATTTCGGCGCCAGCGACGACCCGACCGAGGCGAGCCTCTTCGCCAGGCTGGGATCGTTCATCGCCTCCTGCAGGGCCGCGTTGAGCTTGTCCACGATGGCCTTGGGCGTGCCCTTCGGCGCGAAGATCGTCAGCCACACCGGGGCCACCATGCCGGGCAGGCCGAGGTCGATCGCCGAAGGGGTGTCGGGAATAAGCTCGATCCGCTCGGCGCTGCCGACCCCGAGCCCGACGACGCTGCCGGACAACACGTTCTGGGCAAGGTCCGGCGTGCCGTTGCAGGCCCCGTCGGTGACGCCGGCCAGCAGCGCGTTCACGGATTCGCCGCCGCCCCGGAAGGGGACCATGCGGAGCTTGATGCCCGCCGTCTGCTGGAGCAGCACGCAGACGAGATGGGTGGTCTGCCCGTTGCCGGTGTGGCCCATGGTCAGTTCGTCGGGCTTCGCCTTCGCGAGCGCGATGAACTCCGCCATCGTCTTGACGCCGAGCTCCTTCTTGACCGCGATGACGATGGTCGTGTCGGCCACATGGGCCACAGGCACGAAATCGTCCGGCTTGTAGGCGAGGTCCTTGTACAGCGAATAGGCGATCGCATTGATGCCGGAGCTGCCGAACAGGAAGGTGTAGCCGTCCGGCGCGGCCCGGGCGACGCGGGTGGCCGCGATGGTGCCGCCGGCGCCCGGGGTGTTCTCGACGATGATCCGGCCGAACTTGTGGCTCAGCGCCTCGGCGAAGAAGCGCGCGAAGATGTCCGAGGTCCCGCCGGCCGCCTGGCCGACCACCAGCGAGACCGGGCGTTCCGGATAGGTCTGCGCCCGCGCCTCGACCGGCGCGAGCCAGGCGGCCAGGACAGCGGCGGAAACGAAGCTCGTGATCTTGCGCAACGACACATCGACCTCCCAGTTTTTTCGTCCGACAGGGTCCCGAGCCTGCCGGCGTTCCGGCATGCAGCCCGGCCCCACCCGCCCGGTCAGGAGCGGCCGGGAGCCGGCCGCGTCACGACCGGTAGGCCTTCAGGCCGGTCAGCTCACGGCCCTCGATCAGGGTCAGGATCTGATTGGTGCCATCCGGAATGGGCAGCATGCGGACGTCGCGGTAATGCTGCTCGAGGCCGAGCTCGCGGCTGATCCCCATCGCGCCATGCACCTCCATGGCGAGCGACACTGCCCTCTGGCAGGTGGCGATCGCGTAGCGCTTGGCCATGGCCGAGACCTGGTTGCCGCGGTCGCCCCGGTCGATGCAGGACAGCGCGTAGTAGCAGAGGAGCCGGCTCGTCGTGACCGCGGTCGCGATGTCGGCGAGCATCTCCTGGACGAGCTGGGTCGAGCCGATCGGGCGGCCAAACTGAACGCGGTCGCCCGCATATTTCAGGGCCACGTCCAGTGCCGCCTGGGCCATGTGCACCGCGCAGAGGCCGAGAATGGGCCGGTTCGCGAGCCAGGTCAGCGTCAGAATGCGGGCCGCGTCGCCGACCTGGCCGAGCTGGTTGGCCTTGGGCACGCGGCAATTCTCGAACACCACCTCGCCGAGATGTCCCTGGCGCAGGCCGAGCGTCGGGATCTCGCGCGCCTCGAACGGCGAGACCTCGCGGTCGACCACGACCCGCATCATGCGGCTCAGCCCCTCGTCATCCTTGCCGACCGAGGTGGTGACGTTGATGACGTCGCAGATGCTGGCATTGGTGATCCACATCTTGCGCCCGTTGATCACCCAGTCGTCGCCATCGGTCTCTGCCCGGGTCTTGACGCTGCGCGGGTCGGAGCCGACGTCGGGCTCGGTGGTTCCCGTGCAGGTGATCTTGCTGCCCGACATCAGGTCAGGAAGCAGGCGCTCGCGCTGCTCGTCGGTGCTTTCGAAATGGATGCGGGTGACCGTGACCTCCTGGCCCAGCACGGCCAGCGTCACGACCGGCGGAAGCTGCTCCATCATGAGGCCGTAGACCAGTGTCGGCAGCCCGGCGCCGCCGGCGGATTCCGGCACGCGCGCCGAGAGCAGCCCCTGGTTGGCGCAGAGCTCCATGATCTGCCGCATGGCCGCCTTCGGCAGCGGCGTCTCGGAATCATGGGCGTTCAGGATCGGCCTGATGTCCCGGTCCACCATGCGGCGGACCGAGTCCTGAATCATCCGCTGCTCGCTCGTGAGCTGAAAATCCATCCGTCGACTCCAGCGGGCGCGTCGGCGCGTCCCGCACTACGTTGATACCAAAGCGGCGTTTTCAGCTCGCGCGGAGCGATCAGCCCGAGATCATCTTCTCGCGGAACCTCGGCTTGCGCTTCTCGCGGAAAGCATTGCCGCCCTCCTTCGACTCGGCCGTGCCGTAATAGAGGGACAGGGCCTGGAACCCGAGACTGGCGATGCCGCGGATGTTCTCGGAATCCGCGTTGAAGGAGCGCTTGGCGATGGCGATCGCGGTCGGGCTGCGCTCGACGATCTCCTGGCACCAGCGCGCCACCTCGGCATCGAGCTCGTCGTCCGGCACCACCTTGTTGACGAGGCCCATGGCCGCCGCCTCGGCCGCCGTGTAGCGGCGGCACAGGTACCAGAACTCCCGGGCCTTCTTCTCGCCGATCACCCGCGCCAGATAGGCCGTGCCAAAACCCGGATCGACCGATCCGACCTTGGGGCCGACCTGCCCGAACACGGCGCTCTCGGCCGCAATGGTCAGATCGCAGATCGTCGCGATGACGTTGCCGCCGCCGATGGCATAGCCCCGCACCTTGGCGATGACCGGCTTCGGCACGTCCCGGATGGCGGCGTGCAGCTCCTCGATCGGCACCCCGATGACGCCGCGGCCGGCCCGGTCCGACTTCTTGTCGCTGGCGTCGCCGCCGGTGCCGAAGGCCTTGGTGCCGGCGCCGGTCAGGACGATGACGCCGATCTCCTTGTTCCAGCCGGCCCGGTGGAGGGCGTCGATCACCTCGCCATAGGTGGTCATCCGGAACGCGTTCATCCGCTCGGCGCGGTTGATCGTGATGGTCGCGACGCCGTCGGTCTCATCGTACAGGATGTCAGTATAGGTCTTGTCGCTCACCTGAAGTCTCCTTGCGGAACACCTGAACCCGCCGCCGTGTGCGGGCCCCGGACGCGCGTCATCGCGCGGGTTTGAGGAAGTCGCCGGACCGCATGCTGGGATGGGAGCGCTCGTACTGCTTCGGGTAGGAGAAGTCCTCACCGAGCTCGACGGCGGCGTGCCAGGGCCAGCGTGGGTTGTAGAGCATGCCCCGGCCGAGCGCGACGAGATCGGCCTTGCCGGAGACCAGGATCTCCTCGGCCTGCCGGGGCTCGGTGATCAGGCCGACCGCCATGGTGCACATGCCGGTCTCGCGCCGGATCTTCTCGGCGTGGGGGACCTGATAGCCAGGATAGACCTTGAGCCGCTGCTCCGGCACCGTGCCGCCGCTGGACGCCGTGACGTAATCGCAGCCGAGATCTTTGAGGCGGCGCACGAACTCGACGCTGTCCTCCACCTCCCAGCCGCCATCCACCCAGTCGGTGGTGGAGATCCGGATGCCGAGGGGCTTGCGCTCGGGCCAGACCTCCCGAACCGCCTTGAACAGGTCGAGCCCGAAGCGCATCCGGTTCTCGAGCGAGCCGCCATACTGGTCGGTGCGCTGGTTCGTGATCGGCGACAGGAAGTTATGGATCAGGTAGCCGTGCGCGCCGTGCACCTCGATCAGGTCGAGGCCGATCGCGTCAGCCCGCTTGGCCGCGTCCACATGGTGCTGAATGGTGTTCCGGATCCCGGCCTCGTCGAGCGCCTCGGGAACGTGGCGGCCCGGATACGGGATCGCGGAGGCGCTGCTGGGGGTCCAGCCGCCCTTGTCCTTGGGAATCGGCTGCTGGCGCTCCCAGGCCACCGACACCGAGCCCTTGCGGCCCGCATGCCAGAGCTGCAGCGCGAGCTTCGCCGAGCCGAACTTGCGGCAGAAGACGACGGCCCGCTCGAGCGCGGCCGCGTTCTCGTCCGACCACAGCCCGAGGTCGCCTGGGCTGAGGCGCGCCGTCGGGTGAACCGCCGTCGCCTCAAAGACCAGGAGCCCGGCACCCGACACGGCGAGCGAGCCGAGATGCATCAGGTGCCAGTCGGAGGCGCTGCCGTTCTCGGCCGAATACTGCCCCATCGGGGAGACGACGATCCGGTTCGGCAGTTCCAGCCCCCGCATCTGCAAGGCCGAGAACAACATTGAGCCCACCTGGAACCTCCCTGACTGATTTTTCGTATCCAGCCGGCCAGCTAAGGGCCGCCGGCCTGAATCGTCGCGCCGGACGGTTGCGGCTGCCGCCGCCCGCCCGGTTCGGATGCGCCGCATGCGGCTATGCTGCATCCAAGTCTGGATGCAGCGTCATCAGACGGTCCCGCCTCCGTCAAGTCAAATCTCCGGCCGCAGGACGTCCGTATGGCCGTTTCGCAGGCCCGCAGGGGGCAATGAAACCGCTCTGCCGGCTTATATTTGCATGCAGTTTCGAATGCGATAAGGCTGGCCGAGAGCCGGGTCCCGAGTGTCGAGAGGCCCGTCACCTGGAGGCAACATCATGGATCTGGGCATTCGCGGGCAAGCCTGCCTGATCGTCGGCGGGGCGCGCGGCATTGGCTATGCGACCGCGCAGGCGCTGGCGGCCGAAGGGGTCAAGCTGGCGCTGGCCGACATCGACGGCGCGGCGGCATCGAATTCGGCCACGCGCCTGGCCGAGGCGTCCGGGACGCAGGTGGTCGGCCTCCCGGTCGACATCACGAATCTCGATCAGGTCAGGAACCTCGTCACGCAGGCCGAGGCGGCCATCGGCCCGCTCTCCATCCTGATCAATTCGGCGGCCGTGCTCGACGACAAGCTGTTCGTCGATTCCCAGCCCTCCGACTGGAAGCGGATGATCGACGTCTGCCTGTTCGGCCCCATGAACGTGATCCACACCGTGCTGCCCGGGATGATGCAGCGGCGCTACGGCCGCATCGTCTGCCTGGCCTCCGATTCCGCCCGGATGGGCCAGGCCCGCCTCTCCTATTATGCGGCGGCCAAGGGCGGCGTCGTGGCACTGACGAAATCCATTGCCCAGGAGGTCGGCACGACGGGCGTGACCCTCAACATTCTCTCCCCGGGCGCCACCAACACCGAGCTGCGCCAGGCCCGCGAGGTGAAGATGCGGGCCGAGATGGGCGAGGAGAAATACGCGCGCCGCGAGAAGACGGTGCTGCGCATGTACCCCGTGGGCCGGATCGGCGAGCCCGAGGACATCGCCTCGGCCGTGACGTTCCTGGTCAGCAAGCGGGCCTCCTGGATCACCGGCCAGGTCTTGAGCGTCAACGGCGGCTTCGCGATGCCCTGAGGCGGGCGCGACGGCGCGGCCGATCACACGGCCGCGAACAGCCTCGCCATGTCGCGGCCGGCCGGATTGCCCCACAGCGCAGTCCGGGCGGCGGCGAGATCAACCCGAGGGGCGACCTCCCGCACGAGCCCCTCCGCCTTGCCGTACAGGGCGTCGGTCGAAAGCGGGTTGGCGGCGGTCCCGCGGCTGTCCATTACCTTGGCGCTGCGCCGGGTGCCGTCGGTCCGCAGGATCTCGACAGAGGTCCCCATATGGGCCGGGTAATGCGCCTCGATCTCCAGGTCCTGCTCGCCCTCGACCCGGTCGGCGAGGTGCAGGATCGCCGGGTCGGTCAGCTTATCCTCGCGGTAGCTGTCGTAGCGGTGCGGGCCATAGGCCAGCGTCGCCCCGACCACGAAGGGCAGGCTGTACTGGGCCGCCATGACCGAGGTCGGCCGGCGCAGCATGTGCTGCTCGAAGATGACGCCGGGGCCCCGCACGTCGATGCGGGCGATGTTTTCCGGCTTCAGGCTGAAATCGTCGCTGACCTCGCGCAGGCCGTCGATCAGCGAGTGGAACAGGCGGCAGCACGAATAGGGCTTGAAGCTGACCACGTGGATCTGCAGCGGCGCGCCGGCCGGAATGCGGAGCTGGTCGAGCTTCGGCTTTCGGGAATAGAGCGCGAGGAAGCCGTATTTCCCGTCGATGGCGCGGGCGGGGGCGCCGATGCCGCGCGCGGCGAGCTCGGCCGCCATCACGCCGTTCTGGGCCGCATAACCGGCATGAAGCCGCTTCACCGTCGTGCCCTCGGGCTCGTCGGAGAACTGCATGGAGCCGGCCGACAGGGACAGGATGTGCCCCCAGGCCCGGGCGAGCCCGTGTTCGTCGAGGCCGAGCAGGCGGGCGGTGGCCGCCGCCGAGCCGAAGCCGCCGAACAGCGCGGTCGGGTGGAAGCCGCGATGGATCACCTCGCCGGCATCCGCCGCCATGCCGACCCGGGCCATGGCCTCATAGCCGCAGGCAATGGCCGCCATCGTGTCCTCGGCGGAGGAGCCGAGCTCGGCCGCGACGGCGAGCGCGGCCGGGATCACGACGGCGCCGGGGTGGCTCATCGAGGCGTCGTGGGTGTCGTCGAGCTCGTATCCGTGCGCGGCGGTGCCGTTGATCAGCGCCGCGATGCTGGGCGCGACCATCAGGTCGGTGCCCACGACCGGGGCCGCGCCGCTGCCCGCGAAGCGGCCGGCCCAGCCGATCAGGGCCTCGGTCCAAGACAGGGTGCCGCCGATGCGGGACACGCCGAGGCAATCCAGCAGCAGGCGCCGCAACTGCTCCTGATCGGCAGCGGACAGGCCGCCCCGGCCGATCTCGAGGATCTGCCGGGCAAACAGCAGGGTGGCATTGTCGGTTGCGGTCATGGCTCGCTCCTGCTGTCGGAAGCCGGCTGCGGCGCCGGCCGAGGTGTCGGCGTCAGGCCCGCGCCCCGCGGGACCCGGCGGTCGTCTGGCGGGCACGCCCGAGTTCGGCGCGGATCTCGTCCCCGTGCTCCCCGAGGCCCGGCGCCATGCGGCGATGCGGATCGGCGAGCCCGGCCCGGTTCAGCGGGTCGCGGATATAGGGGATCGGCCCATCGACCGGATGGTCGGCGAGGCGCACCACGTCCCGCCCCTTCGCTTCACGCGAGACCAGCGCTTCGTCCGGCGAGTAGACGGGGCAGATCGGGATGTCAGCCGCCACCATCCTGGCCACCAGCGCGTCCCGGTCCTCGGCGAGGCACAACCCGCCGATCACCTCGCGGAACACGACGGCGCGATCGCCGTGGCTCGTGTGGCGGTCGGCGAGGCTTTCTTCGTAGATGAGGTCGGGCCGGCCGATCACGTGACAGAAGCGCTCCCAGGTGCGGGTCTCGAGGAGGCACACCGTCACGGCCCGGCCGTCCCGGGTGGGATAGATGGCGTAGCGCGGGTTCGTGCCCCACACCTCGAGTTCGGGCTTGCCCGAGAACCCGACCATGCGGGCCTTGGCGCCCGTGAGCGCGATGTTCGAGAGGTTGAGGAGGCTGTCATAGAGGGCGACGTCGAGATGGCGCCCGCGCCCCGTCCGCAGCCTCTGGATATAGGCGGCCAGGACCGCGATGGTGGCCTGCGTGGCGCCCGCGTAATCCGCCGCCTGGAAGCCCGGCATGGCCGGGGTCTCACCCTTCGGCCCGAGGTCCAGGATGCCGGCCGCGCCCTGGATCGACAGGTCGTGGCCCGGCACCTGGGCGAAGGGCCCGTCGCTGCCGAAACCGGTCACGGAACAATAGATCACGCCCGGGTTGATCTTGGACAGCGACGCGTAGTCGATGCCGAGCTTCTCCGTCACCCCGAGCCGGTAGGACTCGACCACGATGTCGGCCTCCCGCATCAGGTCGATCGCGATCTGCCGGTCCTCGTCACGCTTCAGGTCCAGCGCGATGCTCCGCTTGTTGCGGTTCACGCTGTTGAAGTAGACGCCACCCTCCCGATAGAAGGGCGGATTGAAGCGGCTGTAATCGCCGATCTCCGGCTGCTCGATCTTGATGACATCGGCGCCGAGATCTCCCAGCGTCTGGCTGCACCAGGGTCCTGGCAGGAGGCGGCTCAGGTCGACGACCTTTGCCCCCTCGAGGGGGAGCGGCTCGGCGGAGGTCTCTCGGGCCGGGGCCATCGTCAGCGCCCCGTGAACTTCGCTTCGCGCTTCTCCAGGAACGCGCCGATGCCCTCGTTCTTGTCCTGCGTGCCGTAGATCGCGGTGACCAGGAAGCGCTCGAACTCGACGCCGGAGGCGAGGTCCATCTGCATGCCGGCCCGCACGGCCCGCTTGGCATAGGCGAGGCTCAGCGGCGCGCGCTTTTCGTAGACCTTGATCATCGCCTTGCAGGCGTCGAGCGCCCCGCCCACCGGGGCGAGCCGGTTCACGGCACCGATCCTGTGCGCCTCCTTGGCGTCGATCGGATCGCCCGAGAACAGGATTTCCAGCGCGCGGCCGACGCCGACCTCGCGGGGGAGCCGCTGCGTGCCGCCGGCGCCCGGCACCGTGCCGATGCGCGAGGAGGTGAGCGCAAACGTGGCGTTCTCGGCTGCGACCCGGATGTCGCAGGCCATCACGAACTCCCACCCGCCCGTCATGCAGAAGCCTTCGATCGCCGCCAGGACGGGCTTTTCGAGGCGCTCGATCGCCGTGTTCAGCGTCTCCCAATGCGTCATGTAGGCGACGCCGTCGGCGGTCGACTTGATCGCCATCGCCTCGTTCAGATCGGCCCCGGCCGAGAAATACTGGGTGCCGCCCGTGATGATCACGCCCCGGACGCTCGGGTCCGCCTCAGCGCTCCGCGCCGCCTCGGCGACCTCCTTCATCATCTGCTTGCTGAACGCATTGCGCCGGTCGGGCCGGTTCAGCGTGATGATGAAAGCGGCGCCGTCCTGGCTGGTGAGGATGGTCTCGAAACCCATGGTCTGATGAACCCTGTACGGTGTGGAAAGGGCGGCCCAGCAGCTAGGCGGCCGGGTGGAAGAAAGCGGTGAGGAGCCGGTTCGTCTCGACCGGCCGCTCGTATTGGAGCCAGTGGCCGGCTCTCGGGACCAGCGCGACCTCGATGTCGGGCCGCACCTCGCGGCACAGCGCGATGCGGTCGGCGTACGAGGGAAACGGCATCACGTCGTCGGCCCCGTAGGCGAGCAGGATCGGGCAGCCGATCTCCGCCAGCAGCGCCGGCATGCGGCCCGACCAGCTGATCCGCCGGTTGTCGAACCGGGCGAGCCGGGTGTTCGCGTCCTGGATGTCGATCGCCTGGTCATCGGCCGAGGCGGGCTCGGCCAGCATCATGGCCAGCAGCATGCGGCGGTGGAACTCGCGGCGGCCTGCCTCCGAGGGGTCGAAATCCTTGCGCCGGGGCAAGGCCAGCACGCGCCCGGTGGGCTGGCCGAAGCCGCTCGGCGTCAGCAGCGCGAGGCGCCGTGCGCGCGGTCCCAGGCGGGCGGCTGCGCCGGCGGCGATCTGCCCGCCGAAGGAGAAGCCTGCGAGATCCACCGGGTCGTCCCGGCCGCACAGCTCGAGGATCGCGTCGGCCACGAGTTCGACATAGGCGTCGACGGACGTGTCCGGGTCGATGCCGAGCGAGTCGCCATAACCCGGCAGATCGAGGGCAACCACGCTCCGGGTCTCGGCCAGGGCCGGAATGTTGCGGGCCCAGTGCCGCCACGATCCGGCGCTGCCGTGCATCAGGACGAGCGGCAGCCCCTCCCCTTCCTGACGGTAAGCGATGCCATTGCGGGTCCTGGGCAGCCCGGCGGCGGCTTCTGCCGCCTCGAGATGGCGTGCGGCGGTCACGCCCGCTCCGCAGCCGTCAAGGGCTTGCCCAGATAGGCTTCAATCACCTCGGGGTGACTGATCACGTCGTTTGGCGTGCCCCGGAACAGCTCGCGGCCGAAATTCAGCACGAAGACGTGGTCACACAGATCCAGGATGACGTGCACCAGATGCTCGATCATCACGACGGTGGTGCCGGCCGCATGAATGCGGCGCAGCGAGATCATGAGGTCCTCGATCTCGGCCCGGGTCAGGCCGCCCATCACCTCGTCGAGCAGCAGCAGCTTGGGCTCCGTCGCCAGCACGCGGGCGAGTTCGAGCTTCTTCTTGCCACCGAGCGTGAGCGCGCCGGCCTGGAGATCGGCCTGGGCGGTGAGGCCGACCAGCCGGAGCGGCTCGTCGCACATGGCCCTCGCCTCCTGCAGCGAGCGCCGGGCGCCGTTGCTCGAGAACAGGGCCCCGGTCATCACGTTGTCCAGCACCGACATCTCGGCGAAGGGCTGCGTGATCTGGAAGGTGCGGCCGATGCCCCGATGGGCGACCCGGTAGGGCGGCAAGCCATGGATGGGCTTGCCCTCGAATTCGATCGTTCCGGAGGTCGGCGGCAGGTATCCGGTGACGAGGTTGAGCAGGGTGGTCTTGCCGGCCCCGTTCGCCCCGATGATGCCGAAGAACTGCCCCTGCTTCACATTGAGCGAAACGTCGTCGATCGCTCTCAATCCGCCGAACGTCTTGGAGACTTTGTTGATCGTGAGCACGGTCGACCTCAGATTGCCGGCACGGCCGCGGAATGGCCGCGCGCCCCGTCCGTGGCGAGAAGGGACGGCTTCTTGCCCAGGAAGGCCTCCTGGACGAGGGTCGAGTTCTGCAGCTCGGCGCTCGTGCCGGCGGCCGCGATCTGGCCGTTGGCCAGCACGTAGCCGCGGTGCGCGACCAGCAGAGCCGCCTGCACGTTCTGCTCGACGAACAGGATGCTGAGGCCGCGCTTGGCGATGGTGGCGACGGCCTCGTAGACGTCCAGAATGATCTTGGGCGCGAGCCCGAGCGAGGGCTCGTCCAGCATCAGAAGGCGCGGGCATCCCATCAGGGCCCGGCCGATGGCCAGCATCTGCTGCTCGCCGCCCGACATCAGGCCCGCCTTCTGGGTGCGGCGCTCGGCGAGGCGCGGGAACAGCCCATACACCTCGTCGAACATCTCGGCCCGGCGCTGGCGCGCCTTCTTGGAATAGGAGCCGAGCAGCAGGTTCTCGTGCACCGAGAAGTTCGGAAACACCTGCCGGCCTTCCGGCGACAGGCAGATCCCGAGTTCGACGCGCTTATGCGCCGGGATCGAGGCGATGTTCTCGCCCGCGAACCTGATCTCCCCCGACCAGGGCGCCAGCAGCCCGGAGACGGCGCGGGTCGTGGTCGTCTTGCCGGCGCCGTTGGCGCCGAGCAGGCAGACGATTTCACCCTGATGCAGCTCCAGCGAGACGTCCTGCAGCACCACCGACTGGCCGTAGCCGACGCGGAGGTTTGCGAGTTCGAGAAGAGCGGTCATGGCTTGGCCGCTCCGGTCGCGACGGTGGGAGAGAGCTTGGGCTCGGCTGCGGCCTCCGAAGGCCTCTTGCCGAGCATGCGGAGCAGGCCGCCCTGGATGCCCTGCGGCAGGTAGAGAACACAGAACACGAGGACGAGGCCGAACACGAGAAGGCTGGCGCCTTGCAGGTGGCCGAGGGCGATCCGGGTCGCGTCTCCGAGGAACACCGTCGCGATGGCGCCCAGGATGGGTCCGGACAGGGTGTAGATGCCGCCCAGAATAGGCGCGATCTGCGACGTGATGGTGATGTGGAGATCGAAGGCGACGGCCGGATCGAGATAGCCGCCGTGCCACACCTCGACACCGCCCACGAGCGAGGCCATGCCGCCGGACAGAGCCATGATCGCCGTCCGGTATTTGAGCGGGAAGATGCCGAGCATCTGCGAGGCCGCCTCGTTCGCCCGCATCGCCCGGAAGGCGTAGTGGAAGCGCGAGCGGCTCACCATCCAGGCGATGATGCAGGCGGCGACCGCCACGAGGCTCATCGCCAGGTTGATGGCAAGGACGCCCGGAAAGGTCGCGGCCTTCAGGTAGGCGCCCTTCGCGCCGCCGGTCAGGTCGGGCAGCATCACGGCGATGACCCGCAGCCCTTCCGACGCCGCCAGCGTGGTGATGGCGAAGTAGATGCCCCGCATCCGTCCGGTGATCAGGGCGAGGCCCGACCCGAGCAGCGTGCCGGCAATCACGGCCCCGACCAGGGACAGCCAGAACGGCGCCCCGAGAAGGTTGGCGGACAGGATGCCGACATAGCCGCCGAGCCCGAAGAAGGCCGAATGGCCGAGCGAGATCAGGCCGGCGCTGGCCATCAGGTTCCAGCTGATCGCCAGAACGATCAGCGAAGCTGTCCGGAAGGCCAGGTCGACGAAGGTCGGCGAACCGTAGGCCGGGACGAGCAGGAGGACGAGGGCGCAGACCGCCCAGACCGGTATGGCGAGGGATCGAGTGCTCATGTCAGGTCTCGACCGCCTGTCCGAGGATGCCGCGGGGGCGGACGAGGAGGATCCCGATGATGAGGACGAAGGCGATGCCTTCAGCCCATCCGGACCCCTCAGGCAAGTAATACGACACGAAGGTCTCCGCGAATGCGAGCGCGAACGCGCCGAGAACGGTTCCGGCGATGCTTCCCAATCCGCCCAGGATGACGATGGCGATCGCCTTCACGAGCATCGGGAAGCCCATGAAGGGCGTGATGGTGAGAATGAAGCTGACGACGACGCCGGTGGCGACGCTGAGCGCGCAGCTCACGCCGAAGGACAGGGCGTAGATGCGGTTGACGTCGATCCCCATCAGGACCGCGGCCGAGCGGTTCTCGGCGACGGCGCGCGTGGCCCGCCCCGTCTCGGACCATTGCAGCCAGGCGATCAGCGCGGCCACCATGACGACGGCGGCCGCGAAGGCGGTGACGCGGCCGTGCACCAGGAGCACGTCTCCGACCACGGAGGAGGTGGTCGCGTAGTCGGGCGTGGTCGAGCGGGCGTTGCCGGTCCAGAGGATGATGGCGACGTGCTGGATGGCGAGGCCGATCCCGAACGTCAGCAGAATCTGGTTGATGTGCGGGGCATCCAGCACCTTGGCCACGACGCCGTGGAAGAGGACCCATCCGAGTGCAAACCCGGCGACCACCAGCAGGGGCAGCGAGATGAGCGGATCGACCCCCATCAGGGTGAAGAGCCAGAAGGCTCCGTAGGCGCCTAGCATGATCATCTCGCCCTGGGCGAAGTTGATGATCCGCAGCACGCCGAAGCCGAGCGACAGCCCGACGGCCATCAGCGTGTAAAGGCCAGCGAGCAGGATCGCGTCGCTGAAGGCCTGAGGAAAGATGTCCATGGTCTAGCGCTTGTTCCGCCGTTCAGTCTCGCAGGGGTGGGGACGAGCTGAGCCGGGAGGCGGGCGCGTGCCCACCCCCCGGCCCTCCGGTCAGCTGGCGCAGGGCTTCAGCTTCCCGGTGGCGACTTGCTCCGGATACAGCAGGACGCTGCCGAAGGTGCCGTCCGGCTTCTTCTCACGCTGGAACACCACCATGGTGCCGAAGGCCTGATGCATGGCCACGCGGCTCTTCTCGAACTTGCTGCTGCCGAGCGGGGTCTGATACTCCTGCTTCTCCAGCCATTCCTTCAGCTTCTCGCGATCGGTCGAGTTCGTGGCCTCGACAGCGAGAAGAGTCATGATGGTGGAGGCGTAGTATCCGACCTCCAGGAACTCCGGGACGGCGTTGTACTTGGCCGTCCACATCTTCTCCCAATCGGCAGCCGACGGGAACAGACCGGGCTCCTTCGCGTCGGCCGGATACCTCAGACCCGGAACCCAGGTCGTGACGCCGGTCCAGCAGACCTGGGCATCGCCCACCGCGTCCTGCCACTCCGGCAGCTGCGCCTGGGCGGTGCCGACCAGGTAGGGAACGTTCAGGCGGGCCGCCTGAATCTGCTTGGTGAGCTGGATGGCGTCGTTGGTCTGAACGGCCAGATAGAGGATGTCGGGACGGCGCGCCCGCACCTTGGCCAGGGTCGGATTGTAATCCGACGATCCCTCACGGACCAGTTCGTCCAGAACGAGGTCGAAACCGGCGTCCTTGATGTACTTGCGGGCGTCGTCGACATGCGCCCGACCATAGGCGCCGTCGGAATAAAGCAGGGCCACCTTCTTCTTGGTGCCGAGCGCCGCGGCCAGCGCCTTCACATTGTTGTCGTGATAGTAATACGACCACGCGTAGGTGTGGAAGAAGTAGGGGTCCGGCCCGACTTCCCGCTCGATCACGTCGCTGGATCCACCCGGCATCAGCCAGATCGGCCGGTTCTCGAGCTTCTTCCACGGCGGCACGGCGGCGGCCGCCACGTTCGAGCCGTCGGGCCCGATGATCACATCCACCTTGTCGGTCTGAATGAAGGCGTTCATCAGCGACACGGTGATGGCGTTGTTCGACTGCGTGTCGCGGAACAAGACCTCGATCTGCCGGCCCGCGACCTTGTCGCCCCGCACCTTGCGCCACATCTCGACCGCGGTCTCGATGCCCTTCTTGCCCTGGGCGCCATAGGCGACGTAGCGGCCCGAGCTCGACACGGGGGCGCCGATCTTGAACGACTCCTGAGCCTGCGCGGACGGAACGCCGGCCAGTGCTGCGGCGCCGAGCAGCGCCACAAGCGAGCCGAAGGCCGTCCTACTTCCACCAAGCCTCATCTTATTCCTCCCTGTTTTGAGCGAGCCTGCATCGCGCGGACTCCGATTTTTCATTCAATTTCGCATGCAGCCTGATCGCCGTCAACGTCCGGCTTGCCGCTGTCGCGGAGCCTCCGCCCGAACGAGATTCCGCCTGCCCCACGCGGCGTAGGGGCCGAATTCAGCCTCAGGCAGGCCACCGCCCGTCACAAAGCAGCATGAGGAAGTCGCCCGCAGAGTGTCGCCGTCCTCCTCTCTTTTGGATGCAAAGTTCTGTCATCTGTCAACCGGCACCTCACCGGCGATCGGGCCGCGGGCGGCCGCCCCCAAGCGCCCTCCGAGACCGCTCCACGGCCGCGCAGGGCTGAGTGTTCGCCCCGTCTCGCGGCCGCGATGAAAGGCCCGGATCCGCCGGTGCCCGGCCGGTTCGGGGCCGTCCGGGACCGTGCGGCGGCACGCGGCCAAGGAAATGCGCTCGTCGCCGCGTCGGCGCCGCGCACATCCAGCCTGGGCAGGGACCCCGTCGGGGCAGCCGAGGCGCGGGAGGGTGCGGTCTCATTCGGCGCGTCGTGCCCGGCTCACCGGGAGGCCCGGCTGGAACCTCACGCGCTTGACGGGCCTCAGGCGGAGCCAGCACTCTCACGGCAAGACCTGGAACGGTCGCTCGGGAGAAACGCCATGAAGCTGGTGAGGAGCGCCGCTGCGGCGCTGAGCGTTCTGATCGGCTGCGCCACGTCGGCGCTGGCCTTCCCGGACCGGCCCGTCACCGTGCTCGTGCCCTGGGCAGCGGGCGGGGGCGCCGACACGGTCACCCGCTATGTCGCGGCCGCGCTGGAGCAGGAGCTCGGCGTCCCGGTGAACGTGGTCAACCGCACCGGCGGCGGCGGGCTCACCGGCCACACCGCCATCGCGAACGCCGCGCCGGACGGCTACACGCTCGGCGTCGCCTCGCCCGAAATCGCCTTCTACAAGGCGCTCGGGCTCGGTGACTTCACCCCGGACAGCCTGGACCTGTTTTCGCGCGTGGCGCTGCTTCCGGCGGGCGTGACCGTGAAGGCGGACTCGCCCTGGATGTCGCTGGACGACGTGCTGCGCGAGGTGAAGAGCAAGCCCAAGGGCACCTTCACGAGTTCCGGAACCGGCACCGGCGGCTCCTGGCACCTCGCGCTGGGCGGGCTGCTCAAGGCGGCCGGCATGGAGGCGGACCGGGTCCGCTGGGTGCCGAGCCAGGGCGGCGCCCCCGCCCTCCAGGACCTCGCGGCCGGCGGCCTCACCATGTTCACGGGCTCGCCGGCTGAAGCCAAGGCGATGCTGGATGCGGGCCGCGTCAGGACCGTCGCGATCATGTCGGAGGAACGCTCGCCCTCGCTGCCGAACGTGCCGACGCTGAAGGAGAGCAAGGTCGACTGGACGTACCAGAACTGGTTCGCCCTGGTCGCCCCGAAGGGCGTGCCGGCGGACCGGCGCGCCAAGCTCACCGAGGCGGCCAAGCGGGCGATGGCCCGGCCCGAGGTTCAGGACGGGTTGAAGGCGCGCGGCATCCAGCCGGTCTGGGACGAGCCGGGCGTATTCCCGGATTTCCTGAAGGGCTTCGTGTCGCGCGGCGAAGCCGTGCTGGTCGATCTCGGCCTGGCCAAGAAGTAGACCCGCCCTCGCCTGCCCGGCCGACCCTCTATGCAGCGTTTGGCGGCCGGGCGAAGTTGTTGTTGCTCGGCAGCCTCCGATCCCGCAAGCTCCCGCCCAATAAAACGCGGGAGGACAACATGGGCGTCGATCGGCGGAGCCTGATCTGGGGCGGCGCGGCTGTGGCGGCGGGCGCCTTGCCGCCGGTTGCCCAGTGGGCGGCGGCATGGGCCCAGGAGCAGCCCTTCAAGCCCGAGCCGGGCGCCAAGCTGAACTTCCTCCGATGGGGCAAGTTTCTCGACGCCGAAGACAGGGCGACCCGGGACAACATCGCGGCCTTCACCAAGGCCACCGGCGTCGAGGTCTCGATCACCAGCGAGTGGCAGGACGACATCCAGCCGAAGGTCGCCATTGCGGCGAATAGCGGCTCCGGACCGGACGTGGTCTGGGCCATCCACACGACGCCCTTTCTGGTCTCGGAAAAGTGCCTCGACGTCACGGACGTGGCCGAGCATGTCGGCAAGAAGCACGGCGGCTGGTATCCGCTGGTCGAGCAATACGGCAAGCATCAGGGCCGCTGGATCGCCATTCCGAATGTCGTGATCGGCGTGCTGCCGGTGTTCCGGACGTCGTTCGTGAAGGCGGCCGGGTTCGACAGCTTCCCCAAGGACACGGACTCGTTCCTCAAGCTCTGCCAGGCGCTCAAGGCCAGCGGGCATCCGGCCGGCTTCGCCTTCGGCAAGGCGCCGAGCGACGGCAATGCGTTCTGCAACTGGCTGCTCTGGAGCCACGGCGGCAAGGTCGCGGACGAGGCCGGCAAGGTGGCCATCAACTCCCCCGAGACCGTGCGGGCGCTCGATTACGCCCGGGCGCTCTATCCGACCTTCATCGAGGGCACCCTCGGCTGGAACGATGCCACCAACAACCAGGCCTTCCTGGGCGGCAACGTCTCGCTCACGAACAACTCGGTCTCGGTCTACGGCAAGGCCCGGGCGGACAAGCTCGCCTTCGCCGATGACATCGACCACGCGGCCTGGCCCGTCGGCCCGACCGGGGTGCCGGCCGAATTCCACCTCGTCTATCCGCTGATGGTGTTCTCCTTCACGAAGTACCCGAATGCCGCCAAGGCGTTCCTGACCTTCATGATGGAAAAACAGCAATACGATCACCTGCTGGAGGGCTCTGCCGGCTACATCAGCCAGGCGCTACGGGGCTATGCGGGCCACCCGGTCTGGGACAAGGACCCGCGCATCGCGAAGTTCAGGGACGCGCCGGAGCGGGGCAAATCGGTTGCCTGGCCCGCCCCCGTCAGCCCGGCCGCGGCCAGCGTCTTCGCCGATTTCGTGCTGATCGACATGTTCGCGGAGGTGGTCTCGGGCCAGGCCACGCCAAAGGATGCCGCCACCAAGGCCGAGCGTCGCGTCCTGCGCCACTACCGCGGCTGATCGCGCCCGCACCCGCCTCCCTCCGGCCCCGGCCGCCTTCACTTCAGGATCTCGCATGACGTCGATCGGGTTCATCGGGCTGGGCGTGATGGGGCGCGAGATGGCCCGCCATCTCGTCCGGGCCGGACACCGCGTTCAGGCCCATGACGCCCGCCCGGAGGCCGTGGACGAGATCGCGCGCGAGGGCGCGGTTGCGGCCCACAGCGTGGCGGAGGCGGCGGAGGGGGCGGAGTTGGTGATCACGATGTTGCCGGACACGCCTCAGGTCGAGGAGGTCGTGCTCGGTCCGGCCGGTCTCCTGGCCCACCCGCCCGCCGGCCGACTGCTCGTGGACATGAGCACGATCTCGCCCACCGCCACGCGCCGGATGGCGGCGGAACTCGCCCGGGCCGGCATCGTGATGCTGGACGCGCCGGTGAGCGGCGGGCCCTCCGGCGCCAAGGGGGCGAAGCTCTCGGTCATGATCGGAGGGCCGGAGGACGGGCTGGCGCGGGCCCGGCCGGTGCTCGAGGTGATGGGCTCCACCCTGGTCCATGTGGGCGAGGTGGGCGCGGGCCAGACCGTGAAGGCCTGCAACCAGCTCGTCTGCGCCATGAACCTCCAGGCGATCTGCGAGGCCCTCGCCCTCGGGCGCGCAGCCGGGCTCGACCTCGACAAGCTGCGCGACGTGCTGCTCGGCGGTGCCGCCTCGTCCTGGATGCTGCAGAATCTCGGGCCGCTGATGCTGGCCAAGGACGCCTCGGCCGGCTTCCGGATCGACTTGAAACTCAAGGACTTGCGGCTGGCCGGTGAACTCGCCTTTGAACTCGGGGTCCCGCTGCCCGGGACCGCGCTCGCCACCAGCCTCTATCTCGAAGCCCGCGCGCATGGCGAAGGGGCCAACGGAAACCAGGCCCTGTTCCGGGTCTATGACCGGCTCAGCAACCAGGCTGAGGAGCCGTCTGGACAGCCGCCCCCGGCGAGATAGGGCCGTCGTCCGGGCCCGCTAATGCGCGTCCGGCTCGGGCCAGAGCGTCACGATGGCGGCCCCGTCGAGCTCGCTCTTGCCCTGCGAGATCAGGAGGCGGAACAGCGTCAGAGCCTGGGACAGCATCGGCATGGACAGATGCTGCGCCCGGGTGGCCTCGTGCACCAGTTCCAGGTCCTTCAACACCTGCCGGGCGTAGCCGCGCGGCGCGTAGTCCTGCGCCAGCATGCGGGGGAAAACGGCCTGGAGCACGGCCGAATTGCCCAGTCCCGGCCCCAGCGCGGCCGGGATGCGGGCGGCATCCACGCCATAGGCCTGGGCGAGGCGCAGGCCCTCGGCCACCACCACGTAATTGGTCAGGCAGAGCGCCTGGTTCACGAGCTTGGTGGCCTGGCCGGCCCCCGTTCCGCCCATATGGGTCGCGAGGCCGAGCCGTTCGAGCACGGGCTTCGCCGCCGCAAAGGCGGCCTCGTCGCCCCCGACCATGATGGCGAGCGTCCCGGCCTCGGCCGCCGGCGGTCCGCCCGAAACGGGCGCGTCCACGAAGCGCGCGCCCGCCGCCGCACAGGCGGCCGCGATCTCCGTCGTGATCCCCATGTCGGTGGTCGACACGTCGATCACGGTGCGGCCGGAGATCTCACCGCTGCCGGCCAGCGCGAGCGCCACCTCGCGGACGGCCTGCGAGGTGGTCACGCAGATGAAGATGGTCTGGGCCGCGCGCGCCAGCTCGGTCAGGGAGGTGGCGGGCTCGACCTGCCAGCCGGCCGCCTCTGCGACCTTGGACTGATCGCTGTCGTAGCCGACCACGCGATGGCCGCTCGCCAGCAGGCGTTTGGTGAAGCCGGCGCCCATGAGGCCGAGGCCGACAAAGCCGATGGTCATGTGGGCTGAACCTTCTCAGAGCCGATAGATGCGGCGGGCGTTGTCCCGGAACAGCCGGGCCCGGTCGGTCTCGCTGCGGTCGGCGATGGCGGCCGCGAACCCCGCGAAGATGTCCCGGAAGGAGCCGCACAGCCGGTCCACCGGGTAGTTGCTGGCAAACATGCAGCGATCGACGCCGAAGATCGCGATGGCGTCCCGGATCACGGGGCCGTTCGCCTCCACGGTCCAGGGCAGACCTGGGCGCCCGAGACCGGAGATCTTGAGGGCCACGTTCGGGCAAGCCGCGAGCTGCGCCAGGGCGCCTCGCCAGGCGGCCAGCCCCTCGGGGGACCGGTCGAACGGCAGGCCGGTGTGGTTCAGGATGATCTGCGTCTCCGGGACGTCGCGGGCGAGTTGGGCCGCGGCGTCGAGATGCCACCAGGGCGTCTGCAGATCGAAGGACAGCCCGTGCCGGGCCAGCAGGCCGTACCCCCTCCGCCAGAGGGGGTCGTCCATGGAGCCCGGCTCGCCGCGCGGGGCGTCGGACGAGGACGCGGCGGCCCGGGGCTTGTGCCGGATGCCGCGCACGAGCGGCGACGCGGCCTGCCCGGCCAGCACCTCGGCGACGTCCTCACGGTCCAGCCAGGCCTGGGCGATGCAGGCGGACGGCAATCCGTGCCGGGCCGAGACCTCTTCGAGCCAGCGCGTTTCCCCGAGCGGGTCGGCGGGGTCCCACTCGGCCTCGCAATGGACCGTGCCGACCACCTCGAACCCGGCCGCGTCGCGGCGGTACTCGTCAGGCCCGTAGCTCCGGCGCAGGGAGCCGTAATCCCCGTACCGGAAGGGGATCGGCTCCGGGTCGCACAGCCACGGATGGACGTTGCGCTCGAGGTCCCAGAAGTGGTGGTGCGGATCGACGATGCGGAGCGCGCCGGCCGGATCGTCGCTCCCCTCCCGCATCGGTCAGACCGCCCGGGCCTCGGCCCCGGGCGCCGTGGCTCCAGCCTGCCGGGCCGGGGTCGCGGCCCGCCGGGCGGCCATTCGTGCGGCCAGCAGAAGCGCTGCCCGGGTCGCGCCCGGATGGGCGATGCCCTGTCCGCTGATGTCGTAGGCCGACCCGTGAGCCGGCGTGCAGATGGGGATCGGGAACCCGCCCAGCAGGGTGACGCCGCGCTCGAAGCCGATCAGCTTCATGGCGATCTGGCCCTGGTCGTGGTACATGGTCAGGACCGCGTCGAAGGCGCCCCGGGTGGCCCGGACGAACACGGTATCGGCGGGAAACGGCCCCTCGGCGCCGATCCCCTCGCCCCGCGCCGTCTCCACGGCGGGCCGGATGATGTCGTCGTCCTCGTGCCCGAAATTGCCGCCGTCCCCGGCATGCGGGTTCAGGCCGGCGACCGCGATCCGGGGCGCCGCGATGCCGGCATCCCGCAGCGACGCGTCCGTCAGCCGAAGGCCGCGCAGAACGCGCTCCTCGGTGATCATCCCCGCCACCGCCGAGAGCGGCACGTGCGACGTCACCCGGGCGTTCCACAGCCCGTCGAGAATGTTGAACTCGCTGGCCGGCCCGGCCACGCCGAGAATGCCGGCCGTGTAGCCGATCTCGTCGTCATAGGCC
>NZ_JAQGKF010000248.1 GCF_028290205.1 Enterovirga sp. | reverse complement strand
GAGCCGCGGGGCCGCCGCGCTGGCCCCGGCGCTTGCCAGCGTCACCTGCACGCCGGGGCGGGCGCCGTGAGGTCGGGCGCGCCCGGGCTGCGGGCCGTCGATTTCGGCGATCTCGGCGGGGTCGAGCCGGTCGGTCGCGCCTTTGGCGGGGATCGCGGCACACCGCTCGACCGGCGCTACATCGACCGCTTCCTGGCCCGCCATGCGGGCGACATCCGGGGCATCGTGCTCGAAGTCGGCGAGACCCTGTACACGACGCGGTTCGGCGGCTCGGCCGTCGAGGCCGCCGAGACGGTCGATGGGCCGGAGACCGGCAATCCGCAGGCCACCTACCTGGTGGATCTGCAGACCGGCCAGGGTCTGCCGCAGCGCCGCTTCGATTGCGTGATCCTGACCCAGACCCTGCACATGACCTACGACACCCGCGGCGTGCTCCGCACCGTGCGGGAGGCGCTTGCGCCCGGCGGGGTGGTGTTGGCCACCGTGCCGGGCATCACGCCCATCGACCAGGCGGACGGCCCGGAGAAGTGGTTCTGGGCGATGACGCAGAGCGCGGCGCGGCGGCTCTTCGCGGAGCTGTTCGGGCCGGACCATGTGGAGGTGGAGCAGTTCGGCAACGTCTACGCGGCGACCGCCTTCCTCCAGGGCCTCGCCGCCGAGGAGCTGGATGCCGACAAGCTCGCCGTGGTGGACCCGCTGTTTCCGGTGATCACCGGCATCCGGGCCGTCCGGCGCTGAGCCGTCGGCAAGGCCGTGCCCGGCTTGCCATCCGGCCGCGAAGGGGCTCAAAGACCCCGCCTCTCGGGCCCGACACGAGCACCGCCTTCGGCCAGACCTGCGGCACCGGCATCCCCTTCAGTGAACGGATTCCCTCATGAGCGAACCCGCCTATGACCTCGTCATCCGGGGTGGCACGGTAGCGACCGCCTGCGACGTGATGGAAGCCGATCTCGGCATCCGGGGCGAGGAGGTGGTCGCCATCGGCCGCCAGCTCGGGCCGGGCCGGCGGGAGATCGATGCGGGCGGCCGGCTGGTGCTGCCGGGCGGGGTGGACCCGCATTGCCATGTCGAGCAGCTCTCCGCGAACGGGCTCCTCAACGCCGACACCTGGGAGAGCGCCACCACGGCCGCGGCCTTCGGCGGCACCACCACCATCATCTCCTTCGCGGCCCAGCATGTCGGCATGCGGCTGCGCGACGTGGTGGCCGATTACCACCGCCGCGCCGAGCGCGGCGCCGTGGTCGATTACAGCTTCCATATGATCCTCGCGGACCCGACCGAGGAAACGCTCAAGGAGGACGTGCCGGAGCTGGTCGCGACGGGTCACGCCTCGCTCAAGGTCTTCATGACCTATGACCGGCTGCGGGTCGACGACGAGAAGCTGCTCGATGTGCTGTGGGCAGCCCGGCAGAACCGGGCGTTCGTCTGCGTCCACGCCGAGAACCACGGCATGATCAGCTGGATGGGCAAGCGCTTTCTGGAGCGCGGCCTGCTTGCCCCGAAATACCATCCGGCGTCCCATCCGCGCGTGTCGGAGGCGGAGGCCTTCGACCGGCTCGGCGCGGCCGCCCGCATGCTGGACCAGCCCGTGATGGTGTTCCACGTCTCCACCAAGGAGGGCGCGGCCGCGATCCGGCGGATGCGCGGCGAGGGCATCAAGATCTTCGCCGAGACCTGCCCGCAATACCTCTTCATGACGGCGGCCGATCTCGACAAGCCGGGCCTCGACGGCGCCAAGTGGATGTGCAGCCCGCCGGTGCGGGAGCGTGAGGACCAGGAGGCGATCTGGCGCGCGCTCGAACTCGGCGACCTCCAGGTGATCTCCTCCGACCACGCGCCCTACCGGCTCGACGAGACCGGCAAGTTCTCGGCCGGCCCGAACCCGACCTTCAAGCAGATCGCCAACGGCATGCCGGGGGTGGAGCTGCGCCTGCCCGTGCTGTTCGACGCCATGGTGTCGAAGGGGCGGCTCGGGCTGCAGCGCTTCGTGGAGCTCACCTCGACCGCACCGGCCCGCATCTACAACCTGCCCGGCAAGGGCTCGATCGCGGTCGGCCACGACGCCGACCTCGCCATCTGGAACCCGGACCGCGAGGTCACGATCGCGGACGGCACGACGCACGACCTGTCCGGCTACACGCCCTATGCGGGCCGCACCGTGCGGGGCTGGCCCGAGACGGTGATCTCCCGCGGCCGCGTGCTGGTCGAGGACGGGGCGCTGAAGGCCGAGCCCGGTTCGGGCCGCTTCCTGGCCCGCGAGGCCGGCGAGGCGGCCCGGCCGCTGGGCCGTCCCTCCGCCGAAGTCGCGCTGCTGCTGGACTGAGCGCGCCGTGGCGCGCCCGACCGCGCCACGAACGAAGCCGCCTCTCGGGCGTTGAGGCCCGGATCGAGGCGGAGTTCCGCAGAGTGCAGGGCTTCGCGGGGACCCCCGGAGGCTCAGCTTGGCGGTCAGGCAGGATCTGGCCCGCGCCCGCGACCGGATGGTCGACATCCAGCTCCGCGGCCGCGGCATTCGCGACGGTCGCGTGCTCGACGCGATGCGAAGCATTCCGCGGGAGCGCTTCGTCGATCCGGGCTTGGCCGAATTCGCCTACGAGGACGGTCCCCTGCCGCTGGCCGAGGGGCAGACCATTTCCCAGCCCTACATCGTCGCCCTGATGATCGAGGCGGCCGAGATCGGCCCGGAGGACACCGTCCTGGAGGTCGGCGCGGGCTCCGGCTACGCGACGGCGATCCTGGCCCGGCTGGCCGGGCGGGTGCATGCGGTGGAGCGCCACGCCTCGCTGGCCGAAGCGGCCCGGCGGCGCCTCACCGAACTCGGACAGGGGGAGGTCGAGCTGCGGACCGGCGACGGCACGGTCGGCTGGCCTTCGGCCGCGCCCTTTGAGGCCATTCTGGTCGCGGCCGGGGGGCCGGCCGTGCCGGCCGCGCTGAAGGCGCAGCTTGCGCTTGGCGGACGGCTTGTGATCCCGGTCGGCCCCGACCGGCGCCAGACACTGCTCAAGATCACCCGCACGGGCGAGAGCACCTTTGCCGAGGAGGATCTCGGCGCCGTGGCCTTCGTGCCCCTGATCGGGGCCCAGGGCTGGGCCGAGGACGGCCGCCGCGCCGCCACCAGCCACGTCCCGGGCCGCTCCGGCGACCTGACCCTGCCCGAGATGATCGCCGAGGCGGCCGAGCCGCTGCCGGACCTGGACGACCCCGCCTTCGGGGCCCTGTTCGACCGATTCGCCGAGTGCCGCGTGGTGCTGCTCGGCGAAGCGAGCCACGGCACGTCCGAGTTCTACCGCGCTCGGGCGGCGATCACCCGCCACTTGGTCGAGCGGCATGGCTTCACGGTTCTGGCCGTGGAGGCGGATTGGCCGGACGCCGCGGCACTGGACCGCTACGTGCGGCACCGACCGGCCCGGCCCGGTGCCGAGGCCCCGTTCCGGCGCTTCCCGACCTGGATGTGGCGGAACCGGGAGGTGGCGGATCTCGTGGCCTGGATGCGCGACCGCAATGGCCGGGTCACGGACCCGGCGGCCCGCGTCGGCTTCTACGGGCTCGACCTCTACAACATGCGGGGCTCGATCGCGGCTGTTCTGGACTACCTCGCCCGGGTCGATCCGGAGGCCGCCGCGGTGGCGCGGGAGCGCTATGGCTGCCTCACGCCCTGGCAGAAAGAGCCCTCGACCTATGGCCGGGCCGTGCTGAGCGCCGGCTATGAGCCCTGCGAGGCGGCCGTGATCGCCCAGTGCCGGGACCTCCTCGGACGGGCGCTGGATTACGGTCATGCCGACGAGGACAGCTTCCTCGACGCCGCCCAGAACGCCCGGCTCGTGGCCTCGGCCGAGCGCTACTATCGGGTCATGTATTACGGCGGCGCCGAATCCTGGAACCTGCGCGACACGCACATGTTCGAGACGCTGTCCCACCTTCTCGAGGCGCGCGGCCCCACCGCGAAGGCGGTCGTCTGGGCGCACAACTCGCATATCGGGGACGCCCGCTACACGGATATGGGCGTGCTCCGGGAGGAGCTGAACATCGGCCAGCTCTGCCGCGAGCGCTTCGGCCGCGAGGCCGCGCTGATCGGCTTCGGCACTCATGCCGGCACGGTCGCGGCCGCGACCGATTGGGACGGGGACATGGAGGTGAAGCGCGTCCGGCCCTCGCACCGGGACAGCTACGAGCGGCTGTGCCACGACAGCGGCGTGCCCCGCTTTCTCCTGGATCTCGCGGAGGGGCGGCACGATGCCTTGCGGCACCGCCTGCTCGAACCTCGGCTGGAGCGCTTCATCGGCGTGATCTACCGGCCCGAAACGGAGCTGAGGAGCCACTACGCCGAGGCCTCGCTGCCGCAGCAATTCGACGCCTTCGTGTGGTTCGACGAGACCGCGGCCGTGACGCCGCTCGGGCCCGAACCGGGCCGCACGGGCGTGCCGGACACCTTCCCGTTCGGGCTCTGAGCGCGGCCCGAGTCCCTCGGAACGGTTTGTCCGGGCTGATGTTGGCGAAGGCTCAACTTACCTCCGGACCCGTGTACCGTCTCCTGACCTACAACGTTCATCGCTGCATCGGGACGGACGGGAAGCTGTCCCCAGGGCGGATCGCCGAGGTGATCGCGGCGGCCGAGCCCGATGTGGTGGCCCTGCAGGAGCTCGATGTCCGGCGCGCCCGAACCGGCCACATCGACCAGGCCGAGGAGATCGCCGGACGGCTCGGCATGGAGATGCATTTCCACCCCTCCATGCGGGTGTTCGAGGAGCTCTATGGCGATGCCATCCTGACGCCCCAGCCCTCGCGGCTGGTCAGGGCGGGGCCGCTGCCCGGCCTTGCGTCCCGGCCGCAGCTCGAACCGCGCGGCGCTCTGTGGGTTGCCGTCGAGCTCGGCGGACAGGAATGCGGCGTGGTGAACACCCATCTCGGCCTCAGGGGAGCGGAACGGTCCGCGCAGGTCGAGGCGCTGCTCGGCCCGGACTGGCTCGGCGCGGGGCCGAATGATCCCTGCATGGTGGTCGGCGACCTGAACGCGCTGCGGTGGTCGCGCGCCTACCGGCGCCTCGCCGCCCGCTTCTCGGACGCGCAATGCGGAGCCGCGAGGCGACCGCGCGCCACCTTTCCGAGCTGCCTGCCGCTGCTCCGGCTCGACCACATCTTCACCAGCCCCTCGATCCAGGTTCTGCGGACGGATACCTTGCGCACGCCGGTGGCCCGCCGGGCCTCCGACCACCTGCCGCTGCTGATCGAATTCGGTGTGCGCCCCGCCGCTGTTCGCCAGGCTGGAGGGGCGGCATGAGCGTCGCCGCCGCCCGCAGCCCGCAGGGCGCGGCCACTGCGGACCAGGAGGCTCGCACCGGCCGCAAGACCTGGCTGCTGCGTGGGCTCCTGGTGCTCGGCATCTGCCTGGCGGCGTACCTGATCTACCGCACGCTGCACCGCTACAGCTTTGACGACATTGTGGCCGCCGTGGCCGCCATCCCGGGCTCCAACCTCGCCCGGGCGGGCGGGTTCGCGGCAGCGAGCTACCTGTGCCTGACCGGGTTCGACTGGCTGGGCTTGCGCTATGTCGGCCGCAACCTGTCCTATCCGCGGGCCGCCCTCGCCTCCTTCACCAGTCTGTCGCTCGGGCACAACATCGGCTTTGCCGGGGTCAGCAGCGGCGCCATCCGCTACCGCTTTTACGCCCGCTGGGGCCTGTCCACGGGCGAGGTCGCGAAGCTGGTGCTGTTTTGCGGCGTCACCGTGGGGCTCGGCCTGCTGACGCTTGGCGCGGCCGCCCTGGTGCTGAAACCGGAGGTCGCCATGCGGCTGACCGGGTTCGACGCCCTGCCCGTCCGGCTGCTCGGGCTCGCCTGCGTGGGGCTGGTCGCAACCTATCTTGGGCTCGCCTGGATCGGCGGGACCGTGACGGTGCGGGGCTTCAGCCTGGACATGCCGAAGCCGACGCTGGCCCTGGCTCAGGTCGCGATCGGGGCCGTCAATTTCGCCTGCGTGGCGGCCTGCCTCCATGCGTTGGTGGCGGCGGTCGGGGAGGCCAGCTATTTCGACGTGGCCGGCGCCTACGTGACCGGCAACGTCACGGCGCTTCTGAGCCATGTGCCGGGCGGGCTCGGCGTGATCGAGACGGCCGTGATGTACCTGCTGCCCGGCCGCGACCTGATCGGCGCGCTGATCGCCTTCCGGGTGACCTACTTCTTCGTGCCGCTGGCCATCGGGCTGGTCGTGTTCGGGCTGTCCGAGCTGGTGTTCCGGCGCTCAGGCCCGCCGCCGGCGGCGCCCGCGCAAGAGCGGCGATAGCCCGCGCATCAGCGGCGAGAGCAGCCGGAAAGGGCGCTCCGGATCGAACAGGGACGTCACCCAGACCGGCGTCACGGGCCCTGGCCGATGGTCGATCTTCAACGGCCGCAGGCAGCGCGAGCTGACGTTGAGGCGGTCGATGGTGGCCACGAGCGAGTTCCCGTCGGCCAGGCAGGCGCGCACCTGCTCGGCCTCCGCGCAGAGATGCTCGGCTACCAGCCGGTCGCGCAGGGCCGAGATCGCCCGCGCGGTGGCCTCGTCGCGCGCCTCGATCGCGAGGTCGCATTCGGTGTCGAGCCCGATCGAGCGGTTGTTGAGGTTCGACGAGCCGATGCGCAGAAAGCAAGTGTCCACCAGCACCAGCTTGGCATGCACCAGCACCTCGCATTCGCCGGTCGAGGCGGGCACCACCGGGTAGAACACGCGCAGCCGGTCATAGCGGTCGGCCCGCTTCAAGCGCCGGAGCAGGCGATCGCGGTTGCGACCCATGACGACGCGCTCGGCGAGCCCGTGCGAGCGCCGCGTCACCACGACCACGACCTCCGGTCCGTCCGGCCGGGCCAGCGCCTCGGCCAGCACCGCGCCGATCTCGTCGGCGGTGAGGTACTGCGCCTCCAGGTAGATGCAGGTCCGGGCGGCCCGGAGCGCATCCACGGTCAGGGCCGCGCTCTCCCGCACGCCGCGCTGGCCCTTCCAGGGGGGTGACGTCCGGGCCACCGCGATCGGGATGTTCCGGAACTCGGCCGCCAGCTCGGGTGGCCAGGCGTCGGCAGCCTCGTGGTCCGGCGGCACGAGTTCCTCGCCGGTGGCGACCCGCCAGCGCTGCCGGGCGACGTCCGCGACCGCCCGCGCCGCCTCCCCGTCCACGGCCATCTGCAGGTCGTGCACGGGCGGATAGGCGCGGCCGTCCGGATCGCGACGGCACGGGTCCTCCGGATCGTGCCGGGGCGTGTCCCAGCGCCCGACCGTCAGGTCGGTGCCGCCCACGAAGGCAAGGACGTCGTCGATGGCCACGATCTTCTGGTGATGCGCGGCATAGACCGGGTGCTCGGTATCGAGCTTCACATGAATGCGCGGATGGTGCTGCCACTCGGCACCGAGCAGCAGCTGCATCGGCGAGCCGGGCGCGTGGATCACCGCCACGCTCCAGACCAGGATGCGGATCTCGAGATCCGGATGACGCTCCACGAGCGACCGCAGGTAGGGGCCCAGAGCCGGGGCGTCCGGCTGGTCCGGCCGCAATCCGATGCGACCGTCGAAATCCCAGCCGACAATCAGAACCGAGCGCCGGGCCCGAGACAACGCCCCTTCGAGGGCGGCGAAATAGGCCGCCCCGTCCACCAGCACGGCGGCCCTGTTGGCTTCCGCGACCCGCCAGCAATTGCGGCCTGGCGCGAGGATCGGATCTTGGGACTTCCCGGCAAAATCCGTCACCGTGTCGACAACCCGCCTTGCGCCATCGTTCCCGCCAAGGGACGGCCGGGATGTAACGACGGCCGGCCAGGATCGCAAAGGTTGCCGAGCGACGGGCGGCCGGCTCAGGCCGGGACGCGGCCGCCGAGTTCGTCCTCGATATAGACGCGAATGATGTCGTCGAAGCTCTGCTCCGCCCGGAAGCCGAACTCCTCCGCCCGCTTGGCCGAGAAGCGCTGCGGCCAGCCCTCGACGATCCGCATCACGGTGGGGTCGGGCTCGCGCCGGATCCGGGCCGCCACCGCGTCGCCGGCCACGCGGCGCAGCGCTTCGATCTGCTCCGCGACCGTGACCGAGAGGCCCGGCATGGTGAGGCTGCGCCGCTGCCCGAGCGGGGCCGTGTCGATCGTCGCGGCGTGGATCAGGAACTCGACCGCGGCGCGGGGCGAGGCGTGCCAGTGCCGCACCGTGTCGGCCACCGGCAGCACGGCCTCCTGCCCGTTCAGCGGCTCCCGGATGATGCCCGAGAAGAAGCCCGAGGCCGCCTTGTTCGGCCGGCCCGGCCGCACGCAGATGGTCGGCAGCCGGATGCCGACGCCGTCGAAGAAGCCGCGCCGCGAATAGTCGGCCAGCAGAAGCTCGCCGATCGCCTTCTGGGTGCCGTAGCTGGTGAGCGGCGTGCGGTGAAACGTGTCGCCGATCGGCTCGTCCGGGAAGGGGGCCCCGAACACCGCGATGGAGGATGTGAACACCACCTTGGGCGTATAGCCGTGGTTGGAATGCCGGATCGCCTCAAACAGCGCGCGGGTCGCGTCGAGGTTGATCCGATACCCCTTCTCGAACTCGGCCTCGGCCTCGCCGGAGACGATGGCGGCGAGGTGGAAGATCGTGTCGGGCCGGTCCGCGACCAGCCGCTCCGGCTGCCCGGGCTGGGACAGATCCCCGGCCGCAACCCGGACCTGAAAGGGAACTCCCTCCGGGGCCACCGGGGCCACAACGTCGAACAGCGTCATCCGCTCGATGCGGCGGCCGCCCAGGGTCCCGTCGCGGACGAGCCGCTCGACGAGCTTGCGCCCGACCATGCCTGCCGCACCGAGGACGAGGATGTTCATGCTGCCGGCCGTGCTCCGCGGACTATCGCGCCAGAACGATCACGTTCGCGTGACCGCGACAACCGACTTAGGGTGGCGAGCCCGGAATTCACAGCGCGAAGCCACCATCGGCCAGGTGGATCTGCCCCGTCGTGTAGCTGGATTCGTCGGAGGCCAGGTAGACGGCGAGCCAGCCGATCTCCTCGGGAGTGCCGAGACGGCCCATGGGCTGACGGTCGACGAAATTCTGCCGGACAGCGTCCAGGCTTTGGCCCGAGGCGGCGGCCTGGGCGGCGATGCGCTCGTCGAGCGAGGGCGACTGGATGGTGCCCGGGCAGATGGCGTTGGCCCGGATCCCCCGGCGGATGAAATCGGCCGCCACCGCCTTGGTCAGCCCGATCACGGCCGCCTTGGTGGTGCCGTAGACGTAGCGGTTCGGGATGCCCCGGACCGAGGAGGCCCCCGACGCGATGTTGATGATCGAGCCACGGCCCCGCTCCAGCATTCCGGGCAGAAAGGCCCGGATCGTCCGGTGCATGGATGTGACGTTGAGATCGAAGGAGAAATCCCAATCCGCCTGCGAGGTCTCGAGCACCGTGCCGTGGAACACGAACCCGGCCGCGTTGACCAGCACATCGACCGGCCCGGTCTCCCGGGCGAGCGCCTCCGCGGCCTCGCTGGACCGGGCGTCGAGCTTGCGGGTCTGGGCGGCCCCGATGCCCTGCAGCTTGCCCGGGTCCAGATCCGTCGCCCAAACGGTTGCGCCCTCCCGGACGAAGGCCTCCGCGATGGCCCGGCCGATCCCCTGCCCGGCCGCCGTGACCACCGCGACCTTACCTGCCAAACGCCCCGCCATCGCGGCCTCCTCTACAGCTCGATTGTTTTGGTCATGTGGACCAGGCTGCGGTCGGGGAGGTCTTCGGTCCTGCTGACCGCATAGCCACGCCGTCCGTACCAGTCGATGTTCTTGCGCAGCGGCGCGCCGGTGAACAGCCGGATCTCGCGCAGCCCGAGATCGCGGGCGCGCCGTTCCGCGGCCTCCAGCAGCGACCGGCCGATCCCGCCGTTCTGGCGCGCGGGATCGGTCGCCAGGCTCCAGATCAGCAGGTGATCCGGACGCGGATCCAGCGCCAGCGCGGCGACGAGCTGAGCGGCCTCCTCCAGGAGCCAGGTTTCGTAGCGCTCCAGCACCTCTTCGGGGGACATCAGGAGCGGCATCGGCTCGACACCGAGCTCGCTCCGGTTCCAGGCGTAGGCCGCCCCCTGCAGCAGGCCGAAGGCAGCGGCGTCCTCCCGCCCGGCGCGCCGCAGCGCCGTCCCGCCGATGCTGCGGGCCCCGAGCGCCGACAGGCTCAGCCGCTGCTGCCCGTCGGGACCGAAATTGGACGGGTCGAGCCAGAGTTCGAAGGCACGTCGCCGCGTGGGCCAGTCCACGTCCAGCATGGCGAACCAGGCCGTGTCCCGGTTGCGGCCCTTGACGATCATGTGCTGCCGAAACACCCCCTCGAAGGTGAAGCCGAGCCGGAGGGCCGCGCGCCGGGAGGGCGCGTTCAGGGCGTTGCACTTCCACTCGTAGCGCCGGTAGCCGAGTTCCTCGAAGGCGTGCCGGGCCAGCAGAAACATCGCCTCGGTGGCGCCGGGGCTGCGCTGCAGGGCCGGCGTATGCAGGATGCTGCCGATTTCGATGACCCGGTGCGTGGGCTCGATCCGCATATAGGACGCATGCCCGACGGCCTCGCCGCTGGCCCGGTCCAGAATGGCCAGCATGAACGGGTCGCGGCTGGCCGCCGCCTTCTCCAGATAAGCCCGAAACGCGCCGGCATCGGCCGAGGGGGCCTGAAACAGATACGCCCAAAGGCTTTCGTGCCCCGGCCCGTGCGACAGCCGGAACAGGGATTCGGCATGCGCGGCGGGATCCACCGGCACGAGCCGGACGTGGCGGCCCTCGAGCACCGTGTCCGGCGCCGGCATGCGGGCCGGGGCGAGGTCGATCTCGGGTCCGACCGGCAGGCCCGACGCGGCGTCCAGGACCCAGCCGCTCACGCCGCCGCTCCCGGAGCCGGGAGGGCAGCCGGCGCGAGAGGCACCTCGCAGACCGGAGCTCGACGACGCGTCTCGGGCGGGTGCGGGGCAGCGCTCATGCCCAACCTTCCCGCCGCCGCCGCCGCAGCGCAAGCCCGGCCGGCCGCCCG
>NZ_JAQGKF010000235.1 GCF_028290205.1 Enterovirga sp. | reverse complement strand
GCCTTCTGATGGAGATCGTGTCGCGGCCGCAGCCCCGCGAAGGCGGCGAGCCGGACAGCGAGCCGTGAGCGTCGCGGCCATCATCCTGGCGGCCGGGCGGGGCACCCGTTTCGCCGGCACGCCCAAGATGCTGGCCGAGTATGACGGCCAGAGCTTCGTGCGCCGCGCCGCCGAGGCCGCGCTCGGGGGCGGGGCCGAGCCGGTGATCGCGGTGCTCGGCCACGAGGCGGACCGGGTCAGGAGGGCCCTGGCCGGTCTCGACGTGATCCTGGTGCCGAACCCGGCCTATGGCGAGGGGCTCTCGACCTCGCTGCGGGCCGGCTTCGCGGCGCTGCCCGACGGCACGGAGGCGGCGCTGGTTCTGCTCGGCGACATGCCGCTTGTCGGGCCGGACCTGGTCGCCGGCCTGCTCGCGGCGTGGCGGGAGGCGGGGCGGCCGACGGCGCTGGTGCCGACCCATCGCGGCCGCCGCGGCAACCCCGTTCTCCTGTCCGGCCGGCTCGCGCCCGAGATCGCCCGGCTCTCGGGCGACGCCGGGGCAGGGCCCCTGCTGCGGGGGCGCGAAGACGTGGTCGAGATCGAGGTGAACACCGCCGCCGTGACGGAGGATGTCGACACGGCCGAGGCGCTGGAGCGCCTGCGGCACGCCGATCAGGCCAGCACGACCCCGTTCAGGATCGCTACGTAGAACACGGCGCTCGCGGCCAGCACGCAGGCGTGCCAGGCGACGTTCTGGAAGCGCAGCGATTGCCAGACGTGGAACACCACGCCGCCGGCATAGATGAAACCGCCGAGCAGGATCAGCTTCAGGGTGTCCGGCGGCAGCGCGGCCGACACGCTGTCCCAGACGATGCCGCCGCTCGCCCCGAGCAGCAGGCAGAGCGCGATGGAGAGCCGGTCGAATCGGCCGGGCAGCGTCAGTTTCAGCGTTGCGCCGAAGATCGCCACCGACCACACGCCGACAAACAGCGCGACTGCCACGGGCCCGAACGGGAACCGGGTCATGAACGGCGTGTAGGTGGCCGCGATGAGGAGGAAGATGCAGGCGTGGTCGAACCGCCGCAGCAGCCACTTGGTCCGCGACACGGGCCACATGTTGTAGGCAGCCGACGCCGCCTTCAGGCAGATCAGGCACACGGCGTAGATGGTGACGGCCGCGATCTGGCCCGGCGTGCCGTCGTCGGCCGCCAGCACCACGAGGGCTATCGCGCCGGCGACCGCGAACACGATGCCGAGAACGTGGACAACCGCGTCCGCCACGATCTCGGCCCGGGTATAGCGCCACGACACGTGCATCGGCCGCCCGTCCGCGTCCAGCATCGGCTCCTCCGCTCCGTTTCGGGCCGAGCTTGCCACGGGAATCGTGGCGCCGTCACGACAGCTGAAAGGATGCGGCGAGCCCGTCCGGGCGCGCTATTCCGCCGCCATCGGCAGGCTCCGGTGCCGGACGGCCCGCCAGATCACCTCGGGGGTCGCCGGCATGGTGACGTGCTCGTGGCCGAGCGCATCGGTGAGGGCGTTCACCACCGCGGGCGGGGCCGCGATGGCGCCGGCCTCGCCGCAGCCCTTCATGCCGAGCGGGTTCGAGGGGCAGTCCGTCACAGTCAGGCCCAGCGCGAAATCCGGCAGGTCGCCGGCCCGCGGCATGGTGTAGTCCATGAAGCTCGCCGTCACGAGTTGGCCCGAGGGGTCGTAGCGCGCGCCCTCCAGCAGGGCCTGGCCAATGCCCTGGGCGATGCCGCCATGCACCTGGCCCTCGACGATCATCGGGTTGATGACCCGCCCGAAATCGTCGACCGCGGTCCAGCGGTCTATGCGGCTCGTGCCGGTTTCGGGGTCGATCTCGATCTCGCAAATATGGACCCCGGCCGGGAAGGTGAAGTTGGTCGGGTCCCAAAAGGCCCCTTCCTTCAGCCCCGGCTCCAGCTCCGAGCCGTTGAACTTGTGGGCGATATAGGCCTGCAGCGCCATGTCGGCGAAGCCCAGCGCCTTGTCGGTGCCGGCGACCTGGAAGCGCCCGTCCTTGAACTCGATGTCGCCTTCGGAGGCCTCCAGCACGTGGCCGGCGACCTTGCGGCCCTTGGCCACGATCTTGTCGAGCGCCTTGGACAGGGCCGACATCCCGACCGCGCCGGAGCGCGAGCCGTAGGTGCCCATGCCGAACTGCACCTTGTCCGTGTCGCCGTGCACGATCTTGACCGTGTCGATCGGCACGCCGAGCCGCTCGCAGACGAGCTGGGCGAAGGTGGTCTCGTGGCCCTGGCCGTGGCTGTGCGAGCCTGTCAGCACCTCGATGTTGCCGGTCGGATTGACCCGCACCTCGGCCGATTCCCACAGGCCCACGCCCGCGCCGAGCGATCCGACGGCCTGGGACGGAGCGATGCCGCAAGCCTCGATATAGGCCGAGTAGCCGACCCCCCGGAGCTTGCCGGCGGCCGCGGAGCGGCGCTTGCGCTCGGGCAGGCCGGCGATGTCGGCCATCTCCAGCGCCTTGACCATGGCGGCGTCGTAATCGCCGGCGTCGTAGGTCATGATCACCGGCGTCTGATGCGGGAAGCTGGTGACGAAGTTTTTCCGCCGGAACGCGACCGGGTCCATGCCGAGCTCGCGCGCGCAGACCTCCACCAGCCGCTCCACCACGAAGGTCGCCTCGGGCCGGCCCGCGCCCCGGTAGGCGTCCACCGGCGCGGTGTTGGTGTAGACCGCGTCGACCTCGGCATGGATGGCCGGGATGGCATACTGGCCGGACAGCAGGGTGGCGTAGAGATAGGTCGGGACCGAGGACGCGAAGGTCGAAAGGTACGCCCCCAGATTGGCGACCGTCTTCACCCGCAGCCCCAGGATGGTGCCGTCCCGGTCGGTCGCGAGTTCGGCCGTGGTGACGTGGTCGCGCCCATGCGCGTCGCACAGAAAGGCCTCGGTCCGCTCCGAGGCCCATCTCACCGGCCGCTTGAGGCGCCGGGCCGCCCACAGGCACACCACCTCCTCGGCATAGACGAAGATCTTGGAACCGAAGCCGCCGCCCACATCCGGCGCGATGACCCGGAGCTTGTGCTCCGGCGCGAGCCCGACAAAGGCCGAGAGGATCAGGCGCGCGACATGCGGGTTCTGGCTCGTGGTGTGGAGCGTGAACTGCTCCTCACCCGGATCATATTCCCCGATGGCGGCGCGCGGCTCCATCGGGTTCGGCACCAGCCGGTTGTTGGTGAAGGTGAGCCGGGTCACGTGCGCCGCGCGGGCAAAGGCCTGATCCGTCGCCGCCCGGTCGCCGAGCTCCCACTCGAAGACGGTGTTGCGGGCGATGCCCTGATGCACCTCCGCCTGGCCCTCGTGCTGGGCCGTCGCGGTGTCGGTCACGGGTTCGAGGAGGTCGTAGGAGACCGCGATCAGCTCGGCCGCGTCCTGGGCCTGCCGCAGGGTCTCCGCGACAACCACCGCCACGTGGTCGCCGACATAGCGGACGGTGTCGCGGGCGAGGGCCGGATGGGCCGAGCCCTTCATGGGCGAGCCGTCCTTGGAATGGATCATCCAGCCGCAGATGAGCCCGCCGATATCCTCCTCGGTGAGGTCGTCGGAGGTCGGCACGAACTTCTTGATGTCGCGGCCCGTGTAGACGGCCGCCACTCCGGGCGCCGCCCTGGCGGCCTCCGTGTCGATGGCCTGAATGCGGGCGTGTGCGTGCGGCGAGCGGAGAAAGTAGGCGTGCAGCTGGCCGGGGCGCTCGATGTCGTCCGTGTAGCGGCCGCGGCCGGTGATGAAGCGCTTGTCCTCGAGGCGCTGCACGCGCGCGCCGACGCCCGTCGTTGTGGCGGCCATCTCTTCCTCCCGGTCGGTCCGGGGGCGCCGAAGGCGTGCCCGGACCCCATACAGGCTGACGTCGCCGATCTGCGCCGGCGTTGTCGCACCATCTCGGACGGCTGCCGCTCCGGCCCTCGGCTCCCGAGTGCCGAGGCGGCCGGCCGCGGCCCGCAGGCTATTCGGCTGCGACGCGCAGCGGCTCGCCGCCGGCCCCGGGCGCCATGGCGCGCGCGCCGGCCGCGATCGACTTCACGATGTTGTGGTAGCCGGTGCAGCGGCAGAGATTGCCCTCCAGCTCCTCGCGGATCGTGTGGTCGTCGAGCTCGTGGCCGAGCCGCCGCACCATGTCGACGGCGGTCATGATCATGCCGGGCGTGCAGAAGCCGCATTGCAGCCCGTGGTGTTCGCGGAAAGCCGCCTGCATCGGATGGAGCTCGGCCCCGTTCGCCAGCCCCTCGATGGTCAGGATGTCGGCGCCTTGGCACTGCACGGCCAGGATCGTGCAGCTCTTGATGGCCTCGCCGCCGAGATGGACCACGCAGGCGCCGCACTGGCTGGTGTCGCAGGCCACATGCGTGCCGGTCAGCCGCAGCGTGTCCCGCAGGTACTGGACCAGCAGGGTGCGGGGGTCGACATCCCCCGACACCGCCTTGCCGTTCACCGTCATCGCCACGGCCGCCATCACGCTGTCTCCCCGAGCCGGTGGCGGCCTGTGCCCCTGCCACCGCTTCGATCTGTTCCAAGGCGAATGTGGACGAGCGGCGGAGCGGGGGTCAAGCGGGCGGGCCCGAACCGGACCGCGCCGGCGCCGTTGAATCCCGCAACAGGGGGCCGCCATGCCGACAGAGCTGCCATCGAACGAACGTGCCATTCGAAGCCCGGGCTCCATGGAGCTCGACCCCACCGCCGAGGGCATCGCCACGGACGAGACCCGCCGCCTCATCGCCTCCAACAAGGTCGAGGGCACGCCGGTCTTCGACCGGGCCGGCGAGCAGCTCGGCACCATCTACAACTTCATGGTCGACAAGGTGTCGGGCCAGGTCGCCTACGCGGTGATGAGCTTTGGCGGCTTCCTGGGCATCGGCGAAAGCTACCACCCGCTGCCCTGGCGCGCGCTCACCTACGACGTGCGGCTCGGCGGCTATGTGGTCGACATCGACCAGACGCGGCTCGCCGGGGCGCCGCGGCACGGGGCCGGAGACGACCCGTTCACGGACGACGAATATGGCCGGCGGGTGGACGCCTATTACCGCACCGCGCCGACCGCCTGAGCCGGCCCGTGCGGGCGCGACGGAGCCGGCCAGGAGGCGCGCCCGAAGCGCCCCGCAAGTTGTGCCGCGGGCGAGAGCCGGGCGAGGCTAGTCGATGACCTGCTCCAGGGCATCGCCAACCATGACGACCTCGCCGCGCTGATTAGTGCATTCGACGGAGAAGCGGACGCGCTTGCGCGGATCCATCTTCTCGGCAAGTCGCACAGTCGTGGTGACCGTGTCGCCGCACACGACGGGGCGCAGGTACTTGGTGGTAATCGACAGCAGCACGGTTTTGAGGTCGCAGCGTTGGAGCAGGTCCGTCATGGGCCGCGACATCAGGGCCGACGTCATGAGGCCGTGCGCCACGCGGTCCGGTAATCCCGCGTTCTTTCGCGCCCATTCGCCGTCCGTGTGGATCGGATGGAAACTCTGGATTGCATTCGCGAATGAATCGATCGCCGCTCCGTCGATCACGCGAGCGAACGTCTCTTGGGTTCCTACCTCAATAGTCTCGTAAGAGGACATCCGCTCGGGCTCCGCCATCGTGGTTTCTGGATCGACACGCGATTAGCAGCAGATCTGCTCGGCAGATCAAGCCAGAAAAGCCTGGGGCGCAGCAGCGGCGCGCGTTCGTCGGCTCGGGGCAGGCGCGAGGTGTGTTGGTGCGGACGGCGGGGATCGAACCCGCACGGGCCAGGCCCGAGGGATTTTAAGTCCATTGCGTCTACCAGTTTCGCCACGTCCGCAGGCCGGCCCGGCGGGCCGGGCGGCGCCTCATGCCTAGCATGGCCCGGGCCGTGCGCCAGCCCGGTCAGGCCGGGGGCAGCCGCCAGCCGTAGACCCAGCCGTAGCGCGCCAGCATGCCGGCGGGGCCGAGCCGGCGCATCACGAGGTCGCGGGCCAGCGAGGTGGGCCAGCCCGCATGGTAGGCGCGGCCGTTGCGCTGCGCCGCCGCCTGAATCCGGCGCACGCGGTCGAGCCGCTCGCGCCCGTAGCGCAGCAGCGCGGCCGGAACGTCCGGCCGCGAGCCCGCGAGCAGGGCCGCCAGATGCGCCGCGTCCTCCACCGCCAGCGAGCCGCCCTGGGCCAGGTAGGGCAGGACAGGATGGGCCGCGTCGCCGACCAGCGCCACGCGCGCCCCCGCGATGCGGCGGGTCGGCAGTTCGTAGAGCGACCAGGCCGACCACGCCCGGGCCGCCTTCAGCACCTCGGTCGGGCCGCGTCCGGCGAAAAGCTGGAGCACGTGGTCCGGCGTTTCCTCGCGCGACCAGCCTTCGAGCGGGTCGGCCCGGGGCGCGAGCGCCACGACATTGAGCGAGCGCCCGCCCGCGACCGGGTAGTGGACGAGGTGGCGGGCGGGGCCGAGCCACAGGCCGACCTCGGCCGCCCGAAACGAGTCGGGCAGTTCGGCCGTCGGCACGCTCGCCCGGTAGGCCGCGAATCCGGCATGGCGGGGCTGACGCTCGTCACCGATCGCCGATCGGGCCCGCGACCACAGGCCGTCCGCCCCGACCGCGAGGTCGGCCGTCGCGCTTTCGCGCCCGCCGCTTTCCGTCTCGAAGGCGAGATCGGCCTCGGCTTCCCGCTCGTCGATCCGGACGAGGCTGCGGCCGACCCGGAGGCGGATCTCCGGGCGACCCCGCACCGCGTCCAGGAGGGCGGTGTGCAAATGGGCTCGGGCCACGGCCAGAAAGGGCGCCCCGAAGCGCTCGCGGGCGGCGGCGCCGAGGGCGACCTCGCCGATCTCGCGCCCGCTGCGGAGCGACCGGATGCGGACGCGCTCCGGCTCCGTCGCCATGCGGGCGAGGGCGGGGCCGAGGCCGAACCCGGCCAGAACATGCGTTGCGTTGGGGGAGAGCTGGATGCCGGCCCCGAGCTCGCCAAAGCCGGTGCGGCGTTCGTAGACCGTGATCTCGTGGCCACGGCCGGCGAGGGCGAGCGCCGTCGCGAGGCCGCCGATTCCGGCCCCGACGATCGCGACCCTCACCCGGTCACGCCGCCTGGTCGGTCCAGAGGCAGCTCTCCGGCTCCACCTGGCCGGCCGACAGGGACGGCTTGTATTTGTAGAGGGTGCCGCAATAGGAGCAGATGGCCTCGTCCTCCTGCCCCATGTCGATGAAGATATGCGGGTGGTCGAACGGCGGCGTCGCCCCGATGCACATGAACTCCCGCGATCCCACATGGATGACGCGGACGCCCGGATCGTTATGGAAATGCGGAACGCCCGACACCGCCATCAGCTCAGCCCCATCAGCGTGACACGGCCCCGTTCGGGCCCGGCCGCTGTCTCGCACGCGCCGGGCAGGGCGGCAATCGCCGGAGCGCGACTGTGAGCGCGCCCGAGCCGAAGCTCGCCCGGATCGGCGCGGCGGAGATTGCCTTCATCGACCTCCCGCCGGCGACCCCGGCCGGCGGCGAGCCCGAGACCGTGCTGCTGATCCACGGCTTCGCCTCGAGCCATGTCGTGAACTGGGTCGCGCCCTCCTGGACCGGCACCCTGACGCGGGCCGGCTACCGGGTCGTGGCGCTGGACAATCGCGGCCATGGCGGCTCGACCAAGTTCCACGACGTGGCCGATTACGACACGCCGCTGATGGCCCGGGACGCGGTCGGCCTCCTGGACCATCTCGGCATCCCGCGCGCCCACGTGATGGGCTATTCCATGGGGGCCCGCATCTCCGCCTACACGGCGCTGCTGTACCCGCAGCGGGTCCGGTCCCTGCTGCTGGGCGGGCTCGGCATGCACCTCGTGCACGGGGTCGGCCTGCCGCCCGGGATTGCGGACGCCATGGAGGCGCCCTCGGTCGATGTCCTGACGGACCCGACGCAGCGCATGTTCCGGGCCTTCGCCGAGCTGAACGGCAGCGACCTCAAGGCGCTCGCCGCCTGCATCCGGGGCACTCGACAGACGCTGACCCGCGAGGAGGTGGGCCGGATCGCGGTTCCGACTCTCGTCTCGGTCGGCACGCGCGATCCGATCGCCGGGTCGGCGTCCGAGCTCGCGGCGTTGATGCCGGACGCGCGGGCTCTGGACATTCCGGGGCGGGACCACAATCTCGCAGTGGGCGACCGCACCCACAAGGAGGGCGTGCTGGCCTTCCTGCGCGAGCTCGGCTGACGGGGTCGCCGTTATCCGAATGTCATGCCTTGCTGGTAAGGTGATGACGGCAGAGGTGTTTCATGACCCATTCGCTCACGCGCCGCGAGGCATCCTCCGTGGCTGGGGTCATCGATCCCGTCTGGACCCGGCTGCGCCAGGACGCGGAGGCGGTGGTGCAGGCCGAGCCCGCACTCGCGACCTTCGTCGTGACCACCATCCTCAATCACGAGAGCCTCGAGGGCGCGGTGATCCACCGGGTCGCGAGCCGCCTCGGGCATCCGGCGCTCTCATCGGAGCTGATCGGGCAGATCTATCGGGAGGTCGCGGAGCGCGACCGCGGGCTCGGGGAGGCCTTTCGGGCCGACATCCTGGCGGTCGCGGATCGCGATCCGGCCTGCGGGCGGCTGATCGAGCCCGTGCTCTATTTCAAGGGGTTCCACGCCATCCAGACGCATCGGCTGGCGCACGCCCTCTGGGAAGAGGGGCGGCGTGACGTCGCGCTCTACGTCCAGAGCCGCGCCTCCGAGGTGTTCCAGACCGACATTCACCCGGCTGCCCGGATCGGGCGCGGCATCTTTCTCGACCACGCCACCGGGCTCGTTGTGGGCTCGACGGCCGTCATCGAGGACGACGTATCGATGCTGCAGGGCGTGACGCTGGGCGGCACCGGCAAGGAGCGGGGCGACCGCCACCCGAAGATCCGGCGCGGGGTGCTGATCGGGGCGGGCGCCAAGATCCTGGGCAACATCGAGGTCGGACAATGCGCCCGGGTCGCCGCCGGCTCCGTGGTGCTGCAACCCGTGCCCCGCAACACCACCGTGGCCGGCGTGCCGGCCCGCGTCGTCGGCACGGCCGGCTGTGCCGAGCCGGCCCGGTCCATGGACCAGATCCTGTCGGAAAAGCAGCAGGGGTGAGCGCCGCTTGCCGCCCGCCGGCCCCCGTGGCAAGCCTCGGGTGGACGACCGCATGGCCGCATCGAACGGGCCGTAGGGGGTAACGTGGACAAGACCGAAATCGCGAAGATCGAGCGCTACCTTCGCCAGAAATTCTCCAACAATTCCATCAAGATCACGGCGCGTCCGAAGAAATCGGATTCGGCCGATCTCTATCTCGGCGACGAGCAGATCGGCACGGTGTCGCTGGACGACGAGGACGGCGACCGCTCCTTTGTCCTGACCATGCCGATCCTGGATGTCGACCTCGAGGGGTAAGGTGACCGGTTAACCCTGCCGCGAGGTCGTGCTTAACGAAAGGTGAAAGGCGGGCGAAAACGGCGCGGGAGGCCCGCCCATGTCCTTCACGCCCACCAGCCTGGAACTGCTCAAGGCGCTCGGCCTTGGCTTCGCGTTCTCCGGTCTCCTGGCCAGCGTCTACCAGCTGATCGCGGACCGGCCGGTCAGTTTCAGCCTCCTGCAGCAGGGCGGGATCGAGGCCATTCTCAGCATCCCGATCCTGATCTTCACCGCACCGGCGATCATCCTCCACGACACGATCCGCGGCCGCCGGCTCGACCGCCGGCCGGTCGCGGCGGTGGTGCTGGCGACGGTGATCGCCGGCTTCTGGAGCATGCTGTGCGGGCGTCTCGTGCTCGACGCCGCGCTTCTCCTCGTCCCGGCTTGACAGCTGCGGCCCGGCGTTCTCTCCAGGCCCGCGGATGCGGCAGGCGTGCCGGTCGCGCCGGGCGGGGGAGAACAGCATGCCGATCTACAGCCTCGACGGAACGCGCCCCGAACTCCCGGCCGAGGACGCCTTCTGGATCGCACCCGACGCGCATGTGATCGGCCGCGTGCGCCTCGGTCGCGACGTTGGGATCTGGTTCGGGGCCGTGCTGCGCGGCGACAACGAATGGATTGAGCTCGGCGAGGGCACCAACGTTCAGGAAGGCGCCATGCTGCACACCGACATGGGCTTTCCGATGCAGATCGGGCGGGGCTGCACCATCGGGCACCACGCGGTGCTGCATGGCTGCACGCTGGAGGACAACGTCCTGATCGGCATGGGCGCTACCGTGCTGAACGGGGCCCGAATCGGCGCCGGCAGCCTGGTCGGTGCGAATGCGCTCGTCACCGAGAACAAGACGTTTCCGCCCGGTTCGCTGATCGTGGGCGCGCCGGCCAAGGCCGTGCGCCAGCTCGACGCCGCTGCCGTGGCTGGACTGGAGGCGACGGGAGCGGGGTATGTTCGGAACTGGCGCCGATTCCGGGCCGGGCTCGAACGGATCGGCTGAGTCGACTCAGCGGTTGTTGGCGGTGGTGACCGGCGAGGAGCGGTCGCCGAGCGAGACCCAGTCGCGGCCGTCCTGGCCCTCGCGCTTCACGAAGACGTAGCCCGTCTCGTGCCAGGGCAGGACGGCGCCGCGCTTGTTGTCGAGGATCAGCTCGCCGTCGCTGGTGCGCACCATCAGCACCGCATGGCCCTCGCCCTGATCGTCGATCACCACGGTCATCCGCAGCGCCCGCCTGGGCAGCCCATGCTCCTCGACCAGCAGCTTGCGCTTCAGCAGCTGGATGTCCTCGCAATCGCCCGCGCCGTCGGTCGGCAGATCCCAGCGGTCGACGATCCCCCAATGCTCCATGTCCGTCACCGGCTTGATGGTGGCGTTCACGTGCCGGTTCACGGTGTTCAGCGCCTTCCACAAGCGCGGCGTGAGCGTGATCGTCGTGGCTTCGCTGAGGTCCACGTCACACTGGCCAGGATCCTTGGCGCAGAAGGCGGTCCAGGCCCGGACCGGACGGGCGAAGCCCGTGCCCTCGATGCGGCCCACGGAGCCCGCCTTGGGCAGAGCGGCGAAGGTCTGGGCGAAGGCCGTCCCGTCGAGCGCACTCGCTCCGACGCAGAGGGTCAGCGCTCCGATTGCCCCGCACATGAAGCGCTTGAGCTTCCGCGCAACGACACCGACTGTAAGCATGCCCCACCGGCCGGTTATGATTTCCTTAACCGTGATCTCACGGGTCCGGCCGGGGCTCAAGGCGGAAATTAAACCACCGTTAACGTTGAAGTCCGGGTGTGGTTCCAAAGTCGCGAGCCGGTCTCTCGACCGGCCCGCCGCGCGATCGGCCAGGAATTTGGGGGAAGGTCGGGCCGACCCCGCGGCGCAAAGGGCTGTCCGGCGCCCGGCTGCTAGCGGTTGGCCGTGACGGTCGGGGAGACGGCCCCGCCCAGCGACACCCAGCCGAGCCGGTCCTCGCTTTCCCGCTTCACGAAGATGTAGCCGGTGTCGAACCAGGGCATCACGGTGTCCGTCTTGTTGTCGAGCACGAGGTCGCCGCGGTGCGTGCGGATGATCAGCACGGCGTGCCCTTCGCCTTTCTCGTCCACCACCACCGTCATCCGCATCGCCCGCCGGGGAAGGCCCTGTTCGGTGAGCAGCTTGCGCTTGAGGAGCTGGAAGTCCTCGCAATCGCCGGCGCCGTCGGTCGGGATGTCCCAGCGGTCGGCCACGGCCCAATGCTCCTCGTCGGTGACGGCCCGGATGGAACTGTTCACCTGACGGTTGACCGAGACGATCTGCTGCCAGACCCGCGCGGTGAGCGTCACGGTGGCCGGTTCCGCGGGGTTCACGCTGCATTCGGCCGGGACGCGGCGGCAGAACTCGGCCCAGGCGGCCAGGGGGCGGGCCTCGCCGCCCACCGGGGCCGGCGTGGAAACCGCCGACAGACGCGCGAGGCTCTGGCTATTCGCCGTCGCGGCTCCAGCAATCAGAGCCAGTGCGGAAAGCCCGATCGAGATGATGGTCCTCGTCGTCTTGAACATGTTCTTCCCCCTGTCCCGGGGGAGAACATGATCTGGCCCACTCCTTTTGAGCTGAAACGGATACGGACAATTTGATCGAACCGCACCTACGCAAATTGTTGACGCGAGGTAAGCTGAACAGCGGCGTTGCCGAATGCTGACAATTGTTCGGATCGGTGCGGGCCGGCGCCCGCCGCGACAGGCTCACGCGCTCGGGAGCAGAGCCGGGGGGCGAACAGCGGGGCGGAGCTGGGGCGCTCGGAAACAGCGCGCCACGACAGCGCGACGCGCGCAACAGATGCGTCGGCGCGCCTTTGGCGGGCGTGCGCGCTTTGTCGACGAGGCGACGGCGGCCGGCCTCAGGCCGCGCAGCGGCTCAGAGAATGATGTTCTCGTCCAGCCGGTCGGGGGACAGGGCGAGCTTGAACTCGACCGCGATCCCGCCCTGGAAGTGGCGCACCACCTTGGAATAGGTGCTGCCCACGCTCAGGCTGGTGCCGATCGCTGGCTTGCTGCCGTCCAGCGTGATGCCGGCGCCCGACAGGGAGACGTCGATCAGCCGGCCTTCGAACTCGCGGCCGGATTCGAGGCGGAGCACGACCGCCGGCGCCCGGGGCACGATGCGCTCGTGGCGACGGTCCTCGGGCAAACCGAGCGTTTGCCGGTTGGCCAGCCAGGTGAGCTGCGAGGCGAGCTTGTCGCGCTTGCGGGGCGCGGCTGCGAAGCTGAACGCGAAACCGTGCGGGACGTGGCGGGTGATCTCGCCTTCCACGCGGCCGATATGCTCCAGATAGGCGATGACGCGTTCGCCGATCTGCCCGCGGACTGGCGCGACCACCAGCGCGCCGCCGGGCGAGATGTCGACGGTCTGGCAGGGGTATTCCTGCCGGTCCGACAGCATGTAGCGGCCGAGCAGCGCCACGGTGACGCGCTGATGCCGACGCCGCTCCACCGGGCGGGCGGCCAGTCGGGGCGCTCTCGCCAGGATCGCACTCATTGCGCCTCGATCAGTGTCATCGCGCAGGGGAGGCTAGCAGGGGGCGGTTAACGGCGGATGGAATCGGTCGCCAGAACCGAGCCTCAGGCGCGCCCGCCGCTATGCACCACGAACATCGTCCGCCGCCGGGCCGGCGACGGCCGGGCCGGCGACGGCTGGCTGTCCGAATCGCGCCGCGGCTGGACGATGCGAAGCGAGCAGGTCTCGAGCGACCGAAGGGGAACGAGCCCGGCCCAGGCCGGGACGCAGGCGGGAGACAGGGCACCGAGAAGGCGCGCCTCGGTGCGGCTGCGGTGGCGCAGGGGCAGCAGCAGCATCTCCAGCGGGAGCTCGGACCCGTTCTCATTGCGGCCGAGCAGGCCGACCACGAGCCCGATCGTGTCTTCCGCGGCGAGCCGGGCCATGCCTTCGGCCTCGCGCCGGCCCGGCCCCCAGAGGTCGCCGAAAAGCTGGCCGCGCAGGTCCCGCCCGAACAGGGCCGACATGCGGGTTCCGGCGAGCCGGAAGGCGGGCGCGGCGTGGCGCTCGTTCGCCAGGATGAAGGTGTCGGCCAGCACATGCCGCATCGCGCCGGGCGCAATGTCGGCGCGCTCGGGCGCGGCACGCTCGCCGCGCAGCCCGTCCCAATATGCGAAGAGCATCCGTGAGGTTGCGTGTTTCATTTTGGTATTCGACCCGACGGGGGGCCGCTCGCTCTGCCTCTGGACGGGTCAGGCCGCCGCCGTTGCGGGACGACCTCGCCGAATCGGGTGCGGAGGTGCAGGCTACACGCCGGGCTTCGCCGCATTCGCGGTAGGGTTCGATCAAGGTTAATCCCCAGCCCATTCGCCGCGTCCGGCTTGCCCCGCGCGAATCAGCTTCCCAAGCTGGATCCATGACACCGAGCAACCCGCCGACGCCGCGCGAGCGGGCCATCAACATCCCCACGGCGCTGCTGGTCGCCATGGCGTCTCTCGTGGTGATCCACGCCGTGAGGACGTGGCTGGACGACGCCACGGACGCTCGGCTGCTGATTGAAACGGCGTTTGTGCCGGCGGCCTGGTCGGTGAGCTGGGGTGTGGCCGCCGCCCAGGACGTCCTGGAGGCTGTGCAGCGCGAGGGCGGGGATCCCGACCTCCTCGCGCTGCGTCTGGCCTGGGCCCGCTATCTGGTGGCGGAGGGGAGCGCCCGGCCCTGGACCTGGCTCAGCTACGCCCTGCTGCACGGCTCATGGACGCATCTCGTGCTGAACGGCGTGTGGCTCGCTGCCTTCGGCTCGCCGGTGGTGCGGCGGGCTGGGGCCCTGCGCTCGCTCCTGCTCGCGGCGGCGGCGGCGGTGGGAGGGGCGCTGGCGCAATGGGTCACCGGCCCCCTCGGGGTGCAGCCGATGATCGGACTGTCGGCCGCCGTGTCGGGCCTGATGGCCGCGGCCGCGACCTTTGTCTTCGCCCGCCCGGCGGGCTTCCCCGGCGGCTATCCGCCGGGCCGCCGACAGGCCCGGCCGGACTGGAGTTTTCTGGGCAACCGCAACGTGGTGGTCTTCCTCGGCATCTGGCTCCTGGCCAACGTGCTCTTTGGGCTCGTCGCCGTCCCGCTCGGCATTGCCGACGGGGCCGGAATCGCGTGGCAGGCCCATATCGGAGGGCTGCTGGTCGGGCTCGCCCTCTTTCCGCTGATCGACCCCGGCCCGCACACGGCCGCTTGAACGCCGCTCGGGCTTTCGCGACACTGAGACCCTACGCCGCCCGCCACGCCGGCGGGCGAGGGGGGGACAGGCGATGAGCGTCGAGCAGATCTTGGCCGACAAGGGCCGTGGCACGATCACCATCAGGCCGGACCAGACCGTGGCCGAGGCGATCGACATGCTCAGCCAGCACCGGATCGGGGCCGTGGTCGTGGTCGATGCCGACCGCTCCGTTCAGGGCATCCTGTCGGAGCGGGACGTGGTGCGGGCCCTGGCCGAGAACGGCGCGGAGGCGCTGTCCGAGCCGGTCTCGCGCCGCATGAGCCGCAAGGTCACAACCTGCTCGGCGACCGACACCATCCCGAGCCTGATGGCCGTCATGACCGAGGGCAAGTTTCGGCACGTGCCCGTGGTGGAGGCCGGGCGGCTCGGCGGCATGGTCTCGATCGGCGACCTCGTGAAGCACCGGCTCGCCGAGATGGAGGCCGAGCACAAGGCGTTGCGGGACTACATCGCGACAGCCTGAGGCGTGCCGGTCTGGACGGCACTCGCGACCGCCCCGAGCACGTCGCGCAGGTCGGGCAGTATGCGGGTCGCTGCCTCCGCGCCCTTGTCGATGCATTCGGCGGCGCGGTGGAATTCGAACAGGCCGACGCTTTGCAGCTTCGGAGCGATCATCACGTCCGGCGGGTCGCCAGCAAGGCGGGAGCGCGAGATGCGGTCCTGCGTGATGTTGAAGGCGTCGATCATCACGGCAGCCATGCCGGGCGCGCCGCTGCGGCGCCGGCTCCCGCCTCCGAACAGGCCCCTCGCATCGGTCTCACCCTGGCCCGCCTCGGCCGGCTCGTCCTCCGCCGGGGCCTGGATCACGGTGCCCCGCAGCCGGATCTCCCCGTTCAGGTTGACGCAGACCACGAGATCGGCCCCGAGCGCCCGGGCGACCGTCACCGGAACCGGGTTCACCAACGCGCCGTCCATCAGCCACCGGCCGCCGACGCGGACCGGATCGAAGATCCCGGGCAGCGCGTAGGAGGCGCCAAGCGATTCCACCAGCGGGCCCCGCGTCAGCCAGATCTCGTGGCCCGATCCGAATTCGGTCGCGACGGTCGCGAACCGGATGGGCAGGTCCTCGATCCGCTGCGGGCCGAGATCCACGTCGAGAAGCTTGCGCAGCCGGTCGCCGCCGATCAGGCCCGAGCCGGTGATGTGGAAGTCCAGCAGGCCCATGATCCGGCGCTTGGTGAGCGTGCGGGCGAAAGCCTCCAGCGGGTCCAGCTTGCCGGCCGCGAAGCAGCCGCCGACCACCGCGCCGATCGAGCAGCCGGCAATGACGTCCGGCCGCAATCCGGCCTCGTCCAGCACCCGGAGAATGCCGATATGGGCCCAGCCCCGCGCCGCGCCGGCCCCGAGCGCAAGGCCGAGCCGCAGCTTTCGGTGTTCGGGAGCGGGTGCCGCGGGCGAGCCGGTGCGTCCCTCCGGAGCATTGCCGAAGGCGAGCCGGCTGAAGCCGTCGAAGAGCATCCCGGGTCCTCCGTCCCGTTCGATCGCGTGATCATGCGGGGCGCGGGTGAAAAGGCGATGAATGAGCCGCCGCCTCACCGGCGCGCCAGCCGGCCCGGGCCCTCAGCAGTGCCTGGAAGCACGACGCGGTAGAAGCAGCTCTGCCGGCCGGTGTGGCAGCAGCCGCCGTCGCCCCCGACCTCGACGCGGATCAAGACGGCGTCCTGGTCGCAATCGACCCGCATCTCGTGCACTCGCTGGATCTGCCCGCTGGTCGCACCCTTGTGCCACAGCTCGCCGCGCGAGCGGGACCAGTACCAGGCCTCGCCGGTCTCGAGCGTCCGGTCCAGCGCCTCCCGGTTCATGTGGGCCACCATCAGCACCTCCCCGGTGCGCCACTCCGTGGCCACGCAGGTCAACAGGCCGTCCGGGCCGAAGCGCGGCAGGAACTCGTCGCCTTCTTCCAGATGCTTGCGGCTGACGGATGCGGACGGCACGGCCATGGGGATCTCACTCGCGCGAGGGCGCGGCCCTCCCTATATGGTTGGAGCCGAAGGCTGAACCCCGCGCCGCCCTGATGCTTGACGACATCTACAACCGACGCATTCTGGAGCTTGCGGCCGATATCCCGCGGCTCGGCCGGCTGCCGCAGCCCCATGGCAGCGCGACGGCGCATTCGCGCCTCTGCGGCTCCACCGTGACGGTGGACCTCCTGACCGACGGCGAGCGCGTGACGGATTTTGCCCATGAGGTGAAGGCTTGCGCGCTGGGCCAGGCCTCCTCGTCAATCATGGGCCGCAACGTCGTCGGCTCCACGGCCGCAGAGCTGCGGCAGGTCCGCGAGGAGGTCCGCCGCATGCTGAAGGAGGGCGGTTCGCCTCCGGCCGGACGCTGGGCCGATCTCGCCGTGTTGGAGCCGGTGCGCGACTTCAAGGCGCGGCATGCTTCGACGCTGTTGACCTTCGATGCCGTCGTGGATGCGCTCGACAAGGCCAAGGCGGCGGGGCGCGACGCCGCGTCGTCGTGACGGGCGCGCCGGGCCGGGCCCTGCGGGGCCTCATCAGGATCTACCAGCTCACGCTGTCCGGACTGATCGGCCGCACCTGCCGGCACCTGCCGAGCTGCTCCGAATATGCGCTGGAAGCCGTGGAGCGGCACGGCGCCTGGCCCGGCGCCTGGATGAGCCTCGCACGCTTCTGCCGCTGCGGTCCGGGCGGCACGGCCGGGCTCGATTTCGTGTGCGAGGAGCTGCCCTCCGGGGCGGCCTGGCACAGCCCCTGGCGCTATGGCCGCTGGCGCGGCACCAACGGGTGCCCTCCAATCCGGCGCGATTCGCCCCTCAGCCGGGTGTGACCAGGACCTCGACGTCGCGATCGAGGCCGCTCTCGACCTTGAACTCGCGCGTGTAAACCTTGCCGCCGTGGCGGGCGATCAGGACGTAGTCCCCCTCCGCCAGCGTCACAGTCGGGAAGGCGCCGATCGCCTCGCGGATCACGTCGCCGCCCGGCGTGAGCACGCTGAAGGCCGTGCCGGCGAAGGCCTCGCCCGCCTCGTGGGCAACCAGCTTCAGGGTGAGCGTGGCCGCCCGGTGGTTGAGCGTGGCGTCCGTGATGCGGCCGCGATCCACCTTGAGGTCCGCCCGCATAATGGCGTTCGATTCCCCGTAGGTGGAGACCACGTGGTAGCTGCCTTCCGGCAGCCGCACGAGGTCGCCCGACTTGATGTTGGCGGCGATCAGCCGGCCTTCGTTGTCGTTCGGCAGCGGCTGGAAGATGGCCACGCTGAGCCGGTTCGGGGGGATCGGCACGTCGCCGATCGCCCCAGCGATGCGCAGTCCTCCGGCCGCGATCGAGAGCCGCTCGGTCACGGCACCCTCCGTCAGCGTGATCCGCTTGGTGGTGCTGGCAAGCCCGTAGGCGACATGGACCAGATAGGTGCCGAGCGGCAGGGTCGCCGTCGGGGTCGGGGTCGTCAGCTTGTGCAGCAGCTTCGGCTCGCTGCCGGGCGCGGGGCTCTCATAGATGCGCCAGACGAGGCCCGACCGGATGGGCCGCGTGTCACCCGCGAAACTGGCCGACAGGGACAGGGTCTCAGAGCCGGTCCCGTTGACCGCCGGTGTGGCGGCCGGCGGCACGGCGGGAAGCGTCGGCAGGGCAGGGAGGCTGGGCTCCGGGGTGGCGCCGGCCGGAGCTCCCCGGAAGGCCGGCGGCGGCATCGGCTGTGCCGCCGCGAGGCCCGAGGCGAGAAGGGCGGCTCCGAGGAGGGCCGTCCGCAGCGCCGCCTCAGCGCTCGGTCGCATCCGCGCCCTCGCCACGCCCGGCCAGGCCGGTGGCGGCGGCGAGCAGGTTTCCGGCCGAGAGGGGGCGGAAGCGGAATTCGACGACGTGCCGCCCGGGCCCGACCTCGACGCCGCGGAACAGGACGTTGGTGCGCAGGATACGGGCGGGCTTGCCGTCAACGGTCGCTTCCCAGCCAGGGTAGAAGATGTCGTGCAGGACCACGACGCTGTTGCGGTCCGTATCGACGTCGAGTGAGACGGTATTGCGGCGGTAGGAGCGGATCGTCACCGATCCGTTCACGGCCGACGGCTCCGGCGAGTCGTCCCGCAGCCCGTAATCTGCCTGTAGCGCCTCGACCTCGCTCTGTTCCAGCAGCGCGGTGTTGGTTCGGTCGAATTCCGGCAGCTCCTCCTGGGACAGGACGGTGTCGGAATCGATCGGCATCAGCCGGGTGGCCAGATACGCACGCGGCGCGCTCGGGCTCAGCTTGTAGATCCACATGGAGCCGGAGCCGAACAGGAGCTGCACGCCGGTCAGCCGCGGAAAGTGCTTCGGCAGCCGGTCCACCGGGCGGTCGAGCACCAGGTATTCGAGGCCGAGCAGCCCGGCCAGCCGGCAGCGATAGCCCCGGAAGGTGCCCGGAAACTGCCTCAGATTCGGATCCACCGCGTTCTCGCCCGGCCCGATGGCCCGTTCGTAATCGGCCAGGCGCAGCGGGTTGTAGCCGATGGTGTCCTCGAGGCCGAGGACCATGGAGGCGTTCTGCCAGGCGCCGCCGAGGCCGAGGATCTCGACGCGGGGCCGCTCGCCGCGCGCATGCCGGGCCGCCAGTTCGGTCCGCAGCACATGCAGCCCCTGCATCTGATCGGGCGGCAGGGTGCGGAACACGGCGTAGCGGTCCGCCGGCTCCGCATTCAGGGCGGAGGCCGCGTTGCGCCACAGGAGCTCGCCCCCCGTCGCGGCCACCAGCACGCCGGCCGCGAGGCCGCGGGCCACCGCGCCGCGGCCGAACCGCAGCAGAAACACGACCAGCACGGCGGCAGCCCCAGCTGTCACCGCGATCTCGGCCGCGGCGGCCGCGCCCTGGCGGCCCCGGATGGCGAAGGTGAGGGAGGACAGAACCGCGGCCGCCACCAGCGCGATGGTGACCGCCACCAGGATCGCGGCCCCGGGCGAGCCGCGCAGAGCCGGCAGCCGCGGCACGCCCTCCTTGAGGTAGCGGTGCACCAGGTAGCCGCCCGCGAAGGCGAGCATAACGTTCAGGAGAAAGGTCGCGTCGGCCGGCCGTCGGTACAGGGACACGCCGGGCAGGCTGTCGAAGATCAGCGAGAAGGCCGGCGTGTAACGGCCGAGCGCATAGGTCACCGTCACCCCACCGAGCACCAGAAAGAACCGGAACTCGCGCGCCATGAGGCGCCCGCCGGCGAGGCCGTGCCACAGGATCAGGACGGCCGGCACGGTGCCGGCGAACAGATAGTTCGTCGCCCGGTCCGTCCAGGTTCCCTCCGACAGGGATTGCCAGTCGGGACCCCAGTAATCGTAGGTCCAGCGCAGGGAGCCGAACACGTTGGCGAACAGGATGGTGCTCAGGCTTTCGGGCGGCAGCGAGCCCATGGCGGCGACGCCATAGCCGAAGGAGGGCCGTGTCGAGGTGGTCAGGAACTGCGCCGTCAGCAGCACGGGGACGGCCAGGAGGGCGGCCCCGATGGCGCCCATGAGAGCGAGCGGACCGAGCCGTTCGCGCAGATACCCGAACGGCCGGCCGGATTCGGCCGCATGCCAGGCCACCAGCCCGATCAGCGACAGGCCGGACAGAAACGCCACCTGGTCGCGTCCGACCACCATCACGGCCGCCACAGCCGCAAAACAGGCACCGATGCCGTAGGAGCGGCGCCGGAGCGCGTCCTCCAGCAAGTAGAAGGCGAGGGGGTAGAGCCCGTAGCCGAACATGATGCCCGTATGCTGGAGGCGGGCCGACGCCGATCCTCCGAGCACGAAGATCATGGCCGCGACGACGCCACCCTCCGGCCGCCACCCGCGGCTGCGGAAGATCAGAAGCAGGGCAACGGCCCCGGGCAGCAGGTGGGCGAAGACCACGAGGTCGAACAGCTGCATGGAGGGCTGCGGCACGAGCGCAGCAAACAGCAGCATGGTCGGCGTGAAGAGCAGCGATTGCGGGTCGGCCACGGTCGGGTGGCCGCTGAAATGGTAGGGATTCCAGAGCGGCCATTCCCCGTTCGCCAGCGAGGCGGAGAGATAGCGCAGCATGGGGTAGAAGTGGTTTTTGGAATCCCACGGCACCACGCTGCCGGTGAGCGGCCAGGCGAGCGCGGCCGCGCCCCAGAACCCGAACACAACCGCCATCGCGGTCCAGAACTCGCGCGAGCTCCAGGCGCCGCTCTCCAGCTGACGGGTCGGACCGGCCCGCGCCGGCGCGAGCAGGGCTGCGCCGTAGGGCACGGCTGCGGACTGGGCGGGCATCAGAGGGTCCGGGCCAAGGACGAGGCGGCGCCACGCTCGACACCCGGTCGCCCCGTACGATACACCCAACGCGTCTCGAAGTCGCTCACGCTGCCCGATCCCCTCGGCTCGATCTCTTGGCCAGCGCTCGCCCTCTCCGGGGCGCTGTCCGTCCGGCCCGCCTTGATGGGCTTGAACCGGGACGGAACGATGACGGGAGAATTCGCCACGGACCGGGCAGGCGGGGCGCCTGCCGGTCCATGCCTCCTTTTCGGTCCAGTCGCCTGAAGGCAAGATGAACGATCCCCTAGACCTTCTCCGCAGCCGCCGCTCGGTGGCACCGCATCTGCTGACCGGTCCGGGTCCGGGCGAGGCTGAACTCGAGACGCTGCTAACCGTTGCGTCGCGCGTGCCGGACCACGGCCGCCTCGCGCCGTGGCGCTTCCTGGTCATCGCCGGCGAGGCCCGACACCGGATCGGGGAGACCATCGCGGCCGTCTACATGGCCGACGAGCCCGGCGCGGCCCCCGAGCGGGTGCTGGGCGAACGCAACCGCCTCGCCCGCGCGCCCCTGGTGATCGGCGTGGTCTCGCGGGCGCGGCCGCACGCCAAGATTCCCGAATGGGAGCAGGTGCTCTCCGCCGGCGCGGTGTGCATGAACCTGGTGGTGGCCGCGAACGCGATGGGGTTCGCGACATCCTGGCTCACCGAATGGTACGCCTCGGACCGCCGCGTCCTGGACGCGCTCGGGCTCGAGCCGGACGAGACCATGGCCGGCTTCATCCATATCGGGCGCGCGTCGGAGCGGCCGGCCGATCGGCCCCGTCCGGAACTGGCCGACATCGTCACTCGGTTGTGAGCGCACCATGTTCTTCGACGCGACACGCAACGATCACGGCCTTCCGTTCAACCCGATGAAGGCGCTGATCGGACCGCGTCCGATCGGCTGGATCACGGCCCTGAGCGCCCAGGGCGAGCTCAACCTGTCGCCCTATTCCTTCTTCAACGCCCTCGGGGAGAACCCTTTCGTGGTGGCGTTCGGATCGTATGGCCGCAAAGACGCGGCAGCGTTCGTCGAGGAGACCAAGGAATTCGTCTGCAACCTCGTCACCTGGGATTTGCGCGACGCGATGAACCAGACGGCCGCGCCGCTGCCGCGGGGAGAGAGCGAAGCCGAGTATGCCGGCATCGAGCTTGCGCCCTCCCGCATGGTGGCCCCGCCCCGGGTCGCCGCCTCCCCGGCCGCGCTGGAATGCAAGTGGCTGCAGACCATCCGGCCGACCCTGCTCGACGGTCGCCAGGGGGAGCACTTCATCGTGATGGGTCAGGTGGTGGGGGTCCATGTCGACGACCGCTTCATCGTTGACGGCTTGGTGGATACGGCCGCGATGCGGCCCATCATGCGGACCGGCTACCACGATTACTTCGTGGCCACCCCGGAGACGCGCTTCACCCTGAAACGCCCGGGAGCGGCCTGACCTCGGCGAAGATCCGCCGCGCCAGCGCCGCCTGCGGCGCCGTCCGGACCAGGACGGCTCCGAACCCATCCCGGCGCAGCTCCCGCAGCGAGTCGTCCTGGTCCTCCGCCGAGGCGATGGCGAGCGCGACGGCGCCGGCTGCCGCCGCGCAGGTCACCGTCGCGGCGGCCGCGCTCCGCAGCGCCGCCGCGTCCGGGCCGCAGCCGAGTTCCGCCCGCAGCAGCCCCGTGTCGCAGGCGAGCGCGAGGAGACGAGGCAGGGGTGCGCCGGCGAGCGAGGGCAGGGCCAGAATTCCGGCCGCGGTGTCTGCGACCACCGCCACGATGTCGATCGCGCCCTCCGCCAGATCCTGCTCCGCCTCATGCACGGCCAGCTTGGCCGACAGATGCTGGACGTCGCGCAGGCCGACGCAGCGGTGCAGCACGATGCCGCGTGCGCCCGCCCGCAAACCGGTTTCGAGCGCTGCGTCGGCGTCGGCTGCATCCATCCCGGCAAGAGCGAGAAAGAGCCGGCCGGCGCCGCCGGTGCAGCTCTGCACGAGGTG
>NZ_JAQGKF010000227.1 GCF_028290205.1 Enterovirga sp. | reverse complement strand
GCCGCCCCGGGCCGTTTTGTCCGGCCCGCTGGGCTCGATTTCCGCCGCGGCGACCTGCTGGTGCGGGCCGGAGACCGGCTCGATGCCCGGCGGCTGGCGCTCGCCGCCGCGGCCGGACAGGCGCGGCTCCCTCTGCGCCGGCGCCCCCGCGTCGCCATTCTGGCCACCGGGGACGAACTCGTGCGCCCGGGCGAGACCCCCGGGCCGGACCAGATCGTCGCCTCCAATCCCTATGCGCTGCAGGCCATCGTGGAACGGGCCGGCGGCGAGGTTTTCGATCTCGGCATCGCGCGCGACAGCTTCGACGACCTGCGGCGCGCCTTCGGGGAGGCGAGAGCGGCGCAGGCGGACCTCCTGGTCACCCTCGGCGGTGCGTCGGTCGGCGACCACGACCTGGTCCAGCCGGCGCTGCTGCGGGAAGGGCTGGAACTCGGCTTCTGGCGCGTCGCGCTCCGGCCTGGCAAGCCGCTCATGCACGGCCGGCTCGGCCGCACCGTGCTCATTGGCCTGCCCGGCAACCCGGTCTCCTCCATCGTCTGCGCCATCCTGTTCGTGGTGCCGGCCATCCGGGCGCTTCTCGGCGATCCGGATGCCGGGGAGGACCCGGCCGAATTCGGCCGGCTCGGCGCAGCCCTCGCCGGCAACGACAACCGCCAGGACTACATGCGGGCCGCGCTCGGCCGTTCGCCCGGCGGCGAACTTCTGGCCACCCCGTTTCCCCGCCAGGATTCCTCCATGCTGTCGGTCCTGGCCGCCTCCGAGGCGTTGGTGGTGCGCGCGCCACACGCCCCGGCGGCAGAGGCTGGCGAGCCCTGCCGCATCATTCGGCTGGATCGGTTCTGCTGACGCCCGCGCCGGCGCCGCAGGGCCCTCCGAGCGGCGCCGGCGGCCGCATTCTGCGTCCCTCCGGGAACCAAAGGCGCGCCCACGCGCTTGCGGCGGGCGGGCCGGCTCCACGAATGCCCGCAGGGGAGGGCACCATGAGCATCTTCGGTTCCATCATGTCCAAGATCTTCGGCACGGACGCCAAGGCCGCCGGGGCGCCTGGCGCCGCCGCAGGCACCGGCGGCTCGGCCGGGGGAGCAGCGGGCGCGGCCGGAGCATCGGCGGGGGCGGGCGCGGGTTCGGGCGCGGCCGGCGGCGCGGTCGGCCAGGTCGACGTGGAGGCGACTCTGACCGATCTCGCCAAAAAATCCGGCCGCCCCTCGAACTGGCGCGTGTCCATCGTGGATCTGATGACGCTGCTCGGGCTCGACAGCTCGCTCGCCCACCGCAAGGAACTCGCCAAGGAGCTCGGCTACACGGGCGACACCAACGACAGCGCCACCATGAACATCTGGCTCCACAAGCAGGTGATGCGGAAGCTGGCCGAGAACGGCGGCAAGGTGCCGGACGACCTCAAGAACGCCTGAGCGGGCGGCGGGCGCACGAGCGCGCGTCCGCGTGCGCCCGGGCGCTTGTTCGCGAGCCCGGTTTGGGCCATAGGGTCGGGCAGCGGCGGCGCCCCACGGGGCAGCCCCGAGCGGCCTTCGTCTATCGGTTAGGACACCAGCCTTTCACGCTGGGAAGACGGGTTCGATTCCCGTAGGCCGCGCCAGCCGGCCGTAACCGTCCCTTGACCCGGCCCGGCTATCCCTCGCCCCGACGATTCGACCGGGACCCCGCATGACCAAGGCCCAGCTTGCCGCCGAGATCCGCAAGGTCGTGGAGATGCAGCTCGACGATTGCGAGCGCGCGATCAAGGCCGGCACGAAATCCATTGCGCTGTTCGAGCTCGAGGACGCGGCGAAGCGGCTGAAGCGCATCGCCGCCCTGCTGGAGAGCAGCCGCCAGGCCGCCTGAGCCCCGGCTTCAGGGCCCCCCGTCGGGGCGGGATTGCCCGGCGTACCCGTTTCGTTCTAGAGCAAATCCGCATCCGGTTTGCCTCCGGGGCCGCAGCGCCTACATCTGGATGATCCCGAATGCCGCTTCGGCGGCCGCCGCCATGCGCTGCGCCTGGCCGCTGGATCCCGCATGCCCAAGCTCGACGACCTTTTCGACCAGGCCCGCCCACGCGATTTCGGGGACCGGCGCGTCATCTCCGTGCGCGGCGCGCGCGAGCACAACCTCAAGAATGTCGACCTGACCATTCCGCGCGACCGGCTCGTGGTGTTCACGGGGCTGTCGGGGAGCGGCAAGTCCTCGCTCGCCTTCGACACGATCTATGCCGAGGGCCAGCGCCGCTATGTCGAGTCGCTCTCGGCCTATGCGCGCCAGTTCCTGGAGATGATGCAGAAGCCCGATGTCGACCAGATCGACGGGCTGTCTCCGGCCATCTCCATCGAGCAGAAGACGACCTCCAAGAACCCGCGCTCCACTGTCGGCACGGTAACAGAGATCTACGACTACATGCGCCTGCTCTGGGCGCGGGTCGGCGTGCCCTATTCGCCCGCGACCGGGCTGCCGATCGAGAGCCAGACGGTCAGCCAGATGGTGGACCGCATCCTGGCGCTGCCGGAGAAGACGCGGCTCTACCTCCTGGCGCCCGTGGTGCGCGACCGCAAGGGCGAGTACCGCAAGGAGATCGCCGAGTTCCAGAAGAAGGGCTTTCAGCGCCTCAAGGTGGACGGCGCCTTCTACGCCATCGACGACGTCCCGGTGCTGGACAAGAAGATCAAGCACGAGATCGACGTGGTGGTGGACCGGCTGGTGGTGCGCGACGACATCGGCGCGCGCCTGGCCGAGTCGCTCGAAACCGCGCTCGACATGGCGGACGGCATCGCCGTG
>NZ_JAQGKF010000212.1 GCF_028290205.1 Enterovirga sp. | reverse complement strand
ATTGTTCACCTGATCCGCAGGTGAACTTCACTCGAACATCCTTGTTCGATCTCGCCGTTTGCGGAAAGTTTCTGATGTCGTGGCCTTCCACCTGAGCGCCGCTTTAGCTCTACCCAAACTGGGATCGTCGAAATTGGCCTGCCTCGCAGTCGTCACCAAGAGGACGAGGGTCGATCGCGGGTCGACCCCGTGTCGCTCCAGAACCTGCGCCAGCCTCATACCGCCCCGCGACCCTGCTTCGCTTTGGCGCTAGCACGCTACGGAACGAGCTTGAACGGGCACGGTCGGCAGGGCAGACACTGAACGCAAGCAAGTATCGTTATTGCGCGTTAGGGAGATTACGGGATGGTCGGGACCGGAACCCTCGTTGGAATGATCGGCATTGTGGAGCGCGGCCGAGGCATCTTCGACTACATGGAGGCTCTCGGCGAAATCGGCGGGACGCATCATCTCGTGAAGAGCGACAATGGCCTTCGCGTCGTGCCGAATTCGGCCCTTGAGCCCTATGAGTGGAGCGAGCCTGAAATCCGGGAGGAGGCGCCGCACCGATGAGACGAGCCGGTTTTCTCGCCTAGGGTACGGCCGTTGCCGCGCTCACCGGATGCGAGGCCTGGGCCTTGATGATCACCCGTTCAGGGACTCTCGCGGCGGTGTGACTGTCTGCGGGGTTCATCACCGACCCTGCGACGAATTACTTCCGGCCTTCACAGGCGTACCGATACCGGCTGCGAGCAAGCGGGTCCTCGCGGCTGCAGCGGCCTCGATTGAGAACCGGCCTTCGTACCTGAGGACTAGATATTCGTTCGAGCCCTAGTGCGCCCACCATCGCACCAACCGCACCGGTGCGCATGGAGACCTGACCAGAGACGCCGGGGAGTCGCCGACCGAGCCGAGGTTTCGGCGGCTTCGTGGCGAGTCGTTCGCTTCCGTCGCCACGACCGGCGTGCCGAGCAGCTGTGACCGGCGACCAACCCGTGCCGCCGTGCTTACGCCAGCGATCTCCGCCACGCGCGTCTGACCATGCAGCCCATGATGAAGGCGGGACCGGAGATGTGGAGGATGAGCCGCGTCATGGCAGTCGCTCCAGCGCATTGGGGCGGAGAGGCGCGTCCTCGGAAAGCCGCGTTGGGCATTTCGCCGCGCAGCCTCACTCTCGGCAAACATGGTTAACGGATCGTCAACACACGCGGCTCGGTCCCCACAGCCGCTCGCGTGTCGGCCGGTGGAAGACGCCGCCGGACGGCCGTCGGTGTCGCGGCTCCCGTCGTGTGCGCCTCACGAGGCGACCTGGGCGGGTTGGCGCGGAGGATGCCGCCGTGCCGCAAGATTGGCCGCGATGGTCGGGAGCAGCTCGCCGTCTGCGTCCGTGATCATGGTGGGCGAGAAATGGCCGGCGAAGCGGTCGGCGACCGGGAAGGCCGGGCGGTAGAGCGGGCCGAGGGGCTGGGTGGTCGTGACGTAGGTGAGTGTCTCCTCCGCCTGGAGCCCGCCTGTCCGACGCCCGTTGAGGACGGCAGGCGTGCAGAGCCGGGCGCTGTTCATCAGCAGGGTCACCATCTGGCGGGCGGACAAGCTGCGCCTGTACCGCCGCCAGAAGCCAAACGCGTGGCGCGCGACGTCGGAACCGCGGCCCTCGATTTTGGCAAGCTGTCGCACGAACGGGAGCACGGCCTCGATCCCGTCGCGCGGCCGCGTCAGGAGCGTGAAGCCATCCATGTCGCGGAGCTTGGCGTCCGGCAGGAAGCGGCCGCTCGCGACCGCCTCGTCGAAATGCGGGGTGCCGAGCAGCGGGATGGTCAAGCTCAGGAACGCCGGAAGCGGGATCGTGCTGCACCCGAGCACGAAGTCGAGCTCCTGCTCCATGTCGCGGAGGGCGCGGACGGCCGGGTCGAAGATCAGCCCGTACTGGAACACGATCCCGGCCTCCAGGCAGGACCGGATCAGCTCGACCTGCGGCGCAACCAGGTTCTGGCGCTTGTTGTAGGCCGCGAGCTGGGTCGGACTGAAGCTCTCGACACCGCAGAACAGGCCGAGACAACCGGCCCGACGCGCCCGGTCGAGGTGGCCCTGATGGGCAAAGAAGTCGCTCGTGACCAGCGCGACCCAGCCCGGCAGCACGCCTTCGCGGTGAAGGCGTTCCAGCATGTCGAGCTTCCGCATGAAAACGGCGCGGTTGTTGCCGTAGAAGTTGTTGTCGACGAAGAGCACGATCCTGCGCTTGGCGTAGCTGCGAAGCTGCCGTTCGACGACACCCAGGTCGTAGCTGAGGTAGTCGCGCCGCTCGCCCGTCAAGGCGCAGAACGAGCATCGAAAGTTGCAGTAGCGGCTCGTCTCCGCGTAGTTCACAGGGCTCGACCAGGTCAGCAGGTCGAAGCGCGGCTCCATCGTCTCGGCCGCGGCGTCCGGTCCGTAAACGGCGGCGACGATCTCGCTCAGCTCCTCGACATCGCCATGGCAGGCATAGTCGAACGTCTCGGCCGACAGCAGCGGCAGATTGCGAACGGCCGGGCCGCCCGCGACCACGACGCAGCCCGGCGATTTGGTCCGCACATAGGCGGCGAGCTGGCGCATGCGGTCGAAGGCCGATGTGACTCCGGTCAGGACGAGCATGTCGGGCCAGGACAAGGTCCGCTCGTCAAGGAGCGGGCCACTGTGGAACTCGCTGTAGAGCGCGACGTCGACCCGGTCGCGATCAAACGCGCCGGCCAGAACCGCGTGGCCGACGCCCTGTGGAATGAAGTTCGGGCGCCCGTTCGGGTTACGGCTGTCGTCGAAATGGGCCAGCACAACCAAGACGCGGGGCTTGCCGGATCGCTGGGTCATTCCCGCCTCACGCATCAATGGTCAGGAGCTCGGCCGAGCGGCGGGCCGCTTCGACCCAAGGTTCTCGCGAACGAAGCAGGCTGCCCTCGAGCCACTCATGGGCAGCTCGGTCGGATCCTCTGAGGGGGGCCTCGTCGCGGCCGAGACGTGACAGGGCCGCCAGCGCGTCGGCCGGCATGTGGAGACGAAGGGCCTCCCGCAAGGCCTGCTGCCACTGGCGGCGAGCCGAGCCGGGCCGCCCTCGGCGCGCCTCGAGGTCGCCGCAGAACAGGGCGGTGCGGGGCCCGCCGATCGGGTAAATGCGGGAGAACTGGCTGAGACCCTGCGTGCTCTGCGACGCGAGCCGCTGCCGGAGCGCACCCACCCCGTCCGCAGCCGCCGCGCCGCGCGCGGCTGCCCGAAACAGGGCCACGAAGGCCATCAGGGTGCGGGACTTGATGCCCGGGTTGACCTCGTCCGCCCAGCGGCTCGCCTCATGGAGCCAGCGCACGTAGCCGTGCTCGTCGCCCCGGTCGCGCGCGGCCTCGGCCAAGATGGCGGCGCCTTCGAGCCGGGAGATCGGCTCCAGCGCCCCGGGGTCCGTGCTCATCAGGGTCTCGAGCTCGTTCATGTGCGCGTGGGCACCCGAACAGGCTCTTTGGCCAACTTGGCCTCGAAGCGCGCCCGTCAATCCGCAGCCGAGAATGTGCAGGTCGCCGACCTCTCGGCCGAGATGGATCACCTTCTCGACCAGGCTCCGCCAAGCGGCCTCGCCTTTGTAGGCGGGGTTGAGAAGCGATGGATTGATGATCGTCTCGAGCCCGATCGCCATCTCCAGCCAGCGCTTCCGGTCGCCGAGTTGCAGGGAGCTGGCCAGACCGGCCTCGAAATGCGCGCAGGCGGCGCGCCAATCGCCGACGCTCGTCTCGTAGAGGCCCCTCATCTGGGCGACCCGGATGTCAACGGCAGGGCTGCCCACCGTCTCGGCCAAGCGCTCGGCGAGCCGGAGATAATGGGTGGCACGTCCGCGCAGCGGCACGACCCCGCAGATCGCTCCCAGGCTTGCGTAGTTGACCACCAGGACAGGCGAGAGCCTGGTGGCGCGTTCGGCCAGGTTCGTGGCCCGCAGCGTCGCGTAGAGCAGGCGCGCTTTGTTGCCCTGGAAATAGTAGATGCGGGTCAGGTCCTCGTGCGCTCCAGCCGCCTTCAGGAGCACCTCGTCGCCCATCCGGTCGCGGCCCCTGCGCGCCGTGGCTGGGCTGTCCCGGCGCCGGGAGCGCCGGCCCGAGAGCGCGAGGTGCTCGGCGATTTGCTTCAGCACCGCGACGCGGAGCCGGGTCCCGCCTGCCGGCACCGGCATGTCAAGGAGACCGAGGCCGAGCTCATAGGCGGCCTGCGCCTCCGCATTGCGGCCCAAGCCCAGCTCCGCCGCCGCATGTATGAAATGGGCCGAGGCGAGCCGCTCGGCCCCGATCCCCAGGGTCGGATCGCGAGCCATCTCGATGAAGGACGTCGTGAGCGCGATCGCCCCCTCGTTGTCGAACATGCGAAGCCGAAGCTCGGCGACGCGGTCGAGGTAGCCGACGCACTTGGCCCGGTTCTCCGCCCGCTGCCATTGCGTCAGGATCAGCGGCAGGGTTTCGGCGTCGCTCGGATGGCCGGCTCGCTCCATCGCCTCGGCCACCGCCGCATGGGCTGCGCGCCGCTGCTCCGACAGCATGCCCGAGTAGATGACCTCCCGCACGATGGCGTGGCTGAAGACGAAGCGTGAGAGGCCTGCGGCCCGCACCAGATGCGCGTCGAGCAGGTTCGTGAGCGCCTCTCCCACGTCGATGCCGGTGGCCTGCACGAGCTCGATCTCGTTCAGGTCCTCGGCCGTGAAGCTCGCTCCAATGGCGCTCGCGATCTTGAGCAGAAAATGCTCGGCCTGCGGGAGCAGATCGATGCGGCTCAGCACGGCCGCCTGGGCCGAGAGCGGCAAGGCGACCTCGTCCGTCCCTTGCTCCGGCCGCACGGCAGCGTCGGCCCCTAAGCCCGGATCGACGCGGCTGCGGATCACCCGGCAGAGCTCTCCGATGAAGAAGGGGTTGCCGCTGGTGCGCTCGCAGATCGCCTGCAGGATCCGCGGCGCGACGGCGGTGTCCCCCACGTGAGTGCGGACCAGTTCGGCGCTGTCGTCCTGGTTCAGCGCGTTCAGGCGCCAGCGTGCCAGTCCGGAAACCGCCTCGATCGCGAGCGGGCGCGGCCTCTCGGGCCGTGCGGTCACGACCATGGTGAGGCCGCGGATCACCGGACAAAGCTCGACCAGCAAGGCATCCGATTGCGGGTCGAGCCAGTGCACGTCCTCCACCGCGAGCACGCTGGGACCAGGCCCGAGCGCCTCGGCCAGGATCGCCTTTAGGAGACGGCGCAAGTTCTCGGCCCTGACCGCGCTCGAGAGCGCATCAGCGGTGCCGCTCTCGTCGAGGTCGAGCTCGAGCACGTCGTTGAGCAGGGGAATGAACCGGATCTGATCAGGATGGCCGGGCAGCCGCTCGGCGACGCGGTCATGCGCGTCGCTGCCGCGCCTGTCTTCGAGCTGCAGCGCTTCGCGCAGCATGCGGCGGAGCGCGAAGTAGGGCGTGTTCCGCTCCAGGTCGTCTGCTGCCCCTTCCAGCACCACGGCGTCGCGTGCCCGGCAGCTCTCGACGAAGACCTCGAGCAGCTTCGACTTGCCGATCCCGGGCTCGCCCTCGATCAAGGTCAGCGATCCGGAGGCCTGATGCGGGCCCCGGACCAGCGCCTCGAGCCGCTGGAGCTCGCAGCTCCGGCCGACCAGAGGCTCGCCTCGCATCGAACCTCCGACGGACCTCCGCGCCGTCGCCACGTAGGTGGCAAGGGGCGCCCGAAGGCCGGCCACCTGTATGGTCCAGGGACCCTCAAACGTGATCCCGGCTCGCGCCTGAGCGGCCGTTGCATCGTCCGTCAGGACCCGGCCGGCCGCCAGGGCCGACAGTCGCGAGGCGCGGTTCACGGCCTCGCCCAAGACGGTGTATTCCGCCCGCGTCGCGGTGCCGATCGCGCCGCAGAAGACACCGCCGCTGGCGATGCCGGTGGAGATGCTGAGGCCGAGCGATCGACCCGCCGCCTGAAGGTCGAGCGCCGCGAGGCACGCACGGCGAGGGTCGTCGCCATGGGCGTGACCAGGGAGTCCGAACACGACCAGGGCCTGCAGCCCGCCTTCGCAGGCCGCGACCCGAAGCACGTCGCCCTGCAGACGCGCAGCCTTGGCTCCCAGGAGGTCCACAGCCGCCTCGACGGTCTCCAGCCGCTCCAGCGCCCCCGCGCCGATCATCCGCACGAACAGCGTGGTGACCGTGCGCAGTTCCCCCAACCAATGGCCCATCGAGGAGCCGAGCCGATGGCGCAGCACGGACGGCAGATAGAGCCCGGCGTCGGTTACGTCGCACGGGGCGGACTCGGGTCCGGTTGGGGGGGGCAAGGCCGGCCGCTCCGTGACCTTGCGGAGAGTTACGCCGTCCTCGGTCGGGATGCCCTGCACCTTGTCACGGACAAGCGACCATGCCCCGCCGGAGACCAGGATCTCGCCGCTCTCGGCGAGGGCCGCGCAGCGCGAAACCTCGCTGACGCACGCGCCGGCCAGCACGACCTTGCGGCTGCCGTCGGCAAGCCTGAGGTGGAGCACCTCGACCTCGCCGACCGCCACGGCCGAGCGCAGAGTCAGCACCTCGCCCAGGACATCGCTGCCGCTCACCCCCGCATGCAGGCGCTCGGCGCACCAGCAGCCTCGCCAGGTTGCCAGCGCGGCCGAGCCGCTGTGCGGCTCATGCCGCCAGCCAGCCATGAGGGCGTCGCCCTCGAAGCTCACCACCACGCCGCCCTCGGCCTGGATGATGGCCGCAAGCCGGGCCATGAAGGTGTCGAGGACGTGCCTGATCCGCTCAGCGCCCGCCTTGCTGTCGTCCCGCGAGAGCTTTGCGGTCAGCCGCGTGAAGCCGGAAATGTCCGCGACGAGGAGCGTGGCGGGACAGCGTTGGGACGTCGAGCCGGAGGCGTGGCGCGTCTCTGATGACGCCCATTCGACGAGCGCCCCTGGAAGAAACCGCGCGAGCTCCCCCTCCGCCCAGAACATGGCTCTATCCAACCGCCGAGCTTGGATTGATCCGTCCGAAGCGCCCGCTCGTCAACTCGGGCAAGTCAAGACGAGAGCCCGACGCTTCGGTCCACCTTGACTTGCCAGGCGGGCCGGGCGACGCCTTTCGCGACGTAAAAGCTGTCGAGCCGGCCGCGCGTGCTGTCGGTGTCCTTGTCGTGCAGGCCGAGATAGCGGGCGGCATTCAGGCCGAAGAAGCGCTCGCTCAGCCGACCCTCCGCGCCCAGACCCCTGGTCTTGTCGAGGTCCCGGAAGATGCCGACAAAGTTGCTGAGATAGCCGGTGGTGTCCCCGCCCTCGATCAGCAGCATCTCCCAGTCGCTGCCGTACATCAGCCGCTGCGCCAACGCCGCGTCACCTCGCTGAGCCGTCAGACCATACAGCTTCCCGAGTGCATCCTTGACCGTGGACGGGTTGTCGAGCCCGTGGGTGAAATAGGCGGCATCAGCGTAGTAATTTGCGCCCGGCTCGCCCGGCTTGCCCATCAAAGCCGCATATTTCTCCGCCCGGCCAGTATTGATGCGACCAATGTCGGTGTCCCCGAAATGGCCGAAACTGACCCTGAGGTTTTGGGAGAAGGGCTCCGGCATGCTGGTCCAGTGGCTCGGATCCGTCGGAATGGTCCGAAAGTCCACCGAGGGCCCGTTCGAAGCCGAGGTGTGGAGCATGATCGGCACGCCGCTGGCCGCACACCAGACGTAGAGCTGGCCGAGCGCCGCATCGAGCAGCGAACCGAGGTCTGGCCGCTGCAGCGCCTTCGGGATGGACGAGCCGAGCCAGAGCTTCGGATCCAGGAACGTGTTGCCGTAGGGAGCGAATCCCATGGGCGGGTACATCTTGACGCCGATGCAGCCGCGCGTCGTGACGGCCGAGACGACCCGATCCAGGGGGTTGTTGGGCTCCATCCCGAGACTGAAGGCCACTTGCCTGAACGGATCGAACGGCGCGTAGCCGTGCACGCGACCGCCGGTCAGGATCGCGACCTGCTCCATGAGGTCGACCTGGTCCTCGAGCGAGGTCGGCGTCGGTCGACCGCCTGACAGGGGCCAGTCGAAGTCCAGCATGTGGCAAAGCGCGAGGTCGATGCGCCGACCGGAGCGGGCCTGGTAACCGTCCAGGAAGTCGATCAGGTTCACGAACCTGTATTGGAGCTGGTGGGCCACGAATTCGGCCGCTGCCTCGGCATCGCTGCCGGCCCCGTAGGATCGCGTGAGTAAGCGCCGTTTCCGCCGGCGGGCCGTCATGGTTGCGTAGCGATCCGGCAACGCCGCGATCGCGTCCGCGACCTGATGGGCGCGCGTAGACCTGAGACCCCGCGGTCGCAGGCGTGCGGATGCCGCCTTGACGGCACCGATACTGCGCTGGTGCTGAGCTTCGGCCATGCTCGAAAGAGCGCGTCCCGCTTCTCCCGGCCCGCAGGCGGCCGCGAGCCGCCCCCCGACATCGCGCAGGACCGCCGCCTCGTGCTGGCCGCTGGGTGCGAGAGCATCTCCGAGCACAGCCAAGACGTCTGCCAGATGCTCGAGGCCCGGCGTGTCGATCGAGCGGACCTTGGCGATGTAGTCCCGGATCTGGATATCGGACGCATTGAACATATGGACATGCGTATCGATGGTCAGCGGACCGACTGGCCCCTCCGCTGGCGGGCGGTCCGGGCATAAACTGCCGATCGACGGCCCCGTCATCGTTCCGCATCCGCTGAGCGCGCCAGCAGCTGGGAGCGACATCGCCCCGATCAAGTCACGACGGGTCAGCCTCATTTTGGTGTCGCCCAATGACTGGGCACAACATGTCAGCAGATGCCCCAAAAAGCTGTGGCTTGGGCGCCACGGAGCCTCTCTGTCCGTCTAGTGCAAGTAGAGATTGCCGCAACTTGCTGAACGGACTGCCTACGCCGCCTTCTTGTAGAAGCAGGCGCGTGGGCCGCACGCGGCCATGTCGCTAGAGCGCTCAGCCGGGCCAGCGCCTCCCGTCAGTCATTCGATGACCTCGTCGGCGCGCGCCAGAAGCGACGGCGAGATGGTGAGCCCAAGGGCGGCGCCTGTCCTGAGATTGATCACGGTCTCGAAGCGCTCGCTCGCCTGTACGGGCAAGTCGCTCACCTTGGCCCCCCGTAGCAGCCGGTCGATATAGCCGGCGGCACGCTGTGCATCCTCGGCGACGCTGTTCGTATAGGCCGCAAGTCCGCCGAGCCGGACCGGCGCACTATAGGCAAAGACGGCCGGCAGCCCGAGCTGCGCAGCGAGATCGACAATCAGCTTCCCATGCAGGCCGGTTGTTGCGTCTGGCAGCACGAGAAGCCCGCCATTTGGAGTCTGGGCAAGGGACACAAGCGCGCGCTCGATGGCGGGGCCATCGTGAACACCACCCGCGGTGGCCTGAATGCCAAGTCCCAGAGTTGCTCGCTCCAGCGCCGCGGAGTAGCCGGCAAAACGCGCGTGGTTATCCGGGTTGATGATCGCCAAGGCTCGCGTGGTACGGGGGCTAAGCTCCTTCAGGAGCTCCAGCCACTTGCCTACGAAGGAATACTCAAAGTTCGTGAAGCCCGTGAGGTTTGCTCCCGGCCGCGACAGGCTCGAAACGAACCCGCCTCCGACCGGGTCCTGGACCTGGATGAAGACGACCGGGACTGTGTTCGTGGCCCGCTGCATGGCGGCCGCTCCGACGACCCCCTGCGCGAACACGACTTCAGGCTTGTGCGCCAGGATCTCGTCCGTGTAGCGCCTCACGAGTTCGGGTTGGCCTCCCGCATACCTGAGATCGATCGCGAGGGTCTGTCCCTCGATCCATCCAAGCCGTTGTAGCGAGTCCTTCAGGGTGCCAACCATGAGCGGCGCGTCCGGATGCTGCTCGCCATAAACCAGAAGAACGCCGAGCCGGCGGAGCGGACCCTGCTGCGCCCAGCTGGACGCCGGGAAAGCGGCGGCTGCGCCGCCCATGGCTGCGATGAACTCCCGCCGCCTCATTCGCTCTCCCCTTGAGTACCGGCTGAGAGGCTATTCCGCAGCAGGGCAGCACTCAAGTAAGACCCTTCGGCGGAAATAGCTCTTCGTTGTTCTCGTTGGAGCACATGTCATGTCCGGCAGCGATCCGACCCGAATGCCGGGGTAGCAGAAGGGCGCCTCCGCGCCCGGTCCGGCGCGTCGCCAACTTAGGGTCCGGACCGAACACCTCAGGTCGCCGCTGCGGCGCGCTCGCCCAGCCAGTCGCGCACGCGCCGGGTCATGGCCTCGGTCGAGATGCCGTAGCGATCGTGCAGGGTCGGCAGGGCGCCGGCGTCGAGGAACATGTCCGGCAGGGCGATCTGGCGGAAGGCCGCGGGCCGGACGTCCGATCGCATCAGCAGCCCGGCGACGGCCTCGCCGAGCCCACCCACGATGCTGTGGTTCTCGGCCACGATCACCATGCGGCCGGTCCGGCCGGCCTCGCGCAGGATGGCCGCCTCGTCGAGCGGCTTGATCGTGGGCACGTGCAGCACCCCGACCTCCAGCTTGTCGGCCCGCAGCGCCTCGGCCGCCTCCAGCGCCCGCATCGTCATGAAGCCCGACGAGACGATCAGGGCATCCTGCCCGTCCCGGATGAGTTGCGCCTTCCCGAGTTCGAACCGGTAGCCGTATTCGTCGAGGCAGAGCGGGACGTTGCCGCGCAGCAGCCGCATGTAGACGGGCCCGCGATGGGCGGCGATCGCCGGCACCGCCTGCTCGATCTCGTGCGCGTCGCAGGGGTCGATGATGGTCAGGTTGGGCATGCCCCGGAAGATCGCGATGTCCTCCGTCGCCTGGTGGCTCGGGCCATAGCCGGTGGTCAGCCCCGGCAGGGCGCAGACCACCTTCACGTCCAGGTTCTCCTCCGCGATCGCCATGGCGATGAAGTCATAGGCGCGGCGCGAGGCGAACACGGCATAGGTGGTGGCAAACGGCGTGAAACCCTCGCGCGCGAGGCCGGCCGCCGCGCTGATCATGACCTGCTCGGCCATGCCCATCTGAAAGAACCGCTCCGGATGGGCCTGCGCGAAGATGTGCAGGTCGGTGTACTTCGCGAGGTCGGCCGTGACCCCGACGATGTCGGTCCGCTCTCGCGCGAGTTCCGCCAGGGCGTGGCCGAACGGGGCCGGCCTGGTGCGCTGATCCGGCCCGGCCAGCGAGGCGATCATGGCCGAGGTGGTGAGGCGGGAGCCGGCCGGGGCCGGCGCCGGGCGGCGGTACTTGTCGCGCGTCATGCGAGCCTCCCGGCGTCGAGCGCCTCGCGCGCCCGCGACCATTCCTCCGGCTCCACCCTGAGGAAGTGATTGCGCTCGCGCGCTTCGAGAAAGGGCACGCCCTTGCCCATGCGGGTGTCGCAGATGACGATCCGGGGCTTCGGCTCGGCGAGGCGCCGGGCCCGGTCGAAAGCGGCGACCAGCGCCTCCAAGTCGTTCCCGTCGACGCGCTCCACATGCCAGCCGAAGGCCTCGAACTTGGCCCCGAGGGGCTCGAAGTTCAGCACGGCCGTCGAGGGGCCGTCGGCCTGCATGTTGTTGACGTCGACAATGCCGACGAGGTTGTCGAGCTTCCAGCTCCCGGCCGACATGGCGGCCTCCCAGACCGAGCCCTCGTCGCATTCGCCGTCCGAGAACAGGCAATAGACGAAGCTGCCGGAGCGCTTGCACTTCAGGCCGAGGCACATCCCGACCGCAATGCCGAGACCCTGGCCGAGCGAACCGCCGGTGATCTCCATCCCGGGCGTGTAGCTGGCCATGCCGGACATGGGCAGGCGGCTGTCATCCGTGCCGTAGGTCTCGATCTCGTCCTCGGGGAGGATCCCGGCCTCGATCAGCGCCGCATAGAGCGCGATGGCATAGTGGCCGATGGACAGCAGGAAGCGGTCGCGCCCCTCCCATTCGGGCTCCTCCGGCCGGTAGCGCATGGCGTGGAAATAGGAGACCGCGAGCACGTCGGCGACGCCGAGCGCCTGGGCGATATAGCCCTGGCCCTGCACCTCGCCCATGCGCAGCGCGTTGCGGCGGATGCGGTAGGCCCGCTCGTGCAGCGGAACGTTGTGGCCGGCCCCGCCGGGCGGCCCCGCCCCGTCCGGGGGCGTCTGCTCGTCCTGCCCGCTGGCCGGCAAGCCCGGTTGTGGCCCCGCCATGTCGAACCCTCCCTTGCTGCCGGTCGCTGCCGGCTCACGGAGGTCAAAAGCCGCCGTGTCGCCGGTCGCTGCCGGCTGGCCCGGGACCAACCATTCCCGCGACCTCCCTTCAAGCGGATAAGCGCCAAGGGCGCCGAAATCGGCTCCGGGCAGGGCGCCGTCAGGTCGCGGCCAGGGAGGTGAGGAGCGCCGCGTTGAAGGAGTCGGGATCCTGCATGGGCGCGAAGTGGCTGAGACCCGTCAGCGCCACCAGGCGGCTGCCCGGGATGGCGGCCGCGATGCGGCGGGCGTGGTCGGGCCGGATGATCTCGTCGAACTCGGCCATGGCGACGGTGACCGGCACCCGGATGGCCGCGAGCCTCCGCCACGGCCAGTTCGGCTCGCGCCGCCACATCGCGCCGAGCCCAGCCGCGAGATCGGGCCAGCGCTCGGGATGGGGCGACAGCGCCCGGTAGTCGCGCCGGCAGCGGGCCACGTATTGGGCGAAAAGCGGGGTCCGTGAGCCGCCCGGGACCAGGCCGTCCAGCGTCGTGTTGGCTCCGAAGGCGAAGATCCGGGCGACCCGCTCGGGCCGCAGCATGGCGAGCTGCAGCGCCGTGATGGCGCCGTCGCTCCAGCCGGCCACGGCCACTTTGCCGAGCCCGAGGTGATCCAGGAGCGCCACTGCGTCTGCGGCAAAGGCCGGAAAGCCGAACAGCTTCGTGTCGACCGGGCTGCGGCCGTGCCCACGGGTATCCACTACGGTGACGTGATAGCGGCCCGACAGGGCCTCGACCTGTCGTGACCAATGGCCCGAATGGCCGAACCCGCCGTGCAGCAAGAGAACCGGCTCGCCCTCGCCGAACTGCGCGAAGAAGAGCCGCACGGCCCCGAGCTGCACGCTGCCGTGCCGGGTCGCGCGGCCGAGATCGAGGGCCGGCACCTCGGGCAAGGTCAGGCTTCGGGCCCGCCGGGGCGCGCCCTGCTCGGCCGACACCATGCCCGGCACGGAAGCGGCCAGGACGCCGGCCAGGGCCCGACGCCGGGTCAGCATGGCCGAGCGCCTGCATTCCGGCCGCGCAAAAGCCCGCTCCCCGCCGTCAGCGCAGCCGCCCTTCGGCGACCTGCTCGGCGAGGCGCATGAAGACCGGCAGAGCGTTCTCGATCTCGCAGACGGCCAGCGCCTCGTTCGGCCGATGCGCCACGGCGATGCTGCCGGGCCCCAGCAGCACGCAGGGCGCGATGGCCTGCAGCTCAGCCGCGTCGGTCCCGTAGGGCGCGACCCCGGCCGTCTCGCCCGTGGCCTCGCTGCACAACCGCACGAAGGGGTGGTCGGGCGCGAGTTCCGGCGGCCGCCCTTCCCAGGATTCCGCGAGCGCCAGCCCGAAGCGCCGCGCCGCCGCCCGGACGCCGTCCACGACAAAGGCCGGATCCACACTGGCGCTGTATCTGAACTTGATGGTCGCCGTGGCTCGGGGAACGCTCACGTTCACGGCTGTGCCGTGGTTGTCGATGATGAGGTTGAAGTCGCTGAAGACGGGGTCGTAGGCCGGGTCCTGCAGGGCCGGATCTCGGTGCAGCCGCTCGTGGATCTTCCGCATGGCGGTCAGGAAGGGCACCAGGTCCCAGTTGGCGTTGCGGCCCCGCCCCGTCGAGGAATGCGCCTGAACGCCGGTGGCCGTTGCGGTGAACTGCACGTGGGCCCGGTGGCCTCGCATGGGCACCATGGAGGTCGGCTCGACCACCAGGATGGCGTCGGTGCCCCGGGCGAGTTCGGACCGCTCGGCGATGGCCCGGGCCCCACCCTTGGTGGTCTCCTCGTCCGTGGTCAGCAGCAGGATGGCCGGGACGTGATCGGGAAGCGCGCGGGCCGCCACGATGGCGGCCGCGGTCTGGCCCTTCATGTCGGCCGACCCCAGCCCGTACAGCAGCCCGTCGGCCACCTTGCCGCTCCACGGGTCCTCGACCCACCCAGTGTCCGGCACAGTGTCCATGTGGCCGGAAAAGGCGAGGCCCCCCGGCGGTCCCCGACGGGCGACCAGCGCCCGCTTCGGGGTGCCGGCCTCGTCGAGATAATCGAGCCGCTCGATCTCAAAACCCCGCAGCTCGGCCTCGATTCGGTCGGCGATCGGGATGTTGGACACGAAGCTGCGGCTGTCCATGCGGACGAGATCGCTGGCGAGAGCGAGCGCCGCTTGCGCGAGATCGGTCATGGCTGGGTCCGGCACCGTGGGGTTGCGGGGCCAAGCATGGCGCGGTCAGGCGCGGGCCGCCAGTGTCCCCAGCGGCCGTGGGAGCCCGAGGGGCCCCGGCCCGCTACGGGCCCGCGCGGACAGCCGGCGCGGCCTCCTCGATCGTCGCGTGGAGGTGCTGGACGAGGGCGTCGTCGAGCCGCAGTCGCGCCGCCAGCAGTTGCAGGTAGCCACGCTCGGCCGGGTTGTCGACATCGATGGCCAACAGCGACGCGGCGTAAATTTCCGCAGCCTCCTCGAGGTTGCGGGCGCCTCTGGCGACCGCCTCGACGTCCAGCGGTGCCCGCAGCTCATCCATGACAAACGCCTTGTCCTCCTGATCGAGCGGAAGCTTGTCCATGGCGGCGAAGATGTTCGTCTGTTCGGTCGCGTCGATATGCCCGTCCGCCTTGGCGGCCGCGATCATGGCCCTGAGCAGCGCACGGCCGAGCGATTGCTGGTCCGGCTCCGCGGCGGGCTGAAAGGGGGAGCCGGCCGGCGGCATGGGCAATGAACCGCCCGTGCCGAATCCGCCGGGCGCGGCAGCGCCGGTGCCAAACCCGCCGGTGCCAGTTCCGCCCATGCCGAACGCGCCAGCGCCGAAGCCGCTTGGAGCCGGGCCGGTCGGCACGAAACCTCCCGGCCCGGAGCCGGCGAAGCCGCCCGATCCGCGCGGCGCGCTGCCGAAGCCGCCGCCGCCCTGCCCCGCGCCTTGGCTCGCTTGCCAGTTCTGGAACGCCTTGTAGGCAAGGGAGGCCACCAGGGCCATGCCGCCGAGCTTCATCGTGGAGCCGCCGAGTCGCCGCCCCGACTTCGAGCCGAGCAGAAGGCCGGCGAGGCTCGCCGCCAGGGGCGCGCCGCCCCCACCGCCGCCATGCCGGCCGCCTAACCCGCCGATCATTCGGCCGATGTCGCCGAGACCGCCCGAGGAGCCGGTCTGGCCGAAGCCGCCGGACGGGCCGCGCCCGCCTCCGCCCAAAAATTGTTCCAGCAGGCGTTTCGCGTCCACCGTCTCTCTCCCGGTTCTCCGACCAAAGGTGGGACGCGGCGCCCGGCCTGCAACCCCGCCCCGGACACGGCCGGCAGAGCGGAAGGCGCGCCGAAACCCTGTTCATCGGGCGGCGGCCCGGCTAGCTAGGCCGCGCCGGCATCCCGCCGGGCAAAGAGGCAGGCAGGATGGCAGCGCAGACACGCACAGGCGGACAGATTCTGGTCGACCAGTTGGTCGTCCAGGGCGTGGATCGCGCAACCTGCGTGCCGGGCGAAAGCTACCTGGCCGTGCTGGACGCGCTGCACGACGCTGCCATCGACGTGCTCGTGTGCCGCAACGAAGGCGGCGCCGCCATGATGGCGGAGGCGCAGGGCAAACTCACCGGCAGGCCCGGCATCTGCTTCGTGACCCGCGGGCCCGGTGCGACCAACGCGAGCCCCGGCGTCCACATCGCCAAGCAGGATTCGACCCCGATGATCCTGTTCGTCGGCCAGGTCGACAGCAGCATGCGAGAGCGCGAGGCGTTCCAGGAGCTCGATTACCGGGCGGTGTTCGGGACCGTGGCCAAGTGGGCCGTCGAGATCGACCGCGCGGACCGCATCCCGGAGATCGTGGCCCGGGCCTTCCGGGTCGCCATGCAGGGGCGGCCGGGCCCGGTGGTGATCGCGCTGCCGGAAGACATGCTGACCGACACGGCGCAGGTCGTTGACGCGCCCCGGGTCGAGCCGGTCGAGCCCTGGCCGGCTCCGACCGACATGGAGCGGCTGCAGGCGATGCTGGCGGAAGCCGAGCGCCCCTTCGTGATCCTGGGCGGCTCCCGCTGGACGCCCGCGGCCCGGGCCGCCGTGGTGCGCTTCTCCGAGCGATTCGACCTTCCCGTCGGCACCTCGTTCCGCCGCGCACACCTGTTTCCCGCCGACCACCCCAACTACGCCGGTGATGTCGGCATCAATCCCGGACCCAAGCTGACCGCACGAATTAAGGAGGCGGACCTCCTGCTCCTGATTGGCGGCCGGATGTCGGAGATGCCCTCATCGTCCTACACGCTGATGGACGTGCCGGTGCCGCAGCAGCGCCTGGTCCACGTCTATCCGGATGCCGCCGAACTCGGCCGCGTCTACCAGCCGGCGCTGGCGATCGAGGCCGCTCCCGCCGCCTTCGCGGCCTCCCTTGCAGGGCTGGAGCCGCCCGCTCAGATCTCCTGGAAGCAGCGCAGCGCCGAAGCACGGGCCGATTATCTGGTCCGCACGGAGCTGCCGCGCAGCCTGCCGGGCAACTTCCAGACCGGGGCCGCGATGGTGTGGCTGCGGGACCGCCTGCCGGGCGACGCGATCGTCACCAACGGCGCCGGCAACTTCGCGACCTGGGTGCACCGCTTCCTCCGCCTCGAGCGGTCGCGGATCAACCTCGCCCCGACCTCGGGCTCGATGGGCTACGGCCCGCCGGCCGCGATCATGGCCAAGCGCACGTTCCCGGACCGAATCGTCGTGTGTTTCGCCGGGGACGGGGACTTCCTGATGAACGGCCAGGAATTCGCGACGGCCGTGCAGTACGGCATTCCAGTGATCGTGGTGGTGCTGGACAACGCCATGTACGGCACCATTCGGATGCACCAGGAGCGGGATTACCCCGGACGCGTCTCGGCAACCCGCCTGAAGAACCCCGATTTCGCCGCCTATGCCCGGGCCTTCGGCGGCCACGGCGAGACCGTGCGGCGGACGGAGGATTTTGCGGAGGCATTCGAGCGCGCGCTCGCCTCGGGACTGCCGTCCATCTTGCATTGCCATGTCGACGAGGAAGCCCTGACCCCCGACCGCACGCTGTCGGAAATCAAGGGCACCGGGGCGGCGAAACCCGCCTGAGCGGCTGCTCTAGGACCGGCGCAGCCCTTCCAGGGCGCGCTGGCACTCGAGCAACTCGTCGAGCACCGAATGGAGAAGCTCCCGGTTGCTGTCTGACAGGCCGGGAGCGAAGTCCGCGCCCTCGGGCGGCCTGCCCATCATCGGGCTCGCGGGCGAACCCTCCGCCCCAAACAGGTCGTTGTCGCCGAGCAGGCCCGCCGGCATCTCGTCGCCGAGATCATCCTCGCCCGCTTCCGGCGCCGGAAGCGCCGTGGTCTCGCCCCGCCCGACGCCCTGAACCGAGCGCGGCCCGGCCTCCTTGAGGATGCGCTGCACCCCGCGGATCGTGTAGCCCTGACCATAGAGAAGGTGCCGGATGCCGCGCAGCAGGTCGACATCGTCCGGCCGGTAATACCGCCGGCCGCCGCCACGCTTGAGCGGCCGGATGGCCGGAAAACGGGTCTCCCAGAAGCGCAGGACGTGCTGGGGAATATCCAGCTCCTCCGCGACCTCGCTGATCGTTCTGAACGCGTCCGGTCCCTTGCTCATCGACGCATCGCGGAGCGGCCCGCCTCTCAGCTTGCGTCCTCGCCCTCGCCGCCGCCGTTGATGCGGCTCTTGAGGACGTTCGACGGCTTGAACACGAGCACCCGGCGGGGCTCGATCGGCACCTCGACGCCGGTTTTCGGATTGCGCCCGACCCGCTCGCCCTTGCTGCGGACCAGAAACGACCCAAAGGACGACAGCTTCACGGGCTCGCCCCGCTCCAGACCGGCGCAGATCTCGTCCAGCACCTTCTGGACGAGCGCGGCCGATTCCGTCCGGGACAACCCGAGCTTCTGGTACACGGCCTCGCTGAGATCGGCCCGCGTCACAGTGCGACCCGCCATCGCCGTCTCCCCACACAGCCGGAACCCGGCCGCACCGCCGCTCGGCGGGTAGAGCTATTCGGTCGCACCTGGACGGTCAACCCTCGGAGAAATCAAGAAAACCTGATCCGGCGATCGGCCGCCGGCTACCAGCGGATCAGGGCGCTTCCCCACGTGAAACCGCCGCCGATTGCTTCCAGCATGACGAGGTCTCCCTGCTTGATGCGCCCGTCCTTGCGGGCGACGTCGAGGGCCAGCGGGATGGAGGCCGCCGACGTGTTGCCGTGCCCCTCCACCGTGATCACCACCTTCTCGCGCGGGATGCCCAGCTTGTCGGCCGAGGCCTCAATGATGCGCCGGTTGGCCTGGTGCGGCACGAACCAGTCCAGGTCTTCCGGCCCGAGCCCCGTTTCAGCAAAGGCCTCCCTGACCACGTCGACCACCTTGCCGACCGCGAACTTGAACACGTCGCGGCCTTCCATGCGGAGGTGGCCGGTGGTGCCCGTGGAGCCCGGACCACCGTCGACATAGAGCCGGTCGCGATAGCGGCCGTCCGAGCGCAGTTGGGTGGTCAGCACGCCGCGATCGGACGCCTTGCCGTCCCCCTCGCCCGCCTCCAGCACGATGGCGCCGGCGCCGTCCCCGAACAGCACGCAGGTGCCCCGGTCCGTCCAGTCCACGATCCGCGAAAAGGTCTCGGCGCCGACCACCAGGGCGCGACGGTGAGAGCCGGACAGGAGGAACTTGTCGGCCGTTGCGACGCCGTAGATGAAGCCCGTGCAGACGGCCTGAAGATCGAACGCGGCTCCGCCCTGGAGGCCGAGCCCCATCTGGATCTGCGTGGCGGTGGCGGGAAACGTGTAATCGGGCGTCGAGGTGGCGCAGACGATCAGGTCGATATCGCCAGCTTCCAGCCCCGCATCCGCGAGCGCCGCCTGGGCAGCCTTCAGGCCCAGGACGGACGTGGTCTCGTCCGCAGCCGCGATGTGGCGTTCACGAATCCCGGTCCGCTGCACGATCCAGGGATCGGACGTCTCGACCATCGTCTCGAGCTCGGCATTCGTGAGCACGCGTGGAGGCAGGTAGGAGCCGCAGCCGCGCACGATGGAGCGCCGCGTTGATGTCGAACTGGCGGTCAAAAGGCGTTCCTCAGGACGACCCGGCGGTCGATGTCTGTTCCAGCATGTCGCGGATCGTCTGCATCAGATGGTGCTGGGCCATGTCATGCGCCATATCGATCGCGCTCGCGAAGCCGAGCGCGTCCGTGCCGCCATGGCTCTTCACCACGACTCCTTCGAGCCCCAGGAACACGCCTCCATTCACCTTGCGAGGGTCCATCTTGTCGCGCAGGGCGTCAAAGGCGGACCGGGCGAAGAGGTATCCGATCCGGGCCATGAGGGTCCGGCTCATCGCCGAACGTAGGTATTCGCCGATCTGCTTGGCCGTGCCCTCGGCCGTCTTCAGCGCGATGTTGCCCGTGAAGCCCTCGGTCACCACGACATCGACGGTGCCGCGGCCGAGATCGTCGCCTTCGACGAAGCCGTGATAGGTGAGCCCCGGGATGTCCTGCTCGCGCAGCATCCGGCTTGCCTCACGCACGATCTCGACGCCCTTCACCTCTTCGGTGCCGACATTCAGCAGCCCGACCGTGGGGCGCGGCAGGTCGAACACGATGCGGGCCATGGCGGCCCCCATCACGGCCATGTCGACCAGGTGGGCGGCATCGGCCCCGATGGTGGCGCCGACATCGAGCACCACCGATTCGCCGCGGGTGGTCGGCCAGATCGCGGCGATGGCGGGCCGCTCGATATGGGCCATGGTCTTCAGGCAGACCTTGGACATCGCCATCAGGGCGCCGGTGTTGCCGGCCGACACGCAGGCGTCGGCCTCGCCGTCCCGCACCGCCTGGATGGCCATCCACATGGAGGATTTCCACCGGCCAGACCGGAGCGCCTGGCTTGGCTTCTCGTCCATAGCGACCGTCAGCTCGGCGTGGCGAAGCTCGACGGCGGCCTCGAGAGCCGGGAAGCGCGCCAGGATCGGCCGCACCACCGCCTCGTTGCCCACGATGAGGAAGCGCATGCCCGGATGGCGCTCGAGGGCGAGCGCGGCTCCGGGAACAACGACCTCCGGACCGGCATCACCGCCCATGGCGTCGAGCGAGATGCGGACCGGTTGAGGCATTCAGGAATTCGGACGGGCTCGGAGATCGGCCGGGGACCATATCGTCTCGGCCCCGGACCGCAACCCCGTTTCGCCTAACCCGTTCCGCCGCTTTCCGGCCGAAGCACGGCGAGACGGCCGAAAGGCCCCTCCTCCGTGTCCTCGGGCGGGTTCTCGAACACCGCGCCGGGCTTGCGCGGATAGGGATCGAGCCCCAGCGCCAAAAACTCGGCCGCGATGGCACCGAGGTCGACCCGGTCGCCGACCAGCTCCTCGGCCGCCAAATCGTCGGGCGTGAGTTCCAGTTCCTCTCCGCGAGATCCGGCCCGAGCTCGGCCGGGGAGCTGGAACTCCGCTTCGACCTCCTCGTCCACCCGGCTCTCGAAGGGTTCCAGAGACACCACGCACACCTGGTCGAGGCGCGATTCGACGCGCCCCGTGACCCGGATGCGGTCGCCGAGTGCCACAACGCGGAAGCGGGCCTCCAGCGTGTGAATGGCCGGAAGGTCGAGATCTCGGGCCAGCGCTTCCCGCTCGGCCGCCGTGGTCTCCACATGCACCCGGGTGCCGTCCGGCTTGATGGCGTGCAGGGGCAGCGGGCGCGACAGGGGCCCGACGCTGTCCGGGGTCACGAGGCCAGCTCCCGCGACCGGACCACGGGCGGGCCTGCCCAGGCCGCACCGCTGAGGATGGCGTCGAGATCGGCTCCGGCAAGCCGGCTGTCCGCCGCGAGCAGATGGTCGGCAACGCCTGAAACGGCCGCCGGCGGCAGGCCGAGACGCAAGCCGAGCTCGGCGGACAGGGCCGCGGAGTCACGCTCAGACAGCGCGTTCTCGTATTTCAGGGTTCGGTCGTAGAAGGCGCGGGCCAGCTTCTTCATGCGCTTGGGCACCCCAAAATCCCCAATTCCCGATTCGCGCAGAGCGATCTCGAGATGGGCGAACACGGCGTCGACGAGTTCTTGCGCCACCTCCTCGGCCGGCTCCGGCAGGTTCCGAAGTCGCCGCATCAACAGCAGCACATGGAGGGTCAGGCCCTCGAACCGCCCTTCGATCGTGTCGGGCAGCCCGCCGGGCCCGTAAAGGGCGGGCGAGCGCGATTGCTCGACCACCATGTGGTGCAGATCGCCGATCACCCGGCGCCGCTCCGTCCTGGCCGCGAAGCCGAACATGGACATGCTCCCTGGCGACGCACCCGGCCGCCTTGTCAAAGCCATAACCCGCCGCTACGGCACCTCGCCCGGTCGGACAAGCCGGGCGTTATCGTCGCTGAGGTCCAAGATGTCGCGCCCAGGGTATAAGCCGTTCGCCCGTCTTGCCGGAGCCGTCCTCCTTGGCTCCCTCCTCACGGGCTGCATGATCGGCGAGGACCTGCACCGGGGCTACGTCGTCGACGAGCGGGCCGTGGCCCAGGTGAAGCCAGGGCTCGGACCGGAGCAGGTGCTGCAGATCCTCGGCACCCCGTCCACCGTCTCAACCGTCGGCAACAAGAGCTGGTACTACATCAGCCAGACCTCGAGCCGGACGCTGCAGTTCATGGGCGAGAGGGTAACGGACCAGCGCGTCACCGCTGTCTATTTCACGCCCGGCTTCAAGGTCCAGCGCGTCGCCCTCTACGGCATGCAGGACGGCAGGGTGTTCGATTTCATCTCCCGCAAGACCGAGGCGGGCGGCCAGGAGGCGAATTTCGTGGCTCAGCTGTTCCGCGGCCTGGGCACCTTCATCCCGAACTAAGCCGAGACCCGGCGCGTCCGCTACGCGGGCGCCCTCGTCACCGTCTGAGATGCGCAACGCCGCGGTCTCCCGCGGCGTTTCTGCGTTTCCGGAAGGGGCTGCTGCGGTTCAGCTGTGGGCGAGGATGGCCAGCAGCAGCAGCGCGATGATGTTGGTGATCTTGATGGCAGGATTCACCGCGGGGCCCGCGGTGTCCTTGTAGGGATCGCCGACGGTGTCGCCGGTCACGGAGGCCTTATGCGCCTCCGAGCCCTTCATGTGCCGCACCCCGTCCTTGTCCACGAAGCCGTCCTCGAAGGACTTCTTGGCGTTGTCCCAGGCGCCGCCGCCCGAGGTCATCGAAATCGCGACGAAGATGCCGGTCACGATCACGCCCATCAGCATGGCGCCGACAGCCGCGAAGGCCTGATTCTTGCCGGCGATCGCCTGGATGACGAAGAACGTCACCACCGGGGCCAGCACCGGCAGGAGGGACGGGATGACCATTTCCTTGATGGCCGCCTTGGTCAGCATGTCGACCGCGCGGCCGTAATCGGGCCGCTCGGTCCCCTGCATGATGCCGGGCTTCTCCCGGAACTGGCGGCGGACCTCCTCGACCACGGAGCCGGCAGCCCGGCCCACGGCCGTCATGCCCATGCCGCCGAACAGGAACGGAATGAGCCCGCCCAGCAGGAGGCCGACGACGACGTAGGGGTTGGACAGCGAGAAGTCGACCACCACGCCCTTGTAGAACTGGAAGGCGGTGGAGCCGGCCTTGTTCGCCTCGGCGATGAAGAAGTTGAGGTCGGAGGTGTAGGCGGCGAACAGCACCAGCGCGCCGAGGCCGGCCGAGCCGATCGCGTAGCCCTTGGTCACGGCCTTGGTCGTGTTGCCGACCGCGTCGAGCGCGTCGGTGGACTTGCGGACGTCGGCCGGCAGCCCCGCCATCTCGGCGATGCCGCCCGCATTGTCCGTGACGGGCCCGAAGGCGTCGAGCGCGACGACCACGCCGGCGAGCGCCAGCATGGCAGTGGTCGCGATGGCGATGCCGAACAGGCCGGCCAGGCTGTAGGACACGATGATGCCGGCCACGATGACGATGGTCGGCATGGCGGTCGCTTCCAGCGACACCGCAAGGCCCTGGATGACGTTCGTGCCGTGGCCGGTCACGGAGGCCTGAGCGATCGACACGACCGGCCGCTTCCCGGTGCCCGTGTAGTATTCCGTGATCACCACGATGAGCGCCGTCACGGCGAGGCCGGCCAGGGCGCAGCCCAGGAGCCCGGCGGAGGTGAAGCTCACGCCCTGGTTGGTCGTGAAGGTGGTCCGGAAGCCGCCGAACATCACGAGGTTCACCAGCGCGATCGCCCCGATCGAGAGCACGCCGGCCGTGATGAAGCCCTTGTAGAGGGCCCCCATGATCGAGCCGTTCTGCGACAGCTTCACGGCGAAGGTGCCGATAATCGAGGTCACGATGCAGGCGGCGCCGATCCCGAGCGGGTACAGCAGCATGGTCTCAAGATTGGGCTGGCCGGCAAAGAAGATCGCGGCCAGCACCATCGTGGCCACGATGGTGACGGCGTAGGTTTCGAACAGGTCGGCGGCCATGCCGGCGCAATCGCCGACGTTGTCGCCCACATTGTCGGCGATGGTGGCCGGGTTGCGCGGGTCGTCCTCGGGAATGCCCGCCTCGACCTTGCCGACGAGGTCGGCGCCGACATCGGCGCCCTTCGTGAAGATGCCGCCGCCGAGGCGAGCGAAGATCGAGATGAGCGAGGCGCCGAAGCCGAGCGCGACGAGCGAGTCGATCACCATGCGGCTGGCCGGCGCGTAGCCCAGCAGCCGCGTAAGGACTGCATAGTAAATCGTCACCCCGAGGAGCGCGAGGCCGGCCACCAGCATCCCGGTCACGGCGCCGGATTTGAAAGCGACGTCGAGCCCATCCGCCAGGGACACCGAGGAGGCCTGGGCAGTCCGGACGTTAGCCCGCACCGAGACGTTCATGCCGATGAAGCCCGCCGCTCCGGACAGAACCGCTCCAACCGCGAAGCCAATGCCGACCCAGATCCCGAGCAGCCAGGTGAGGAGCGCGAACAGGATGATGCCGACCACGCCGATCGTCAGGTACTGTCGCCGAAGATAGGCCTGCGCCCCCTCGGCGATTGCTCCCGCGATTTCCTGCATCCGGGCCGTCCCCGCGTCCCGCCTCATCACGTCGTTGATTGCCCAGAAGCCGTAGGCGATCGACAGAGCGCCTCCGAGAACGATGAGGAGGATTGTCAGCATCTCGAACCCTTGCAGCTGGTACCTGGCCGCGTCGAAGCCTCGGGCCGGTGCAGACGCACGCAGCCGCGGCTCATCCTGCGACGTTCGCGGATTGCGCCATGGTAGTGCCAAACTTTCGACTGGATCGCAATCAGAGCGGAGACTTGGCGTTTACAATTCGCAACCGTCGTTCGCCCCGCCCGCAAGAAGAAGAACCAGCAGCACCAGTTCGACCCCAGGGAACCGGCGCCCGTTCGGGCCGGACGGCGGCGGTCAGGCAGGACACGTCGCGCCCCGCCCATGCCGCGGGGCGGGTCAGAAATGCTGGAAGGAGGCAGCCGTCAGCCGGCATGGTCGGCCGCGATCCAGGATCCGCAGCGGCTCCATCCCTTGGGTGACGCAGCCGATCTCCCGGATGGCCAGGCCGGCCGCCTCGGCGCGCCGGCGCATCTCCGGCAGGCGCCCTGCGGGAAGCGTGAACAGGATCTCGTAGTCGTCCCCCCCGCAGACAAGCCGGTCGCGCAGGTTCGGGTCGGCCGTCAGGGCGCAGGAGGCCGGCTCGGAGAACGGAACCAGGGCAAGGTCGATCTCGCCGCTGACCCTGCTGGCCCTGAGCATCTTGGCGAGGTCGCCCACCAGGCCGTCAGACACGTCCATCGCGGCGGAGGCCAGGTCGCGCAGCGCGCCGGCCAAGGCGAGCCGGGCCTCCGGCTGCCGGTAGCGGCGGACCAGCCGGTCCCGCCCATCCGGCTGCAGGGCCGCACTCCAAGCCGGCTCGGGGCCCGTGAGGAGATCGAGACCGAGCACCGCATCCCCGATCGTGCCGGACACGCAGACGCGGTCTCCGGGCTGAGCCGCGGTCCTGCGCACCATGCGGCCCTCCGGCACGTCGCCGAGCGCCGTGACGGAGAGAACGAGCCCGCCACGAGCCCGCACCGTGTCGCCGCCGAGGAGCGGGCAGCCGGCCGCCGCAGCGGCCGCGCCGAGGCCATCGGCGAAGGCGGCCAGCCAGGCCTCGGTCCAGCTGTCCGGCAGGGCCAGCGCGAGCAGGAACCCGACCGGATCACTGCCCTTGGCGGCAAGATCGGAGAGGTTCACGGAGAGGGCCTTCGCCCCGAGCGTGTGCGGAGGGTCGCCCGAGAGGAAGTGCACGCCCTCCACCAGCGCGTCGACTGTCAGGACCAGTTCGCGGCCCGGACGGGGGGCCAGCAAGGCGGCATCATCCGCAAGGCCGAGCGCTCCCGGCCCGGCAAGGGGAGCGAAGTAGCTGGCGATCAGCCCCTCTTCGCTCGGCCGCGCCAAGGTGCTCAGGCCTCCGTTCGAGAGGCCGACCGGCCGGTTCGATCCGGCAATTCGCCCTTGCGCACTTCGCGGGCAACGGAGTCCAGCACGCCGTTCACGAGGCCGGGCTCGTCGCCGCTGTAGAAGCTGTGCGCGATGTCGACGTATTCGGAGATGACCACCCGGGCCGGCACGTCCTTGCGGAAGCCCAGCTCGTAGCCCCCTGCCCGCAGGATGGCCCGGAGCACGGCTTCGATCCGAGCCAGCGGCCAGCCGGAGGCGAGCGCCCGATCGAGCGTGGGGTCGATCTCGCGCTGATGCTCCACTGTCCCGATGAGGAGTTGTCGAAAGAAGGCGTTCTCCGCCTGCTTGAACGACACGCCCTCGACCTCGCGGCCCATCCAGAACGCTTCGAATTCGGCCATCGCGTCGGTGACACCCTTCCCCGCGACGTCCATCTGGTAGAGGGCCTGCACGGCTGCGAGCCGGGCGGCGCTGCGCTCGGACGGCTTAGTCACGCAGGCGCTCCTCGAGCGAGGCCAGGGCGGCCAGTACCGACAAGGCGGCGCGCGCTGCGCCCCCGCCCTTGTCCATCTCCCCGACCCGGGCCCGCGCCCAGGCCTGCTCCTCCGTTTCCACCGTCAGGATGCCGTTGCCGATCGGCAGGCGGCGAGCGACGGAGAGATCGGTGACGGCACGGGCGCTCTCGCCCGCCACGATGTCGTAATGGCCGGTTTCGCCCCGGATCACGCACCCCAGCACGACCGCGAGCCCGTACGGACGGCCCGCTGCCTCGGCTCGGTCGAGCGCGATGGCGAGCGCGGACGGAAGCTCGAGAGCTCCGTCCACGGTGAGGGTGTCGACCTTAGCCCCGGCGGCCAGCAGGGCAGCGTTGGCGCCGGCGAGAAGTTCGTCCGAGATGCCCTCGTAATAGCGCGCTTCGACGATCAGGGCGCGCTGTCCGACGGCAGCCGGCGATGAGGATGTTGTCTTGGCTGTGGGGACCATGTTCTTCGTTCAGGAGCGAGCCGTCGCCCGGATATCGTGACTGTCGGGCCGTCTCGCGAGAGCCGCGGATGCGCCAACAGGGCTTGCGGGGTCCCCACGAGGGGCGGTGGAGGAACGAGCCGTCTCGGAGACCGCTGGTGGGGCGGTCTGCGCGGCGGGATCACGCTCCTGGAGTCGCGAACGTGGGTACGACCTTCTCGCGGCGCTCTCAATCCCCACGCGCGGCCGGGCCGGCCTGCGCCAGTCGAGCCGCATAGCGGGCCATCAAATCGACTTCGAGGTTGACGCCGTCGCCGGCCTGCCGCTCCCCCCAGGTCGTGACGTCTAGCGAATGGGGAATCAGCAGCACCGAGAAGGTGTCGTCCTCGACCCGGTTGACGGTGAGAGAGGTCCCGTCCAGCGCCACGGAGCCCTTCTCCGCCACGAACCCAGCCACCCGGGAGGGCACCCGCAAGGTGAAGCGCGTCGAGCGGCCGGAGCCGGCGCCCGTCACCTCCTCGCGGGCCAGGATGGTGGCGACGCCGTCGATATGGCCCGTGACGAGGTGGCCACCGAGTTCGTCGCCGATGCGCAGCGAGCGTTCCAGGTTCAGGCGTGTGCCCTCGCGCCAGGTACGGGCCGTGGTGCGCTCCAACGTCTCGGCCGCCACATCGACGTCGAACCACGCGCCTCTTTCGGCCTGGCCGACCCCCACAACAGTGAGGCACGGCCCGCCGCAGGCAATGGACGCTCCGAGGGCGATGGTCGCGGGGTCGTAGCGGCAGGCGATGCGAATCCGGTGGAGCCCGCCCCGATCGGCGCTCTCCACAACGCGGCCGATATCCGTCACGAGGCCGGTGAACATGGGTCCCTCTCGAAATGCTGCACGGTGTCCGCTCCGGCCCGCTCCGTGCGGGTCAGCCGCAGGTGGCCGGAGAGCGCGCCGGCCAGGGCCGGACCTGTCGCCGGAAGGCCGTGTCGGCCAAGAGCAGCCCCGCCGGTGATGAGAACGACCTCGTCCAACAGATCGTCCCGGGCCAGCGCCTCGGCAAGGGCCGGCCCGCCCTCGCACAGGACTCGGGTCAGCCCCCGGCTGGCAAGCAGGGCCAGGGCGGCCCCAAGATCAAGACGCCCATCGGGGCCGCGCGGGCAGCGGATAGCATCGCAGCCGAGACCGGCGAGCCGGCGCTCGGCCTCGGGATCCGCCTCCTCGGCGCAGACGAGCCAAGTCGGGCGGGCGGCGGCAGAGCGGGCCAGGCGACTCTCCGGCGGCAGCCGGAGACGGCTGTCGAGCACGATTCGCACCGGCGAGCGATCGGCCAAGCCCGGCAGCCGGACGTCGAGGCGCGGATCGTCGGACAGCACGGTCGCGACCCCGACCATCACGGCGTCGGCATGGGCGCGCAGCAGGTGAGTGCGGCCATCCGCATTCGGTCCGGTGATCAGGAGTCGCGGCTCGCCAGCCGGCGCGGCGGCATAGCCGTCCACTGTCCGGGCGAGCTTCAGGGTGACGGCCGGGCGGCCGTGACGCGTGCGCGTCAGGTGCCCACGGTGGGTTCGCTCGGCCTCCTCCACCGCCGCGCCAGCCACAACCCGGATTCCGGCCCGGGCCAGGATGGCATGACCCCGGCCGGCAACGCGCGGGTCGGCATCGCCGCCCGCGGTGACGACGCGGCCGAGGCCCGCGGCAACGATCGCCTCGGCGCAGGGCGGCGTGCGGCCGTGATGCGAACACGGCTCCAGCGACACGTAGAGTGTGGCGCCGCGGGCCAGGTTCCCGGCCCCCCGCAGCGCCTCGGGTTCGGCGTGGGGCCGCCCTCCCCGCGCTGTGATCCCCTGGGCGACAATGACGGAACGCCCCTCCTCGTGCCGGACCACCAGGGCGCCCACGGAGGGGTTGGGCCAGGTCAGGCCGTTATGCCGCCGGCCGAGGTTCAGGGCCGCGGCTGTGAAGCGCCGGTCCTCCTCGTCCGTCGCGATGCGGCCGCTCATGCCGGCTCGGCGGAAGCGGGTCCCGCGCGGTCGCCGGGCATCAAGGTGTCGAGAAGTTCCTTGAAGTCTTCTTTCTCCCGAAAATCCCTGTAAACCGACGCGTAGCGAATATAGGCGATCTCATCGAGGCTCTTCAGCGCCTCCATCACCAGTTCGCCGATCGTCTGGCTGGCAATCTCCGGCTCGCCGGAGCTTTCCAGCTGGCGCACGATGCCACTGATCAGCCGGTCGACCCGCTCGGGATCGACGGGCCGCTTGCGCAAGGCGATTGCCACGGACCGGCCGAGCTTGTCGCGGTCAAACGCCACCTGCCGACCCGAGCGCTTGACCACGCTGAGTTCCCTCAGCTGCACCCGCTCGAAGGTGGTGAAGCGGCCGCCGCAATCGGGACAGGCGCGCCTGCGCCGGATCGAGGCCGCGTCTTCGCTGGGCCTCGAATCTTTCACATTCGTGTCCGGCCCCCCACAAAACGGGCAGCGCATGGTGGTTAGTAGACCGGGAAGCGCCGCGTCAGGTCGCGCGCCCGCGTGCCGACGGCCGCCTCCACCGCCGCGTTGCCGCCCTCGCCCTGGGCGGCGACGCCGTCCAGCACCTCGACGATCATCTCGCCGACGCGCCGGAACTCCGCCACGCCGAAGCCCCGCGTGGTGCAGGCCGGGGTGCCGAGCCGGATGCCGGAGGTGACGGTCGGCTTCTCGGGGTCGAACGGGATGCCGTTCTTGTTGCAGGTCAGATGGGCCCGGCCGAGGGCGGCCTCGGCCGCCTTGCCGGTGAGGCCGCGCGAGCGGAGGTCGACCAGCATGAGGTGGTTGTCCGTGCCGCCGGCCACGATCGGGTACCCGGCCGAGGCGAGCGAGGCGGCGAGCGCCCGCGCATTCTCCACCACGGCATGGGCGTAGAGCTTGAAATCGGGCCGCAACGCCTCGCCGAAGGCCACCGCCTTGGCGGCGATCACATGCATCAGCGGCCCGCCCTGCAGGCCCGGGAAGATGGCCGAGTTGACCTTCTTGGCCAGCGCCTCGTCGTCGGTGAGGATCATGCCGCCGCGCGGCCCGCGCAGCGTCTTGTGGGTGGTGGTCGTCACCACATGGGCGTGCGGAAAGGGCGAGGGATGCGCGCCGCCGGCGACGAGCCCGGCGAAATGGGCCATGTCCACCATGAACACGGCCCCGACCTCGTCGGCGATCTCCCGGAAGCGGGCAAAATCCCAGTGCCGCGAATAGGCCGAGCCGCCGGCCACGATGACCTTGGGCCGGTGCTCGCGGGCGAGCGCCGCGACCTCGTCCATGTCGATCAGGCCGTCCTCGGGCCGCACCCGGTAGCTCACCACGTTGAACCACTTGCCGGACATGTTGACCGAGGCGCCGTGCGTCAGGTGGCCGCCACAGGCGAGGTCGAGCCCCATGAAGGTGTCGCCGGGCCGCATGGTGGCCATGAACACGGCCTGGTTCGCCTGGGAGCCGGAATTCGGCTGCACATTGGCGAAGCGGCAGCCGAACAGCCGCGTCGCCCGCTCGATGGCCAGCGACTCGGCCATGTCCACGAACTGGCAGCCGCCGTAATAGCGCCGGCCCGGATAGCCCTCGGCGTATTTGTTGGTCATCACCGAGCCCTGCGCCTCGAGCACGGCCCGGCTGACGATGTTTTCGGAGGCGATCAGCTCGATCTCATCCCGCTGCCGCCCGAGCTCCAGCTCCACCGTGCGGGCGATCTCCGGATCCGCCTCGGCGAGCGACGCCGAGAAGAAGGAGTTGGACAGCTGATAGCCGGATGCGACAGGGCTGGCGGACATGGTTCGGCTCGCGCGAGGGATGGCGCCGGTTAGCACGCCGGCGGGAGACGCGGCAAACCGGGGAGCCTGCGCAGCAGAGCGAGCGCTGCCCTGATTCCTCCCCCGCCCCGCGGGGGAGGTGGCGCGCAGCGCCGGAGGGGGCAGCGTCCCGAGCCGGCCCCACCCACTTGCCCCAGGGCCGAAAGGGCACAACGCTGGGTCCCCCGCCCCGCGGGGGAGGTGGCGCGCAGCGCCGGAGGGGGCAGGACGCCGGAGGGGCCGATGCGTGCACCGCGTCTGACATTCGAGCGCGCCCGCGCGCTGCGCGGCGCCATGACGCTGCCGGAGGTCGTCCTCTGGCAGGCCTTGCGGGCGGGAAAGCTCGCCGGCCTGCGCTGTCGCCGACAGCACCCGATCGGGCCCTTTATTCTCGATTTTTACTGTCCGGCCAGCCGGCTTGCCGTCGAGGTGGACGGCAGCGCCCATGACGTTCCCGACCAGGCGCGCCACGACGAGCGCCGGACGGCGTGGCTGGCCGAGCGCGGCATTCGCGTGCTCCGCTTCGCCGCGGCGGACCTGCTGAAGCCCGACATGCTGGAGGGCGTGCTCCTCACCATCGCAGAGGCCGCCGCGGAGGGCCGGGTCGCGGCTCTCCCGCGGAGCCGAGGGGGCCGCGAGCCCAGCGAGCCGAACGGGGGCTGATCCTCCCCCGCACAGCGGGG
>NZ_JAQGKF010000200.1 GCF_028290205.1 Enterovirga sp. | reverse complement strand
GCGCCGAGGAGGCGACGATCGACATGAACTCTTCATAGTCGATCTCGCCGGTGGCGAGCCGCTCGCGCGATTTCCACACCACCGTGCCGGAGCCGGTGCGCGCGCCGTCATGCCAGCCGTTCAGCATCGGCCCGCCGGACAATACGATCGCCGGCAGGTTGACCGTCGCGGCGGCCATCAGGCAGGCCGGGGTGGTCTTGTCGCAGCCGGTGGTCAGCACCACGCCGTCCAGCGGATAGCCGAACAGGACTTCGACGAGGCCGAGATAAGCGAGATTGCGATCGAGCGCCGCCGTCGGGCGCTTGCCGGTCTCCTGGATCGGGTGCACCGGGAATTCCATCGCCAGTCCGCCGGCGGCGGTGATGCCCTCGCGGACGCGCTTGGCGAGTTCGAGGTGGTGGCGGTTGCAGGGCGAGAGGTCGGAGCCCGTCTGGGCGATGCCGATCAGCGGCCGGCCGGCGCGCAGCTCCTCGGGCGTGAGGCCGAAATTCAGGTAGCGCTCGAGATAGAGCGCCGTCATGCCGGGATTGTCCGGGTTGTCGAACCAGGCCTTGGAGCGGAGGTTCTCCGGCTTCACCGTCTTCGCCCGTTCCACCCCCGCCATGCCGCTTGCTCCCGTGCTGGCGCCGCTGCGGGCGCCTGCCCCATGTTGTGGACCGGGGCCGCCCGACGGGCAACCGCGCTGCCGCCCTGCGGCGGCGCGGCCCGGGGCCTGTGGGTTGCGGCCGGCGCGGTCCGGGCGGTATGCAGCCCGGCGGAAGGGTGGAGCGGCGTGGCGTCAAGCGAGGCGAGTTCTGCAGAGGCCGGCCCGGGCGGCCGCGGCACATTCCTGTTCCTGCAGGGTCCGGTCACGCCGTTCTTCGCGGAGGTCGCGGACGCGCTGGAGCGCGCCGGCCACCGCTGCCTCAGGGTCAATCTGTGCTTCGGCGACTGGCTGTTCTGGCGCCGCCCGGGAGCGCTGAACTTCCGGGGCAGGCGCGAGAGCTGGCCCGCCTTCGTGTCCGATCTGCTGGACCGCGAAGGCGTCACCGACCTCGTGCTCCTGGGCGAGCAGCGGTTCTACCACAAGGTGGCCATCGCCGCCGCCAAGGCCCGGGGCGTGCGGGTCACGGTGACCGATTTCGGCTATCTGCGGCCGGACTGGATCACCCTCGAACCGGACGGCATGTCCGCCGATTCCCGCTTCCCGCGCGACCCCGAGGCGGTGCTGGAACTCGGCCGCCGGGCGCCGGAGCCGGACCTGCAGCCGCGCTACAAGGACAGTTTCGTCACCCAGGCCTGCTGGGACATCCTGTACCACATCTCGTCGTCGCTGCTGTTCTTCCTCTATCCGGGCTACCGCTCGCACCAGGTGCATCACCCGGCCCTGGTCTATGTCGGGACCGGCCTGCATTTCCTGCGCACCCGCTACAACGGGCCCAGGGCCGACCGGCTGATCGCCGCGCTCGCGACCCTGCGGGTGCCCTATTACGTGTTCCCGCTGCAGATGGAGACCGACTTCCAGCTGCGGGCCTATTCGCCCTTCAACGACCTCAAGACGCCGATCCACAAGGTCATCCGCTCCTTCGCCGAACACGCGCCGAAGGACACGATGCTCGTGATCAAGGTCCACCCGCTCGATCCGGGCCTGCGCAACTGGGCCCGCATCGTGCGGCGCTCGGCCCGGCGCTGGGGCGTTCCGGAGCGGGTGCGGTTCGTGGACGGAGGCTCCCTGGTGCTGCTGCTCGAGGGCGCCCGCGGGGTCGTCACCGTGAACTCCACGGTGGGCCTCTGGGCCCTGCGGGCCAGCCACCCGGTGATCACGCTCGGGGCGGCGGTGTTCGACATCGACGGGCTCACCTTCCAGGGGCCGCTCGACCGCTTCTGGGCCGAAGCCGAGCCACCCCGCCCCGAATTGCGGGACGCCTTCGTCCGCGCCATCGCCTCCGAGATCCAGATCCGGGGCGTCTATTACCGGCGTGAGGGCCGCCAGGCGGCCGTGGCAGCGGCCGCGCAGCGCCTGCAGGCCTGGGCGTAGCCCGTCAGGCGGCGGCCGCCATCGGCTCGGCCCGGCTCGCCGCCAGATAGTCGATGGCGGCCCGCACCCCGTGCCGGCCATGCGGCACCCCGAGCTCCAGGAAGCAGAGCTCCAGGGCGGCGAGGCAGCCGAGGATCATGGGCTCGTTCAGGTCGCCGAGGTGGCCGATCCGGAAGGCGTGACCGGCCAGCGCCCCGAGCCCGCCGGCGACCGACACCCCGAGCTGCTGGCGCGCATGGCTGCGGATCCGGTCGGCATCGACGGATCCGGCGGTGCGGATCGCGGTCACGGTCACGGCCCGTTCGGCCGGCCGCAGCGCGTTGAACGAGAGCGCGCCCGCCTCCCCCCAGCACTCGACGGCCCGCCCGACCGCGCCGGCGAGCCGCGCGTGCCGGCGCCAGATCTCCGGCAGGCCCTGCTCGCCGATCATGTCCAGAGCCTCGCGCAAGCCGAAGAACAGCCCCTCCGGCATGGTGCCGCAGAACTTCATGTAGGAGGCCTCGCCGAGGCGCGGCTGCCAGTCCCAGTAGCGCTGATGGCGGGGCAGCCGGGCGGAGACCTCCACGGCGCGGGCATTGGCGGCCAGGATGGCGAGGCCCGGCGGGCACATCAGCGCCTTCTGGGAGGCCGCAATCGCGACATCGACGCCCCAGCCATCCATCTCGAACGGCATGGCACCCAGCGAGGCGATCGTGTCGGCGACCAGCAGCGCGGGGTGGCCGGCTGCGTCCATCGCCGCCCGGATTGCGGCGATGTCGTTGACGATGCCCGTGCCGGTATCCACCTGCACGGCCAGCACGGCCTTGATCCGGCCCGCCCCGTCGCGGCGCAGGTGGTCCTCCACCGCCTGAGGGTCGATCGCGTGCCGCCAATCACCCGGGATCGACTCGGTGACGAGCCCGAGCGCGCGGGCATGATCCGCCCAGGCGGACGAGAAATGCCCGACCTCCGGCACCAGCACCGTGTCGCCCGGCACGCAGATGTTGCCGAGCGCGGCTTCCCAGCCGCCATGGCCGTTGGCCGCGTAGACGAAGACATGGCCCGAGGTCCTGAACACGGCCGCCAGGTCGCTAAAGCAGGTCTGCGCAATGGCGTGCAGCCGCGCGTCCACCAGATCGAGCGGCTGGCGGTGCATGGCCCGCAGCACCCGGTCGGGCACATGGGTGGGCCCGGGGGCGTGGAGGAATTCGTGGCCGATCATGGTGCATCCTGGGCGGCGGCGGCGGCCCAGGGCTAGCCGATCTCGCGGCCCGGTTCCATGCCGTCCAGCCCGACCGGGCTGGACGGCGGCGACGGGCGGTTTGGCCCGTCTAGCGGCTCTTCTTGTAGAGCTTGGTCGCGACCTCGAACATTTCCTGCGGAGCGTAGTCGGGCGCGAAAGCCCCGTAATTCCCGAGCAGCTCGGCCATCTTGCCGCCTTCCGGCGGACCGTCGACGATTTCGAGCGAGCCCGGCGGGTCGCTCGGCAGCGCGACCTCGTCGTTCGACCACACGCCCGCGGCCTCGGCGTAATCGGGCGAACCGAAGCGGTAGAGGCGGCGGTGGCTGCCCTCCTGCAGGTACTTCTGGCATTCCGGAATGTAGTCGAGCGGAATGTTGGGCACCGGCAGCATGTTCTCGATGGAGACGCCGGTGAGCTTCTTCAGGGCGAGCGCATAGGCGTGCGCGTGGACCGAGCCGCGGACGAGCAGGTAGCCGCAGACCTCGCGACCGGTCGGCTCGGTCATGGTCTCGTAGACCCGCAGCTTGTGCAGGCGGGCGCCGCATTCCAGATGGAAATTGTGCAGCAGGTCCATGATCAGGTTGCCGGTGGTCGTCACCATGTCGACGTTCCAGGACATGGAATTCGAGTTCACCGGCGCGGCCCCGCCGCCATAGGAGAAGAACGAGGCGGCGGACCGCACGTCCTGCATGTCCTTGAACGGCGCCTTGGAGACGTCGACATTCTCCTTCGGGTCGCCGGGACCGTTGTTCAGCATGGCGATGCCGGTCGAGACGAGCTCGACATGGCCGAGTTCTTCCGTGAAGATCGCCGACACGAGGCTGTAGAACGGGCGAAGCTGGGTCTTGTTGCGAAAGTTGAAGCTCTGGAACATGTAGTTCCCGAGCGTGGACATCTCCCCGTATTTGCCGCCGAGAAGCTCCTGAAGAGCGGCGGCCGCGTTGGGATTCGGAGCCTTGGGCTCGGGCAGTTCGGCCTGCAACCTGTCGATGCGCATGAACATGGGCCAGCGTCCTCTGTGATGAACGAGAAGCCCGGCTGCTCGCCAAGTTCCCGGTCAGGGCCCGTTTGTCGGTTTCCGACAGTGCGGGATGCGGCCGTTTAGGAGGCTTCAGCCCCCGAGCCGGTCAGTCGCGCGGCCTCCGGTCCAGAACCCGCTTCGCCTTCCCGGCCGAGCGTTCCAGCGTCCCGGGCGGCTGGATCGCGACGCGGGCCGCGATGCCGATGGAGCCCTTGATCCGACGGGCCAGGCCCTCCCCTTCGGGCCCGAGCCCGTCCGGGCTCCAATGCTCCGGCCGGGCTTCGGCCAGGATGGTCATCTCGTCGAGGCGGCCCACCCGCGTGAGTTCGATCACGAAATGGCCGCCGCACCAGGCGCAGCCGAGCAGCGCCTCCTCGATCTGCGACGGGAACACGTTGACGCCGCGCAAAATGATCATGTCGTCCGAGCGGCCCGTCACCTTGTCCATGCGGCGCATGGCGGGCCGCGCCGTGCCGGGGCGGAGCCGGGTCAGGTCGCGGGTGCGGTAGCGGATCACCGGAAACGCCTCCTTGGTCAGGGAGGTGAAGACGAGTTCGCCGAGTTCCCCGTCCGGCAGCACGCGGCCCGTCGCCGGGTCGATGATCTCCGGATAGAAATGGTCCTCCCAGACGTGCAGCCCGTCCTTGGTGTCGCGGAATTCCATCGACACGCCCGGGCCGATCACCTCGGTCAGCCCGTAGATGTCGACCGCGTCCATGCCGAAGGC
>NZ_JAQGKF010000178.1 GCF_028290205.1 Enterovirga sp. | reverse complement strand
TCCGCAGCTACGTGCCTGAGCCGGTGGGCCTGCCCGTGTTGGTTCTGGGCGAGGTGAGTGCCGAGGACCACGCCAACCTCCATTACGGTGAGGTGGGGCTCGCCGCGGGCGAACTCGTCACCGCTGGGTATCACGGCTGGACGCTGGTCGTGACCGGGACGGGCCCCACGATCCGGCAGGCGCGCGATGCGGCCTACCGGCTCGCGGGCCGCGTCGTGATCCCGAATGTCCGCTACCGCATCGACATCGGCGACAAGCTCATGGCGGGGGAGTGGCTCGAGATCGAGCGGCTCGGGCTGCTCGATCCGGCCTAGACGTCATTCCGGCTCGCGCCGATCGCGCTCCCGATCCCGCTCGCGGTCACGCTCGCCGCCCCCGTCACGCGTGCCGCGCCCCCCACGCCGGTCCCAGGACGGGGCGGCCGGGAGCTTCTCCAGGAGCTGCACGGCGATCTCGCCGCAGCTCTTGGTGCTTTCTCCCTCGGCGCAACGAACTGTCATCGAGATGTCGTCACGCTGAATGCGGATCAGAGGCGCACGAGGCGCCCTGCCGTCCTCCCGCGTGACCGGCGAGGTCCCGGACGACGATGCCCCCGGCGCAGGCTGGGCAATGGCGGCGCTCGCGGCGAGCGCCAGGACGACGGTAGTGAACATGCGAAGCATCGCGATCTCCCGGACGGCCGCCCGCACGCGGTCGCGGCCTCTCTCCACAACAGGGGGCCGGTGCCGGGGTTCCGGGCCAGGCTAGCCCCTGAGGGCAGCCTTCTCGCGCCGGCGCTCGACCGAAGACGGGATGCGCAAGGCTTCCCGGTACTTGGCGACCGTCCGGCGGGCGATGTCGATCCCCTCCCCGCGCAGCTTCTTCACGAGCGCGTCGTCCGAGAGAACGTCGCTGGTCCGCTCGGCGTCCACGAGCTGTCGGATGCGGTGCCGAACGGCCTCGGAGGAATGCGCCTCCCCCCCCGAGGAGGCCGAGATCGCGGCCGTGAAGAAGTATTTCATCTCCAGCGTTCCGCGGGCGGTGCCGATCGCCTTGTTGGAGGTCACCCGCGAGACGGTGGATTCGTGCATGCCGATCGCGTCGGCGATGGTCTTCAGGTTGAGCGGTCGCAGGTGCGAGACGCCATAGGCGAAGAACCCGTCCTGCTGGCGCACGATCTCGCTCGCCACCTTGAGAATGGTGCGCGAGCGCTGCTCGAGCGAGCGGGTCAGCCAGTTGGCGCTCTGCAGGCAGTCGCTGATGAAGAGCTTATCCGAATCGGTCCGGGCCTGGCGGGCGACCCTGGCGTGATAGCTCTGGTTCACTAGGACGCGCGGCAGGGTGTCCGGGTTGAGCTCGACGAGCCAACTCCCGTCCGGCGCGGCCCGCACGAACACGTCGGGGACCAGGACCTGCACATGCCCGCCGCCAAAGGCCCGGCCCGGCTTCGGATCGAGCTGTCTCAGTTCGGCGAGCATCTCGGACAGATCCTCGTCATCCACCCCGCAGATGCGCTTCAGGGGGGCGAAGTCCCTCCGGGCCACCAGGTCGAGCCGGGTCAGCAAGGCCGCCATGGCCGGGTCCAGACGGTTCTTCTCGCGGAGCTGGATGGAGAGGCACTCGGACAGGTCCCGGGCCGCCACCCCGGTCGGCGAGAAGGTCTGCACCATCCCGAGCACACCTTCGACAAGTGCCGGATCAGCGCCCAGCCGGAGAGCGATGGCGTCGCAGCTCTCGGTCAGGTAGCCGGCTTCGTCGACCGCGTCGATCAGGTGGGCGCCGACCATCCGCTGGTCGGGCCGACTCGTGGCGAGGTCGAGCTGCTCGCGCAAGTGCTCGTGCAGCGTCTGCTCCCGCGCGAGGTGCGCAGTGGGATCGAACTCGCCCGCGTCGAACCCGCCCGAGGCCGAGTTCTGCCAAGCTGGGGTTGTGAGAGAGAGGGAGTCGGCGCCCTCCGGCGCGCGCACGGTCGGCGCGTCGTCCGGGAACGCATCGGCGAGGTGGTGATCGTCGGCCTGGATCCGCCCGCCGCCCAGATCTAGCTCCCGGGCGGGGACCTCGTCGGAGGCCCGGTCCTCCGCCGGCCCCGGGTCCGCTGAATCCGGCGGCGCGTCCTCCAGGAGCGGATTTCGTTCCAGCTCGGCCTCGACGTAGCTGACCAGGTCGAGATGAGAGAGCTGAAGCAGCTTGATCGCCTGCAGGAGCTGAGGCGTCATGACCAGGGCTTGGCCCTGGCGCATCTCCAACCGCTGCTGCACTCCCATCGACCGCAAGGCCCCTAGGCACGATCTTTGCTAGTCACACTCTAGTCGTACGCCGTGGCGCCGAGCCCGTCAAAGTCTTTGTGCGGCGCACCATGCGCCTCCCGGCAACGGTGCTTGCCGGGATCCCGCGCCTTGGCTACGGCCTCCGCGGCGGCGGAGATCAGGCCCGTGACCTATGAACACATCCTTGTTGAGATTCGCGACAGGGTTGCCCTTGTCACGCTGAACCGGCCGAAGGCGCTGAACGCGCTGAACGCCGCGTTGCTGGCCGAGTTGGATCACGCCCTTGCCGGCTTTGACCGCGACCCCGGGATCGGCTGCGTCGTGCTCACCGGATCAGAGAAGGCCTTCGCGGCCGGCGCGGATATCCGGGAGATGTCGGAGCTCGGCTTTCCGGCCATCTATGCGGAGGACCTGTTCGCGGTGGGCGACCGTATCGCCCGGCACCGGGTTCCGGTCGTGGCGGCCGTGGCCGGCTTCGCCCTCGGCGGCGGCTGCGAACTCGCCATGATGTGCGACATCATCCTGGCCGCGGACACCGCGCGGTTCGGTCAGCCCGAGATCAAGCTGGGCGTCATTCCGGGAATCGGCGGCACCCAACGCCTGGCCCGTGCGGTCGGCAAGGCCAAGGCCATGGACCTGTGCCTGACAGGCCGGATGATGGACGCCGTCGAGGCCGAGCGCGCAGGGCTCGTTGCGCGCGTGGTGCCGGCCGCCGAGTTGCTGACCGAGGCACTCGCGGCTGCAACTGCAATCGCCTCCATGCCACGCCACGTGGCGATGATGACCAAGGAGGCGGTGGACCGGGCCGACGAGACGAACCTCGCCGAGGGGGTGCGGTTTGAGCGGCGCGTCTTCCACGCCCTGTTCGCGACGGCAGACCAGAAGGAGGGCATGTCGGCCTTTCTCGAGAAGCGGAAGCCCGACTTCCGGCACAGCTGAGACCAGGAAGCCCGCGCCATGCCCGTCGAGTTCGCTCCCACCCTCCCGACCTTCGCCGATGTCGCCGAGGCCGCCGGCCGCCTCGCCGGCATGGCCCACCGCACCCCTGTCGTGACGTCCCGCACCGCGGACAGCAGGACCGGAGGCAGCCTGTTCTTCAAATGCGAGAACCTGCAGCGGGCTGGTGCCTTCAAATTCCGAGGCGGCTACAACGCCATCGCCTCGCTCGATGCGTCTGCCCGGGCAGCCGGCGTGGTCGCCTTCTCGTCCGGGAACCACGCCCAGGCCATCGCCTATGCCGGGGCGCTTCTGGGCGTCTCCACAGTGATCGTGATGCCGGCGGACGCGCCAGCCATGAAGGTGGCAGCCACGCGAGGCTACGGCGCGACGGTGGTCCTCTACGACCGCTACACGGAGGACCGGGAAGAGATCGGCCGGCGCATCGCCGCGGAGCAGGGCCGGACCATGGTGCCGCCCTTCGACCACCCGGCGGTGATCGCAGGCCAGGGCACGGCGGCGCTCGAGCTCATCAATGAGGTCGGCCCGCTCGACCTCCTGCTGGTCTGCCTAGGCGGAGGTGGCCTCCTCTCCGGCAGCGCGCTTGCGGCGGCGGAGCTCTCTCCCGGATGCCGCGTGATCGGGGTCGAGCCTGAGGCCGGAGACGACGGCCGCCGGTCGTTCGAATCGGGCCGCATCGTCACCATCCCGGTGCCCCAATCCATTGCCGATGGCGCCCTGACAACGGCGCTCGGCCAGATGACTTTCGCGATCATTCGCGAGCGGGTGTCCGGAATCGTCTCCGTCTCCGATGCCATGCTCGTCGACACGATGCGATTCTTCATCGAGCGGCTGAAGCTCGTCGTGGAACCGACAGGCTGCCTCGCGGCAGCGGCCGCCCTGCACGGAATCGTGCCTGTCCGGGGCAAGCGCGTCGGCGTCATCCTGTCTGGCGGAAACGTCGATCCGGCGAGCCTGGCCAGGTTCCTGGCGAGCTAGGGGCGTGGAAACGCTGGGGACGCATGAAGGAGCGACGCCGAAATTGTTGACGGTCGGGGAAGGTCCGGTCTAGAAGCCGCGAGACGAGCCCGCGCGCCTGCGCCGTGGGATCGCTTCTCTTTGCAGCTTCGACATCCCGGCCCGCGAAGCGGCGGCGCCGAGGACCAATCCAGCGAGGATAGCCAGTGGCCAACACCACGTCGGCCAAAAAGATGGCCCGCAAGATCACCCGACGGACCGAGGTCAACAAGTCGCGTCGATCTCGGATGCGATCCTTCGTCCGGAAGGTCGAAGAGGCCATCTCCGGCGGCGATCACGGCCAGGCGCTTGACGCGCTCAGGGCCGCCGAGCCCGAGCTGATGCGGGCCGCCCAGCGCGGGATCCTGCACGGCAACACGGCGTCCCGAAAGGTGTCCCGTCTCGCCATGAGGGTCTCCTCCCTCAAGGCCTAATTGCGGCAGAGGCCGCCCGAGAACGAAGCCCGGCTTGACGCCGGGCTTTTTCGTTTCAGCCTACGGAATCGCGGGCTGGTGGCACAGAAGCCATCAGATTCGTGCTTCGTTCCTGTTGACTCCCGCGGCGCATGTTTGGGCCCGCGCGACTCTCAGAGGCCGCGCTGTTCGCGCAGATAACCCGTAACCATCTCAATGGCTTAAGCGGTAAGGCCAGGGACCTGGCTCCGGCCCCCTCGGCCGTCCCCGAAATGGGGACGGGACCAGAAAAAAAAGATCGCCGCGCACTGGGCCCAGGACCAGCCGCCGAATCTAAGCGTCCACAGGCCTTTAATCGTCGGCACCCTGAGGGAACCGTGCCGCGATTTGGCCCGATTCGCCGCCGGGAGGGTCGAGCCATGTTGCGCGGCCGGAAGCTGCCGGATAGGTTTGGGTCAGCCTTGGTCGAGCGGCGGCAAGGCTAATCAGTTCAAGTCCTGTTGATCACCTCGCTGACTGGGAAGGTTCGCGATGTCATTGCCATGAAACGAACGGTTAACGTTCGCTGTGGCGAGACATATCGGCGTGTCGTGTTCTGACCCTTTCCATGGTTCGCGGGAACAGACGCCGCAGTTAGCTCAGCGTTTGGGTTCCTCCATTCGGGTTTTAGTAGAACGCCGCCAGAGATGGTCGGCGGCGGGAGCGGCGTGAGCCGCCGCGGGGAGTTGGGAATGTTGGCGCGGGGGGCTGGGCAGCGGGCAGCTGAAGGCGAGGTTGAGGGCCGGGCGCGGCAGGAGACCGGGGTGGCGGAAGACGCCTGGACGCGAGTGAAGAGGCGCCTTCGGGCGGAACTCGGCGAGGACGTGTTCTCGAGCTGGCTGGCCCGCCTGGAGCTCGACCAACTGGCCGACGGCAAGGCGGTCCTGAGCGTTCCGACCCGATTCCTGAAGAGCTGGATCGAGGCGCATTATCTCGACCGCATTCTCAGCACGTACCGCAGCGAGCAGGCCGGATTGTCAGGCGTGTCGGTGGTGGTCCGGAGCGCGTTCCGCGATCCCGCGGCGGCGAGCCGTTCGAGTGCTGCCCGGCCCGCGAAAACCACATCGGGCGGCGAGCCGGCCCTTGCCGCGGAGCCGAGCCGTGAGGACCGCGTTCCGGCCCAGGCGACCCCACTAGGTGCACGCGACGAGCGGAGCACCGCGGAACTGGCTGGCGCGCCGCTGGACGCCCGCCTCACCTTCGAGAGCTTTGTGGTGGGCCGCTCCAACGCGCTGGCGCAGGCCGCTGCCGAACGGATCGCCCGCAACGACGGCGGCGCGGCCATCTACAACCCGCTCTATATCCAGGCCGGTGTAGGCCTCGGCAAGACGCACCTGCTGCACGCGGCCGGCAATCAGGCTCGGGCCGGCGGTCGCCGGGTCATCTACCTCACCGCCGACCGCTTCATGTACGGCTTCGTGGCCTCACTGAAGGCGCAGACGTCGCACGCCTTCAAGGAGCGGCTGCGCGGCATCGACCTCCTGGTCATCGACGACGTGCAATTCATCCAGGGCAAGACCATCCAGCAGGAATTCGGCCACACGCTGAATGCTCTGATCGATGCGGGCCGGCAGGTCATCGTTGCCGCCGATCGGCCGCCGGGCGATCTGGAGAGCCTCGACGAGCGCGTCCGCTCCAGGCTCGCGGGCGGCCTCGTGGTCGAGATCGCGGCGCTGGACGAGGGTCTGCGGGCCGGCATCCTCAGCCAGCGGCTCGCCGCGGTTCAGGCCACCCATCCGGGTTTCGAGGTCGGGCCTGCGGTTGTCGCCTATGTGGCCAACGCCGTGGCGACCAACGGCCGCGATCTCGAAGGCGCGATCAACCGGCTGCTCGCGCACGCCACGCTCACGGGGACCAACGTCACGCTGGAGACGGCGGAGGTCGCGATCCGCGACCTCGTCCGCAACCGGGAGCCCCGGCGCGTGAGGATCGAGGATATCCAGAAGCTCGTCGCCACGCGCTACAACGTGTCCCGCTCGGACATCCTGTCGGAGCGCCGCACGGCCGCCGTGGTGAAGCCGCGCCAAATTGCCATGTACCTCTCCAAGGTGCTGACGCTGCGGTCCCTGCCGGAGATCGGCCGACGCTTTGGCGGGCGCGACCACACCACGGTGCTGCACGCGGTGCGCAAGATCGAGAAGCTGATCGGCGGCGACACCGCCTTGTCGGAAGAGGTCGAGCTGCTGAAGCGCATGCTGCAGGACTGAGCCGCCTCTCAGCCGGACGCGATCAGAGCCTCGCGCCGGGAGCGCAACGGCCCAGACAGCCCAACACTGTACAGGCAGGGATGTGGTTGTCGGCCCGGGTACACCGGCCGCGAGACCGGTCGCGGCTCTGAGGCGAGCTCCAAAAGCCCCCCGGGCGAGGCGACACCGCATGGGGGCCGCCGACAGCCCGACGACAAACCTCGCCCGGCTCGCTCCCAACAACGAACGGCCCGGTGGCGGTCGGCCGGCAACGCCCGCGTCAGCACGCGGCGTCGCCCGTCAGGCTCCGGGACGGGCGAGCGCCCATCCCGGAAGGCCGGTCAGCCTGGGCTCAGACGACCCGGGTGCT
>NZ_JAQGKF010000224.1 GCF_028290205.1 Enterovirga sp. | reverse complement strand
CGGCGTGGCCTCGCCCGCGCCCTCGCGGCGGCCGGGCCCCGGCGAAGGCTCGGCTGCGGCCGCAAGCTGCGGGCGCGGCTGAGCCCGCGTGGGTTCCGGAGCAGCCGGCCGGGGGCTGCTGAAGAGGCCCCGCGTTCCGGCCTCCTCCGCGGTGCTGGCCGGCGGGGCGGCAGCCACGGCCGGCGCGGCGCTGCCGTAGAACTCGGCATCCTCGTCGTCGCTGCCGCCGAACAGCATCGCCCAGAGGCTGCGGCGTGGCGCGGCGCTCTCCTCGCCCGCCTCCGCATAGGTGGCGTAGCCGGCGACCGCCCCGCCCCGGGCCACGATGGTGGCTTTCGCCTCCTCGTAGCCCGGCATGGGCTTGCCGTCCTTGGGGATGTGCACCGTGCGGCCGTCGGGAAACAGCCGCGCGAGCTGCGGCCGCGGCATGCGCGGCCACGACCTGACGGTGCCGGCATCGAGGTGGACGAAGTTGTGCAGGCTGTTCGGGTAGAAGCCGACGCCGCCGTGCTGGAGCCGCATGGCGATCTCGCGCACCCGCGTCATCGAGACCTCGGGAATGAAGAAGTCCATCGCCTTGCCGCGCATGTGCTGGCTGTGCTCGGCCACCGCACGGGAGCGGCGGCGCAGGGCGGCGTTGGTTTGAGGCGACCGGTAGGCAGAGACCACCCGGAGCGGCTCGCGAGCCCCGACCTCGCGGTACACCTGCCAGACGATGTCGAACAGGCGCGGATCCATCTCGGTCGGCTCGTCCAGGCGCCAGTCGCGCAGCAGCCAGTTGAGCTGCTTCAGGGCAGTGCCGTCGTAGCGGCCGTCGCGCCGGAAGGTGATGGAGGCGCTTTCCTTGGTGTGCTCGTGGATGATGTGGAGCGTGCGGGTGTCGCCGTTGGCCACCGCGTTCTGGGTCGGGCCCGCCGCCGACAGAAGCAGCACGACGGCCGCCCCGGCCGTCGCGAATAGCCGCCGGCCGAGCGTCGCGACCGCGCCGCGCCGATACATGCCCCGTGTCGTCACGCTCGAACCCGCCCCCTCGCCACGCGAGGCGCGGCGTCGCCCGATCGTTGGTCGGGGCAAGGTCACCGTTTGAGGTTACCCCGACGTTAATGACACACGTGACCCGACCAGAGATCAAGGGTCAGCGGCCCGGATTCATGCCAGAATGGCGCAGCTTCGTCGAGCGCAGACGCTCGTCGCAGGGTCGTGTCGGCGCCGCCGTCCGGGCCCGGAGGGGTTGGGCACTGAGCGAGCGGGACGGGGAGCCGGCGCAGGAGAGCGCAGCGGCGCGGGCCGAGAGCGGCCGGCGCCGGTTCGTGGCGATTCTGCTGATGTGCGGAGCGGTGTTCTGCTTCGCCTGCCTGGACGCCTCGGCCAAATGGGCAAATCAGATCGTCGACCCGATGCTGACGACCTGGTTCCGCTACACGGCCAATGTGGCCATCCTGGCCGTCGTGCTGAACAGCTGGACGCGGCCCCGCATCCTCCGGACGAACCGCTTCGCCTTGCAGATCGGCCGATCGGTCCTCCTGTTCCTGTCCACCGTCCTGAACTTCCTGGCGTTGCAGCACCTGCAACTGGCCCAGAACATCTCGATCCAGTTCGCGATGCCCCTCCTGGTGGCGCTGCTGGCCGGGCCCATGCTCGGGGAATGGGCGGGGCCACGCCGCCTCGTCGCGATCGTGATCGGGTTTTGCGGCGTGCTGGTGGTCGCACGTCCGGGCGGCGATGCGCTGCACCCCGCAGCGCTGCTGACCGTGATCAACACCGTGTTCTACGCGCTCTACGCGATCTTCACCCGGATGCTGGCCGCGCATGATTCCACGGCCACCACGCTGACCTATTCGGGCCTGGCCGGGATGCTGTTTCTGACCCCGGCGCTGCCCTTCATCTGGACCACGCCGCCCTCGCTTCTGGTCTGGGCCGTGCTGATCGCAACGGGGCTGTTCGCGGCCGTCGGGCACGGCTTCCTGACCCTCGCCCATGCCCGGGCGCCGGCCCCGGTCCTGTCACCGTTCATCTACACCCAGATCGTCTGGATGGTGCTGTTCGGCTACGTCATCTTCGGGGACGTTCCGGACCGCTGGACCCTGATCGGCGGCGCCATCGTGATCGGCTCGGGCCTGTACCTGCTGGTTTGGGAACGGTTTGCCCGCGGGCGGGAGCGCCGGCCCACCTGACCGTCCAGCGCCGCGGCTTCAGCCCGGCCGGCGGGCCCGCGCCGCGTCCACGAGGTCCCGGGCGGCCGAGAACGCGGCTTCGGCGTCCAGTTCCGTGGTGTCGAGATGGCGGGCGTCAGGGGCGGCCCGCATGGGCGCGGCAGCCCGGCCCGCATCGCGCTCGTCGCGCCGCCGGATGTCGTCCAGCACCGCCTCGTAGCTCGTCCGCTCCCCGGCGGCCGCGACCTCGCGAAAGCGCCGCCGCGCCCGCTCCTCGGGGGAGGCCGTGACATAGAGCTTCACGGCCGCATCGGGACACACGACCGTGCCGATGTCGCGGCCGTCCAGCACGGCCCCGCCGGGCTGGGCCGCGAACCGCCGCTGGAAGGCCAGGAGGGCGTCGCGCACCGGCTCCAGCACCGACACCACGGAGGCGGCCTCGCCCATGTCGCCGCCGCGCAGGCGGGAGGGGTCGAGGTCGTCGGGCGAGAGCGACGCCGCAGCAGCGGCAGCGGCGCGCGCATCCGTCAGCTCGAGGCCCTGGTCGAGCATGGTGCGGGCGACCGCGCGGTACAGGAGGCCGGTGTCGAGATGGGGACAGCCGAGATGGTCGGCCAGACGGCGCGCCAGCGTCCCCTTGCCGGAGGCGGCCGGGCCGTCGATCGCGACCACGAAGGGGCGGCCGGTCACGCCCGGAACCGCGCGCCGAGGCGCTCGAACAGGGGCAGGAAGCTCGGGAAGCTGGTGGCGATCATGGCGCCGTCATCCACCGTCACCGGCTCGCGCGCGGCGAGGCCCATGACCAGGAAGGCCATGGCGAGGCGGTGGTCCAGATGGGTGGCCACGGTGCCGCCGCCCGGCACCGCACCCCCGGTGCCATGCACCAGGAGGTCGTCGCCCTCGATCTGGACCCGAACGCCGTTGGCCGCGAGGCCGGCCGCCACGGCTGCGAGGCGATCGGATTCCTTGACCCGGAGCTCGGCCAGGCCCCGCATGCGGGTGGTGCCGCGCGCAAACGCGGCCGCCACCGCCAGGATCGGGTATTCGTCGATCATGGTGGGGGCCCGAGCCGCCGGCACCTCGACGCCTTCGAGCGGGCCGAATGTGGCCTCAACGTCGGCGATCTCCTCGCCACCGATGTCGCGCCGGTTCGTCTCGCGCAGCTCGGCACCCATCTCCCGCAGGGTCTGAAAGAGCCCGGTCCGGAGCGGGTTCAGCATTACGCCCTCCGCGGTCACGCGCGAGCCCGGCACGATCAGGGCTGCGACCAGCGGAAAGGCGGCAGAGGAGGGGTCGGCCGGGACCACGATCTCGCCGGCCCTGAGCACCGGCTGGCCCCGCAGCGTGATCCGCCGTCCGTGCTGGCCCTCCGGCTCGACCCGGATCTCCGCGCCGGCATGGGCCAGCATGCGCTCGGTGTGGTCGCGCGTGGCCTCCCGCTCGATCACCGTGGTGAGGCCCGGGGAGTTGAGGCCGGCCAGCAGCACCGCCGACTTGATCTGGGCGGAAGGGGCCGGGGTCTCGTAGGTGATCGGGATCGTCTCGGCCGGCCCGCGCAGGGTCAGCGGCACACGGCCGCCCTCGGCTTCGCTGATCACCTCGACGCCCATGCGGACGAGCGGATCAAGGATGCGCCGCATCGGGCGGCTGCGCAGCGAGGCGTCGCCGTCGAACGTGGCCGTGATCGGGTGCGATCCCGCCACGCCCATCATCAGGCGGGAGCCGGTGCCGGCATTGCCGAAATCGAGCGGTTCAGCAGGCTCGGCGAGCCCGCCGATCCCGACCCCGGTGACGCGCCAGCGGCCGGGGCCGAGCCGGTCGGCGCGGCCGCCGAGCGCCCGCACGGCCGCGGCGGTGCGGATCACGTCCTCGCCTTCGAGCAGGTTCTCGACCCGGGTCTCGCCGATGGAGAGGCAGCCCAGGATCAGCGCCCGGTGCGAGATGGACTTGTCGCCCGGCACGGTGACGCGGCCGCGGAGCGGCGTGCCGGGGGCGGCGGAGACGGGGCGCGGAGGGGTGTGGGAGGTCACGGCAACGCTGAAAGAAAGGCGGCGCTTAGCATGCGGTCCGGGACGCGTCATCCCGGAGCCCGGCGGTCACCGGCGGATCAGCCCGACGATGTCCTTGACGTCGCGCATCGTCTCCTCGGCGATGGCGGCGGCCCGCTCCGCCCCGTCGGCCAGCACGGCGTCGATATGGCCCGGATCGGCCACGAGCCGGGTCATCTCCTGGCCGATCGGCCCGAGCTTCGCGACCGCGAGGTCGACCAGGGCCGATTTGAAGGTCGAGAACTGGGCGTTGCCGTAGCCGGCCAGCACCTCGGCCTTGGTCTGGTCGGCGAGGCCGGCATAGATCCCGACCAGATTGTCGGCTTCGGGCCGGGCGGCCAGTCCGGCCTCTTCGGAGGGAAGCGCCTCCGGGTCGGTCTTGGCCTTGCGGATCTTCTGGGCGATCGCGTCCGCATCATCGGTGAGGTTGATGCGGGAATTGTCGGACGGATCCGACTTCGACATCTTCTTTGTGCCGTCCCGAAGCGACATGACCCGGGCGGCCGGGCCGCCGATCAGCGGCTCCGTCAGCGGGAAATACCCCTCCGTGAAGCCCCGCTCAGTGATCGGACCCGCGAAATCGTTGTTGAACTTCTGGGCGATGTCGCGCGTCAGCTCCAGATGCTGCTTCTGGTCCTCGCCGACGGGCACGTGGGTAGCCCGGTACACCAGGATGTCGGCGGCCATCAGGCACGGATAGGCGAACAGCCCGACGGACGCGTTCTCGCGGTCCTTGCCGGCCATTTCCTTGAACTGCGTCATGCGGTTCAGCCAGCCGATGCGGGCCACGCAGTCGAAGATCCAGCTCAGCTCGGCATGCGCCGGCACCTGGCTCTGGTTGAAGACGATGTGCCGCCGCGCGTCGATGCCGGCTGCCAGAAAGGCGGCCGTGACCTCGCGGGTCTGGCTGCGGAGGTCCGGCTGCACCAGCTGAGCGGTGATCGCGTGCAGATCGACCACGCAATAGATGCAGTCGCGCTCCTCCTGCAGCTGCACGAAGCGCCGGATGGCCCCGAGGTAATTGCCGAGATGGAGATTGCCGGTCGGCTGGACGCCCGAGAAGACCCGTTCCTTGAAAGCCGTCATCTGCCCGCCCGCCACCGAAGGCGGGCCTCTACGGGCGCCGGGATGCGATGGCAAGCGGCCGTGTGGTCTCGGTCCGCCCGGTGCGGCCGAGCGAGCCCTGTGCGGCCGGGCAGGACCGGCCTCGGCTCACACGTCGGTGATGCCGGCGGCCTCCTGCGCCCGCAGCACGTCCGGCCGCGGCATGGAGATGATGCTGTAGCCCGAATCCACGTAGTGGATCTCGCCCGTCACCCCGCCGGAAAGGTCCGACAGGAGGTACAGAGCCGAGCCGCCGATCTCCTCCGTCGTGACCGTGCGGCGCAGCGGCGCGTTGGCCCGCTGGTAATTGTACATGAAGCGCGCATCCGCGATGCCGGCGCCGGCAAGCGTCCGCACAGGGCCGGCCGAGATGGCGTTCACCCGCACGCCGTCCGGGCCGAAATCGCCCGCCAGGTAGCGCACGGAGGCTTCCAGCGCGGCCTTGGCGACGCCCATGACGTTGTAGTTCGGCATCAGCCGCATGGAGCCGCCATAGGTGAGCGTCACCATGGCGCCGCCGCTCCGCATGCGGGCAGCCGCCCGCTTGGCGATCTCGGTGAAGGAGAAGCAGGAGATCATTAGCGTGCGGGCGAAGTTTTCGCGCGTGGTGTCGGCGTAGCGGCCCTTGAGTTCGTTCTTGTCCGAGAAGGCGATGGCGTGGACCAGGAAATCGAGCCCGTCCCAGCGCGCGTCGAGCTCCGCGAAGACCCGGTCCACGGAGGCGAGGTCCTCCACATCGCAGGGCAGCACCAGGTCCGATCCGACTGATTTGGCCAGCGGGGCCACGCGCTTGCCCAGCGCGCCCCCCTGATAGGTGAAGGCGAGTTCGGCGCCGTGCTGGGCCAACACCTTGGCAATGCCCCAGGCAATGGAATGGTCGTTGGCGACCCCCATTACGAGGCCGCGCTTTCCCTGCATCAGCCCCGCCGTCACGCTGACCTGCCTTGTCGTATCCAACCGTTGCCGAGGATGTAGCCCGGCATCAGGCGGGCTGTCCACGCCGTCCCGGAGCCGCTCTAGGCGTCGAGGTGTTTCAGGACGAGGGTCGCGTTCGTGCCCCCGAAGCCGAAGGAGTTCGACATCACGCAGCCGAGCTTGGCGTTGTCGACCCGCTTGCGGACGATGGGCATGTCGGCGAAGGCGGGATCGAGCTCCTCGATATGGGCGCTCTCGCAGATGAAGCCGTTCTGCATCATCAGCAGCGAGTAGATCGCCTCCTGAACCCCGGTCGCGCCCAGCGAATGGCCGGTGAGCGACTTGGTGGCCGCGATGGGTGGGCAGCTGTCGCCGGTCCCGAACACCTCGCGGATCGCCTCGATCTCCTTCTCGTCGCCGACCGGCGTCGAGGTGGCGTGCGGATTGATGTAATCGACCCGCGGCCCAACGCCTTCCAGCGCCATCCGCATGCACCGCATGGCGCCCTCGCCCGACGGCGCGACCATGTCGTAGCCGTCCGACGTGGCGCCGTAGCCGACGATTTCGCCGTAGATCCGGGCGCCGCGGGCCCGGGCGTGTTCCAGCTCCTCGAGCACCAGCACGCCCGCCCCACCGGCGATCACGAACCCGTCCCGGTTCTTGTCATAGGCCCGGGAGGCGCGGGCCGGCGTGTCGTTGTAGCGTGTCGACATGGCGCCCATGGCGTCGAAGAGGACCGACAGCGTCCAGTCGAGCTCCTCCGAGCCGCCCGCGAAGATGATGTCCTGCCGGCCGAGCTTGATCACCTCGTAGGCGTTGCCGATGCAGTGGTTCGAGGTCGCGCAGGCGGACGAGATGGAATAGTTTACGCCCCGGATTTTGAACCAGGTGGCGAGAGTCGCCGACGCCGTGGACGACATGGCCTTCGGCACCGCGAAGGGTCCAACCCGCTTCGGCCCCTTGGAGCGCGCGATGTCGGCCGATTCCACAATGGTCCGCGTGGAAGCCCCGCCGGATCCCATGATGATCCCGGTGCGTTCGTGCGAGATCTCGTTAGCCTCCAGCCCGGCGTCCCGGATCGCCTGATCCATGGCGACGTGGTTCCAGGCCGTGCCGCCGCCGTGGAAGCGCATGGCCCGACGGTCCACCAGCTCCTCGGCATTGAGAGTGGGTGCGCCGTGGACCTGGCACCGGAAGCCATGCGTGGCGTAATCCTCCGCCCGGCTGATGCCGGAGCGGCCTTCGCGCAGAGAGGCCAAAACCTCCTGCGTGGTGTTGCCGATGGACGACACGATGCCCATCCCGGTGACGACGACACGCCGCATTCCACAGCCTCCCGGCCTCCTCGGCCGCTGCTCAGGTAAGCGCGTTGCGCTCCGTTCTCAACCGGTTCCGGCGCAGCCCGAGCCGCGAAGCGCCCCACCTGGCCACCCCGGCCGGGTGGTCAAGGGCCGGCCGCAACCGTAAGGGTGCCCGGCCTCGCGGCGAGGCCGCGTCCGAGGAATCCCGTGCTCGCCCGTTCTGCCCAGCTCCCTGTCTTGGACGGCGTGGTCGACCTGCCGCCCGGCAAGATCGCTGCCATCGCGACCTATCTGGAAATGGTCCAACGGCCCGAGAGGCCCGCGCGGCCCCTGCCCGGCCGGCTCGAGCGGCTATCGCGCGACCTCGCGCGCTACCGCTCTCTCTACGGCCGCATCGGCGAGCCCTGGCTCTGGTTCAGTCGCGCCGTGATGCCCGACGAGCGCCTGCGCGGCATCATCGGCGACCCGGCCGTGGAGGCCTGGGTGCTGGTGGTGGACGGGCGCGACGTCGGCTTGGCGGAGCTCGATTTCCGCCGTCCGAACGAGTGCGAGATCAGCTTCTTCGGCCTTGTGCCCGAGAGCTGCGGCATCGGGCTCGGGCCGGCTCTGATGGACGAGGCTTTGCGGCGGAGCTTCGCCCGGGCCCCGCGCGTGTGGCTCCACACCTGCACGCTCGACCACCCGGCCGCGGTGCCGTTCTATCTGAAGGCGGGTTTCAGGCCCTTCCGACGGGCCATCGAGGTCGCGGACGATCCCCGCCTGACCGGGCACATGCCGCGGCACGCCGCGCCGATGTTTCCGACCCTGTAGGCCCGGGCCGCGCTTTCTCGCTCAGGCCCGCATGGCGCGGGCGAGGCCGATCCGGTCCATGGCGGCCTGATCGCGGGCTGCTTCGGCGGCACGTTCGGCCGAGCGCTCGCGCGTGTCCAGGATCTCGACCTTCTTCAGGGCTTCGAAGGCCTCGCCGAGCTCGGCCTGGGCCTCCGAGAGCTGCGCCGTCAGTTCGTCGGCGGAGCGCTTCAGGTTGTCGCGGCGCGTGCGGGCCGCCTTGGCGTAGGTCGGGTAGGCGAAATGGGCGAGGTCGGAGATGCCCGAACGCTGCTCCTCGGCCGCGATCTCGCGGTCGAGATCGCCGGCCATGCGGGCGAACTCCGCCACCATGGTCTCGATCTGGGCGACCCGGCGACGCTTTTCGTCGACCTGGAATCGCCGGAGGCGGATCAGCGTATCGCGCGACTTCATCGATCGGAACTCCAGGACGCGTGCCCCGGGACGCGGCTTTTTCAAGGCGAAGCCAGGACGTCCGCGAGACGACGGTAACCTTCCTGGATGGAGGTTGACTCTTCCTTACGCTGACCCAGGAACGCCTCCAGCTGCGGCATGAATGCCACAGCTTCGTCCACATCCGCCGACGCCCCGGCCCGGTAGGCGCCGAGGCGGATCAGCTCCTCCATGTCGGCATAGGTGGCCAGGAGCCGCCGCGCGCGGCCGACCTGGTCGAGAAAGGCCGGGTCGCAGCTGCGCGGCATGGTGCGGGAGACGGAGCGCAGGACGTTGATCGCCGGGTAGCGCCCGCGCTCGGCGATTTCGCGCGTCATCACGATGTGGCCGTCCAGGATGCCCCGCACCGCGTCCGCCACCGGCTCGTTGTGGTCGTCGCCCTCCACCAGCACCGTGAACAGCCCGGTGATCGCCCCGTCGTCGAGGCCCGGCCCGGCCCGTTCCAGCAGGCGGGGCAATTCGCTGAACACCGTCGGGGTGTAGCCCTTCGCGGTGGGCGGCTCGCCGGCCGCGAGGCCGATGTCCCGCTGCGCCATGGCGAAGCGGGTGATGGAATCCATCATGCACAGGACCTGGCGGCCCTCGTCGCGGAAATGCTCCGCCAGCGCCATGGTCACATAGGCTGCGTTGCGGCGCATCAGGGCCGGCTCGTCCGAGGTCGACACCACCACGACCGAGCGGGCGAGCCCCTCCGGCCCGAGATCGTCCTGGAGGAATTCCTGCACCTCGCGGCCCCGTTCCCCGACGAGCCCGATCACCGCGACGTCGGAGGCCGCATAGCGGGCCATCATGGACAGCAGCACCGACTTGCCGACCCCCGACCCGGCGAAGATGCCCATGCGCTGCCCCCGGCAGGTGGTCAGAAAGGTGTTGATCGCCCGGATGCCGAGGTCGAGCGGCTCACCCACGCGGCGGCGGGAATGGGCCGGCGGCGGATCGGCCCGGAAGGGATAGAGCCGGTCGCCGACCGGCAGCGGCCCGAGACCGTCGACCGGCTGGCCCAGCCCGTCCACCACCCGGCCGAGCCAGCCGGAGGTGGGCCGAATGCCGGCCGGGCTCGACCGCGTCACCGCCTCGCAGCCCCGCCGGATGCCCTGCAGCGAGCCGAACGGCATCGCGAGGGCGCGCTCCCCCGAGAAGCCGATCACCTCGCAGGCCACCTCCTCGCCCCCATCCACCAGGATGTCGATGCGGCCGCCCACCTGCATGGCCGCGACTGGGCCCGCGATCTCCACCAGCAGCCCCCGTACGCCGGCGACCCGGCCGGAGACGCGCAGCCGTTCCAGCCCGGAGATTGCGGCCGTCGCCTCCGCGATCCGGCTCCGTCCCGTCGCTCCCCAGGCCGTCATGGTAACCTTCTGTTTACCCGCCACGTTAACATTGGTGCACGACGCGGCCGCCCCAAGAGGTGGTCGGCACCGCACATCTTCCCGAGGGCGAAGGACGACCGCAACGGAGCAAATCCACCCCCCGCGAGGCAGGACACGGGACGGCTGCGGCCGGACAGCCCTTGCAACACGGAATTAGGGTTTGTTAACCAACAGTCGTTAACGTCGCGAATCGAGTTGGGGTGACGCGTGCCGCGGGGGCTGCGGCGTGCGGCGGCTTCGTGTGCCCGAGCGCCCGGGGCAGGGCTGGGGAACTCAGATGCGTGTACTCCTTGTCGAAGACGACAGCGCGACGGCACGCTCGATCGAGCTGATGCTCAAGTCCGAGAATTTCAACGTCTACACGACGGATCTCGGCGAAGAGGGCATCGATCTCGGCAAGCTCTACGATTACGACATCTTCCTGCTCGACCTGAACCTGCCCGACATGTCGGGCTACGAGGTGCTGCGCACGCTGCGGGTCGCCAAGGTCAAGACACCGATCCTGATCCTGTCCGGGATGGCCGGGATCGAGGACAAGGTGAAGGGGCTCGGATTCGGGGCCGACGACTACCTGACGAAGCCCTTCCATAAGGACGAGATGGTCGCCCGGATCCATGCGATCGTGCGGCGCTCCAAGGGGCATGCCCAGTCGGTGATCACCACCGGCGACCTGCTGGTGAACCTCGACACCAAGACGGTCGAGGTCGCCGGCTCGCGCGTCCACCTGACCGGGAAGGAGTACCAGATGCTGGAACTCCTCTCCCTCCGGAAGGGCACCACGCTCACCAAGGAGATGTTTCTCAACCACCTCTACGGCGGCATGGACGAGCCGGAGCTGAAGATCATCGACGTCTTCATCTGCAAGCTGCGCAAGAAGCTCGCCAATGCGAGCCAAGGCAAGAACTACATCGAGACCGTGTGGGGCCGCGGCTACGTGCTGCGCGAGCCGGCCGAGACCGAGGACCGCATCGCGGTCTGAATCGGGGTCGAACCTGAACGGGCGGCAACGGCGGCATTCAAGCGCCGTAGGGCCACGCCCGGCTACCATCCTCCAACGCTCAAGGAGGATTTCATGCGCGACGTTCTGATCAGTGCCGCTCTGGGCGGCGCCATGCTGCTGGCCGGCGCCGCGGGCGCACAGGCATGGGACGGCTCGTCCGGACTCGGCTTGTCCGTCGGGGTGGTGGCCGATTACGAGGGCGGCTCCCGCTACGAGGGCTCCCGCTACGAGGGCCGCCGCCACGAGGGTCGGTCCTTCGACGGCGAGCGGCGCTATGAGGGCTCGCGCGAGGGCTACGGCGACCGCGGCGCCTGGCGTGGCGGGGAGGGCGAGCGGCACGGCCGCTGGCACGACCGGCCCGGCTATGACGGTTACGAGCGCGGCCGCTACCGGGGCCCGCGCTACGGCTTCTACGATCCCCGGCCGCGTCCGCGCTGCTGGGTGCGGCCGACCTATTGGGGCCCGGAGCGGGTGTGCCGCTGGTAAGCGGCCGCCCGACCTTGACCGGTCCGGGCCTTGGGCCCGGGCCGGCGACGAAGCGCCCGCCGGGTCCATGACGGGCGGCCGGGTCAGCCGGGGAAGGCCAGCCCGCGGCGCCCTCCCCCGGAGGGCCGCGGCCCGATCACCATCCCAACACGACCGAACAGGGCGCCGGGCGCCCTATGCCGGCCGGCTAGGCCGTGAAGCGGCCGTGGCAGTGCTTGTACTTCTTGCCCGAACCGCACGGGCAGACCTCGTTGCGGCCGACCCGGCCCCAGGACGACGGGTCCGCCGGATCGCGGTCCAGCACGGCGACATCCGACGGGATCGCCTCGGCCGCGAAGGCCAGGGCCGGGCCGCCGCCGAATGAACCGGTGGCCTGGTCCGACCCGAACTCGTTCTCGCCCGTGAGCGGGTCCAGATGCTGGGCGAACATCGGCGGCAGGCCCTCCGGCTCGAAGCCCTGGCCGCCGGTGCCGTCCGAATCCTGGAACACGACGTCGACCCGCATCAGTTGGCCGGTGACCTGCTCGCGCAGGTGGCCGATGAGCTGGTTGAAGAGGTCGAACGCCTCCGACTTGTACTCGTTCAGCGGGTCGCGCTGCGCGTAGCCGCGCCAGCCGATCACCTGACGCAGGTGGTCCAGCGTGACCAGATGCTCGCGCCAGAGGTGGTCCAGCGATTGCAGCAGCACCTGCTTCTCGACGTAGTTCATCACCTCGGGCGTGTTCTTCTCGACACGCTCCGCGTAGCTCTCGTCCGAGAGCTTGCGCAGCCGGTCCCGGATCTCGTCCTCGGCGATGCCCTCCTCCTTGGCCCAATCGGCGACCGGGAGCTCGAGATTGAGAACGCGCCGCACGGCCTCGTCGAGCCCCGCCACGTCCCATTGCTCGGGATAGGCGTCGGGCGGGATATGCGCTGTCACCAGGTCGTCAATGACGCCGTGGCGCATCTCGTCGACCTCCTCCCGGATGCTCTCCTGGCCCATGAAGTCGCGACGCTGCTCGAACACGACCTTGCGTTGGTCGTTCATGACGTTGTCGTATTTCAGGATGTTCTTGCGCGTGTCGAAGTTGCGCGCCTCGACCTTCTGCTGCGCCTTCTCGATCGCCCGGTTGATCCAGGGATGGACGATCGCCTCGTCCTCCTTGAGGCCGAGCTTGGTGAGCATGCCGTCCATGCGCTCGGATCCGAAGATCCGCATCAGGTCATCCTGAAGCGACAGGTAGAACTTGGACCGGCCGGGATCGCCCTGGCGGCCTGAACGGCCGCGCAGCTGGTTGTCGATGCGGCGCGATTCATGGCGCTCGGTGCCGAGGATGTAGAGCCCGCCCGGCAGGGCGTGCTTGCGGCCGGCCTGCGGGTCGGCCGCCTCGCCCGACGCCAGCACGATCTCCCGGAAGCTCTCGATCTCCTGGCGGATCTCGGCCGCCTTGGCGCTGTCCTCGCCGCCGGAGGCGAGCGCCTCCTGGGCGATGCGCATCTCGACGTTGCCGCCGAGTTTGATGTCCGTGCCGCGGCCCGCCATGTTGGTCGCGATGGTGATGGCGCCCGGAACGCCGGCCTCGGCCACGATATAGGCTTCCTGCTCGTGGAAACGGGCGTTGAGCACCGCGAACAGCTTGGTCGGCTGTTTGCGGCGTGCGCCGTCATACAGCTTGGCGAGGGCGGCCGGGTCCTCGAAGTCGATCTGCTTGTAGCCCGCCTTGAGCATCAGATCGGCGATCAGCTCCGACTTCTCGATCGACGCCGTGCCGACCAGGACGGGCTGCAGCCGCTCGTGCGCGCGGCCGATCTCGACGATGATGGCCTTGTACTTCTCGGCTGCGGTGCGGAAGACCTCGTCGTCCTCGTCCAGCCGGGCGACGCCACGGTTGGTCGGGATCTCGACCACGTCGAGCTTGTAGATCTCCTGGAACTCGTCGGCCTCGGTGGCGGCCGTGCCGGTCATGCCGGCGAGCTTGGCGTAGAGCCGGAAATAGTTCTGGAAGGTGATGGAGGCGAGCGTCTGGTTCTCGGGCTGGACCGTGACGCGCTCCTTCGCCTCGAGGGCCTGGTGCTGCCCCTCTGAATAGCGTCGGCCCTGCATCATGCGGCCGGTGAACTCGTCGATGATGACGATCTCGTCGTTGCGGACGATGTAGTCCTTGTCCTTCTGGAACAGCTTGTGGGCCCGCAGCGCCTGGTTGACGTGGTGAACCAGCGTGACGTTGCCGGCGTCGTAGAGCGTGCCTTCCTTCAGCACGCCGACCTCACGCAGAAGGTGCTCGATCTTCTCGTTGCCGCTTTCCGTCAGGTTCACGGTGCGCTGCTTCTCGCCGAGGTCGTAATCCTCGCGCGCCAGCCTCGGCACGACCTGGTCAATGGCCATGTACAGGTCGGACCGGTCGTCCAGCGGCCCTGAGATGATGAGCGGTGTGCGGGCCTCGTCGACTAGGATCGAATCCACCTCGTCGACGATGGCGAAGTTGTGCCCGCGCTGCACCATGTGCGCGATCTCATACTTCATGTTGTCGCGCAGGTAGTCGAAGCCGTATTCGTTGTTGGTCCCGTAGGTGATGTCGCAGGCATAGGCCTCGCGGCGCTGGTCGTCGTCGAGCCCGTGCACGATCACGCCGACGCTGAGGCCGAGGAAGCGGTAGACCTGCCCCATCCACTCCGCGTCGCGGCGGGCCAGGTAGTCGTTGACGGTGACGACGTGGACGCCCTTGCCCTCGAGCGCGTTCAGATACACCGCGAGCGTGGCGACCAGCGTTTTGCCCTCGCCGGTCTTCATCTCCGCGATGGCGCCCTCGTGCAGCACCATGCCGCCGATCATCTGCACGTCGAAATGGCGCTGGCCGAGGGTGCGCTTGGCGGCCTCGCGGACCACGGCAAAGGCCGGCACCAGCAGATCGTTCAGCGACTTGCCGGCGGCGAGCTCCGCCCTGAACTGGGCCGTCCTGCCCTTCAGCGCCTCGTCGGAGAGCGCCTCGATCTCCGGTTCCGTGGCGTTGATCGCGGCCACATTCGGCCCGTAAGTCTTCAGCCGTCGGTCGTTGGACGAGCCGAAAATCTTCTTGGCGAGAGCACCGAGCATGCGTGGACCCGTGACGGCAGGCGGAGAAAGGGAAGGGAGAGCGGCCTTATAGCGCCATATAGGGCGCTGCGCACCCGATTGGGAGCCGGGGGGGCCGGGAACGCCCGGCGGCCATCCTGGTTGAGGCTCCGCCCCCGCCCTCAGGACGTCCCACGACATGGCATCGAGCTGGCCCGACAGGCTCTGGATCGTCCGCCACGGCGAGAGCGCCGGCAACGTGGCCCGCGAGGCCGCGCACCGGGCGGGGCTCCACATGATCGACGTCGAGGGGCGAGACGTGGACGTGCCGCTGAGCCGGCTCGGCGAGCGCCAGTCGCGCGCCCTCGGGCGCTGGTTCGCGGCCATGCCGGATTGCGAACGTCCCGAGGTGATCGTGGCATCGCCCTACCTGCGGGCGCGCCGCACGGCCGAAATGGTCGGTGAGGCGGGCGGGTTCGTGTCCGACCGGCCGGAATTCCTCATCGACGAGCGGCTGCGCGAGAAGGAATTCGGCATCCTCGACCGGCTGACCACGCTCGGCATCCGCGAGCGCCACCCCGACCAGGCGGAGTTCCGCCGCATCCTGGGCAAGTTCTATCACCGGCCGCCCGGGGGCGAGAGCTGGTGCGACACGATCCTGCGGCTGCGCAGCGCCATCGACACCATCGGCCTGCGGCATGGCGGCCGCCGTGTGCTGGTGGTGAGTCACCAGGTGGTGGTCCTCTGTTTCCGCTACCTGCTGGAAAATCTGAGCGAGGAGGAGATCCTGGCCATCGACCGCGAGGCCGACGTCGCCAACTGCTCGGTCACCGCCTACCGCTACGATCCCGCGGCCGGAAAGGACGGCGCCTTCGTGCTGGAATTCTACAACCAGACCATCCCGCTCGAAGACGAGGGCGTGCCGGTCACGTCCGAGCCGGACGCCAAGGCGGCGGCCTCGTGAGCGCGCCCTCGCCCGTCGATCCGGCGCAGCTTCGCCGCATGCCGCTGCCGGAGCCGCGCGACGGCGGCGGCAAGGAGGAGCGGGGCCGTGTTCTGGTGGTCGGCGGCTCGCGCGAGCTGCCCGGCGCGGTGCTCCTGGCCGGCACGGCGGCGTTGCGGGCAGGGGCCGGCAAGCTGCAGATCGGCGCCCCGGCCTCGCTCGGCATTCCGCTCGGGCTCGCGGTGCCGGAAGCCCTGGTCGCCGGGCTTGCCGAGACGGAGGCCGGCTCGGTCGCGGCGGAGGCGGCCGACCGCGTGGTGGAACTCGGCGGGCGCTGCCGCGCGGTGCTGCTCGGGCCGGGTCTCGCGGTGGACGACGACACCGAGGCGCTGGTGCGGCGGGTCCTGACCGGGCTGGACGGGCCGGCCATCGTGCTGGACGCCGCCGCCATGATGCGGATCGCCGATGCGCCTGGCGCCCTCGCCCGCCAGCCCGGGCGGGTCGTGATCACCCCGCATGCGGGCGAGATGGCTGGCATTCTGGGCATCAGCAAGGACGAGATCGAGGCCGATCCGATCGGCACGGCGCGGCGGGCTGCCCGCCAGCTCGGCGTGGTCGTGGTGCTCAAGGGCGCCTGCTCCTTCATCGCCAGGCCGGACGGCGAGGCCTGGTCATGCCGGCACGGCAATGTCGGGCTTGCGACCTCCGGCTCCGGCGACACCCTGGCCGGCATCATGACGGGCCTGCTCGGGCGCGGGGCAGAGCCCCTCCAGGCCGCCCTCTGGGCCGTCTACCTGCATGGGGAGGCCGGGATCCGGCTGGCCCGGCGGGTCGGGCCCCTCGGCTACCTGGCGCGCGAGCTCCCGGCCGAAGTCCCGGCCGTTCTGGCCGAACTCGCGCCGGACTCGGGCGGCTGACCCCGCCGCGGCGTGCCATCCCCGGGCTTGCCGAAACCCTCGCTCCCCGCCACTTGAGCCCGAGCCGCGGCACTCTGCCCGGATCGAATCTCTGTCCAGGATCACGCATGCCCGCCAAGCTCAGCCTCCTCTCGTGCGCCGGCGCGCTCGCCCTCTTGGCGGCCGCTCCGGCCGTTGCCCAGACACCGGCGGCGCCGGCTGCTCCCACCGCCGCCCCTGCTGCGCCCGCCGCCGCCCCGGCAGCGCCGGTGGATCCCAAGCGGGTCGTGGCCCGGGTGGACGGCGAGCCGATCACGGAGGCTGACCTCGCCACCGCGGCCGAGGACCCGGCGCTGGCGCTGCCGGGAACGGACGCGGCCCAGAAACGCGAGGTCCTGATCGGCTACGTGATCGACCTGCGCCTCGGCGCGCGGGCGGCGCGCGCCGGCAAGATCGACGCCTCGCCCGAGTTCAAGCGCCGACTCGATTACCTGTCGGACAAGCTCCTGGTGGACGAGTACTTGGAGGCGGAGACCAAATCCGCCGTGACGGCCGAGGCGGCCCAGAAGCTCTATGACGAGAGCGTCAAGGAGATGAAGCCCGAGGAAGAGGTGCGGGCCCGCCACATTCTGGTCGCCGAGGAAGACGTCGCCAAGAAGGTGCAGGCCCGACTCAAGGCCGGCGAGGATTTCGCCAAGGTGGCCGAGGAGGTCTCGACCGATCCGGGCTCCAAGGGCGATGGCGGCGATCTCGGCTTCTTCACCAAGGACCGCATGGTGGCGCCCTTCGCCGAGGCCGCCTTCAAGCTCAAGCCAACCGAGATCTCCGAGCCGGTGAAGTCGCAATTCGGCTGGCACGTGATCCAGGTCACCGACCGGCGCACCAAGCCGGTGCCGACCTTTGCCGAGATGCGCACGGAGATCGACCAGTACCTGGCCCGCAGGGCTCAGCAGGAGGCGGTGCTGAAGCTGCGCAAGACCGGCAAGGTGGAACGGGTCGATCCGCCGATCTCCGCACCGAAGCAATAGGCTTTTGGCGGGGTTCGGCCCCGGGCTGTTCTATGCCACCTTCCCTCGTGACACCCGCCAAGGGTGCGCCAGACCACGAGGGAACGTCCATGAAGCGTCGTGAATTCCTGCATGTCGGGGGCGTCGGGCTCGCGGCTGGCGCCAGCGTCGTCGCCGCCCCCGCCATCGCCCAGAGCGCGCCCGAGCTGAAATGGCGCCTGTCTTCGACCTTCCCGAAGTCCCTGGACACCCTCTTCGGCGCCTCGGACAGCTTCGCCAAGTACTGCCACGAGATGACGGACGGAAGGTGGCAGATCCAGCCCTTCGCGGCCGGCGAGATCGTTGGCATGCCGCAGGCGCTGGACGCGGTATCGAACGGCACGGTCGAGATGATCCACGGGCCGGGCTATTACTATGTCGGCCGCGATCCGACGCTGGCCATCATGGCCGACATCCCGTTCATGATGAACGCCCGCCAGCGCAACGCGTGGCTGTATGAGGGCGGCGCCCAGGCGCTGATCAACGAGTTCCTGGCGCCGCTCAACGTCTACGCCATTCCGGGTGGGAACACCGGAACGCAGATGGGCGGCTGGTTCCGCAAGGAGGTGAAGACCGTTGCGGACCTGCAAGGGCTAAAATTCCGCATCGCGGGCCTGGCCGGGCAGGTGCTGGCCAAGATGGGCGCCGTGCCGCAGCAGCTCCCGGGCGGGGACATCTACCCGGCGCTTGAGCGCGGCACGATCGATGCGGCCGAATGGGTCGGCCCGTATGACGACGAGAAGCTGGGCTTCGCCAAGATCGCGCCCTTCTACTACTATCCTGGCTTCTGGGAAGGCGCGCCAGGCGTCCATTTCTGGTTCGGCAAGGGCAAGTGGGAGGAGCTCCCGAAAGCCTACAAGCAGATCGCCATGAGCGCGGCCACGCAGGCGGGCCTGGAGATGACCGCCAAATACGACGCCCGCAACCCGGCCGCCCTGCGCCGGCTGGTGGCCGGCGGCGCCCAGCTCCGGCCGTTCAGCCAGGAAATCCTGGAGGCCGGGTTCAAAGCATCCAACGAACTCTACGACGAGATCTCGGCCAAGAACGCCAACTTCAAGAAGCTGTACGAACACGCGCGGGCATTCCGGAACGAGGAATACCTGTGGTGGCAGGTGGCCGAGTACACCTTCGACAACTTCATGATCCGGGCCCGCCTGTCGAGCTCCGGCCCGGCGCCGCGCTGACCCCGGCCCGGCCCGGGCTGCGCCCGGGCGCAGCCGCCGCTTAGATCGCGGCGGCTGGGTCCTTGCTCTCGCCGTCGGCGTCGTGGTGCGCTCGCTCGCGCCGCCGCAGGCGCGCGCGGCCGTCGAACAGGGCCTGGCCGATGGCCCGCAGCGGGGCGGTGAGGCGGCGGACGTCCTCCGCCCGCTCCATCACGCGCTCGCCGCGACCGAGCTCGCGGTCGAGCCGCGCCATGGTCTTGGCCTGGGTCGGGTCGTCGTCGTCGAACCAGGTGTCCATGACGTTGGCCTGCGCCCAGACGAGCCCTTGAAGCTTGACGAAGCCGAGCGGGCCTTCGGTCGGCACCCCGGCGGCGGCCAGCATGTAGCGGGCGGAATTCAGGGCCGAGCGGTTCAGCGCCGCGAGCGTGGTCACATCCCCGCGCAGGGCCCAGGCGATGCGCCGCAGCGCCGGCCGGTAGGGCGCCATGGCGTCGAGCCGGCGCATGACCACATCGAAGATGCGCTCGCGGGCCGGCTCTCCGACGAGGTCGGCCGTGGTGCCCTCGATGACGATCTTGTCGATCATCCGGGTGAAGCCGTCGAGGATCGCGCCCTTGGACGGAAACAGATCGCGCATCTCGGACAGGCTGAGGCCCGCCTCCTGGGCTACGTCCGTGATCTCGATGTCGGACCAGGGGCGGTCGGCGGCGAGACGCATCAGCGCCTCGACGGCGCGCGTACGTTTGTCGGCCGGCTGGGCGGGATGGGGAGCCGCCGCTTCGGCGTGGACGGCCTGTGCGCCCGCCGCGAAGCCGTCGGCAGGGATCGGGTCGTGGTGCATGGGATCGCTCCTGTGTCGCCGGGACGTCCTATGTAAGGCGTCGCAGGCCCGATCCGAAGTGCTTCAGCCGGAAAGCTCGCCTGCGCGGCGCTTGGCCGCCGCAACCGCCGCCCGCATCAGGGGCGGCAGGCCGCCTTCCCCCATCAGCACGTCCAGCGCGGCCGCCGTGGTGCCGCCCTTGGAGGTGACGTTCTCGCGCAGCGTCGCGGGCGGCAGGCCGGAGCTGTCGAGCAGGGCGGCCGATCCGACCACCGTGGCGCGGGCGAGACGGCTCGCGAGCTCCCTCGGCAGGCCGGCGGCCGCGCCGGCCTCGGTCATGGCCTCGCACAGGTGAAACACATAGGCCGGGCCCGAGCCCGACAGCGCCGTCACGACGTCGATCAGCGCTTCGTCCTCGACCCATTCCACCACGCCGTTCGCGGCCAGCAAGGCATCGGCGATCCGGCGCTGGCGGGGGTTCGTCGCCGCATTGGCGTAGGCGCCCGTCGCGCCGCGTCCGATGGAGGCCGGGAGATTCGGCATGGCCCGGACCACGCTCCGGGCCGCGGGCAGCGCCCGGAGGAGGTTGGCGACGGTCTTGCCGGCCAGGATGGAGATGACCAGCGTGTCCGGACCGGCCGCGGCCGCGAGGCCGGGCGCAACCTCTTCCAGGGCCTGCGGTTTGATGCCGAGGACCAGGACCTCGGGCGGCGGAATGGTGGACCGATCCTGCGGGTTCACCCGCAGCCCGCGTGCGGCAAGGTCGGAGGCGGCGTGCGGATCCAAAACCGTCACCGCGGCCGGGGCGAGCCCGCGCGCGAGCCAGCCCTCCAGCATGGCCCCGCCCATCTTGCCGGCGCCGACCAGAACGACGGAGCCGGGCAGGTCCTGTGCCGGGGCGGGTGCCGCCGTCACGCCTCTCCCTCGGTGACGAAAAGGACGCCCTCGATCGCCTCGCGGGCGCTCTTGCCGGCCCAGAGCACGAACTGGAACGCCTGGAAGTAACGCTCGCAGGCCTCCACGGCGGCCTTCAGCATGATATCGCACTGGCCCTGCGTCGGCTCGGCGCCGCCCGCGAGGAGCAGCGCGTGCCGGAACATGATGACGTTTTCGCTGGACCAATAGTCGAAATGGCCGACCCAGAGTTGCTCGTTGGCAAGGGAGATGAGCTGCAACACCTCGGGACGCCGCCGTTCCGGCACCTTGAGGTCGAACGCGCAGGCCACGTGCAGGGCCTCGACGTTGTCGATCCAGCTGAAGGCGACCTGGTACTCGGCCCAGCGGCCGGACACGGCCACGGACATCTCGTCGTGCTCGGCCCGGTCGAAGCTCCACGCCCGGATGGACGCGAACCTCTCCACCGTATCGAGAGGGTGCTCGGAGCGCGGCGTATCGAACATCATGTCGGGCATCGGTTCCCAAGGCGCGGGGTGACGTCACACGCAACGGCGGCAGAGGCGTCGAAGTCGTGGCCCCGGGTGATCGGTCGCCCGCCAGGAGCGGACGCGGTCGAATCAGCCGCCCGTCGACTATATCCCGGGCGAGTCCGCTGGTTCAAAGCGGCCCTGCTGGATTTCACAGCAGGCTGTGGACGGCGCGTGCCGCCGCAGGTTCACCCTCTGGTGAGATCTGGCCGCTAGGGGTGGTGCGAAATGCTGTCTATCGCCAGCCTGTTGAGCGACGTGGAAAGCTCGGTCGGGCGCAGCTCGGGCGAGGACCGCGCCCGCACGCTCTCCCGCATCACCGATCTGCTTGTACGGGCCGGCGCCTCTTTCGGGCCCGAGCAGATCGAGCTGTTCGACCAGGTAATTCAGCGCTTCGCGAGCGCCATCGAGACCCAGGCCCGGGTGGAGCTGGCCGAACGCCTGGCCCGGCTTGCGCATGCGCCGCACGGCGTCGTCGTCTCGCTCGCACATGACCAGATCGCAGTGGCCCGCCCGGTGCTCTCCGGGTCGCCCCGGCTCGACGATCAGGACCTGATGCGAATCGCCCTCGCCAAGGGCCGTGACCACATGCTGGCCATTGCCGAGCGCAGCCGAGTGTCGACGCTGGTCACCGACGTCCTCGTCTCCTGGGGCGACGGCCTCGTCCGCCATGCCATCGTGGGCAACCCCGGCGCGCGCTTCTCGCCGACCGGGACCGCGACCCTTGTGGAGCACGCCCGCGAGGACGATGCGCTGGGGGCGTTGCTCGGAGAGCGCACCGACCTGTCGCCCTTCGAGAGCCGTCAGCTCCTGGACATCGCCAAGGATTCCGCCCGCCGCCGCCTGCTCGCGACGCTTCCCGGGGCCGAGCGGGAAATCGATGCCGCCGTGCAGCGGGGCGCCACCGCGCTGCGCCGCCTGCCGGCCCGCCTCGTGCGCAGCTACGCGGCCGCCGCCAGCACGCTCGACGCGGTGATGCGGGAGCGGCAGCTCACCGAGCAGGACCTCGTCGGCTTCGCCGAGGACGACCGCCCGGAGGAGACCATCTCCGCCGTGTCAGCCATCACCGGGCTGTCGCTGGGCTGCATCGAACGCATCTTCGAGGAGCGCGAGAACGACCTCCTGATCGTCATCGGCAAGGCGCAGGGCTGGACCTGGCGCACCGTCCGGGCCCTGTTGCGGCTGCGCGATCCCAGCCTCACCGAGCGGCACCATTTCCGCCGGGCGGAGGAAACGTTCGACGGGCTGGCCAGCCCCACGGCGGCCCGGGTGCTGCATTTTCTGAAGGTCCGGGAAACGGCCTCGCAGGCCGCGCGGTCGCCCGCCTCTCAGACCCGCACGAAGGTCAGGTAGCTGCTCGGGCGCCCTTCGCGCTTGGCCTTGGCCTCGTAGCGGGTGCCGGGCCAGCCGGGCCAGGGCTCCTGCCAGTCGGAGGCCCGTTCGGCGGGCCAGCGGAACGCGGCCGAGCGCAGGATGCGGGCCAGCGTCCAGCCAGCATAGTCGTCGATATCGGTGGCGAAGCGGAACGCGGCGCCGGGCTGCAGCACGCGGGCGAGGGCGGCGAGATTGGCGTCCGACACGAAGCGGCGCTTGCGCTGGCGGCGTTTGGGCCAGGGGTCGGGGAACAGCAGGGAGGCGCGGCCGAGCGAGCCGGCCGGCAGGCGGGCCAGGAGCGCGGCCGCATCCTCGTCGGTGACGCGAAGGTTGCGCAGCCCCTCGGCCTCGGCGATGGCGAGCAGTTTCGCCATGCCGTTCACAAACGGCTCGCAGCCGATGAAGCCGGTCCGGGGCGCGGCCCGGGCTGCGGCCAGCAGATGTTCTCCGCCGCCGAAGCCGATCTCGAGATGCACGCTTTCGACCGGGTCGGGGAAGAGATCAGCCAGCGCGCCGGGCAGCACCGCCGGGACCTGCAGCCGCGGAAACACCTCCCGCAGCACCCTCTCCTGGCCCGGCCGGAGCGCCTTGCCCTTGCGGCGCCCGAAAAAGGAGCCGGCCGAACCTTCCGGCTCCTCCGTCACGACAGGCCGGCTTCGGTCAGCGCAGGGCCGACCGGAGCTCCTCGGCCAGGTCGGTCCGCTCCCAGGAGAAGCCGCCATCCGAATCGGGATCGCGGCCGAAATGGCCATAGGCCGAGGTGCGGGCGTAGATCGGCTTGTTGAGGTCGAGATGCGTCCGAATGCCGCGCGGCGACAGGTCCATGATGTCCATCAGCGCCGCTTCGAGCTTGGCGGCGTCCACCTGGCTCGTGCCGTGCAGGTCGGCATAGATCGACAGGGGCCTGGCCACGCCGATGGCGTAGGAGAGCTGGATGGTGCAGCGGTCCGCGAGGCCGGCCGCCACGACGTTCTTGGCCAGATAGCGGGCCGCATAGGCGGCGGAACGGTCGACCTTGGTCGGATCCTTGCCGCTGAACGCGCCGCCGCCATGCGGGGCCGCGCCACCATAAGTGTCGACGATGATCTTGCGGCCGGTCAGGCCAGCGTCACCGTCGGGGCCACCAATCTCAAAGCTGCCTGTCGGGTTGA
>NZ_JAQGKF010000112.1 GCF_028290205.1 Enterovirga sp. | reverse complement strand
GGCCTCCTGGCGCTCGGCTCGATTCCGGTCTTTGTCGGACTTGCGGTGGTGATGCCGATCCTCGGCCACGCAACCTGGCACCTGTACCGGCGCGCCGTCGATTAAGCTGGGGCGCGGCGCGCGCTCTCGCCTCCGGACGCGCTCCGGGCTAGGCCGGGGCCCGGGACCCCTGCCCACCCGCCGCCGGAGACGCCGTGGCCGACCGCCCCGATTACGATGTGGCGATCCTGGGCGGCGGCCTCGCCGGCCTGAGTCTCGCGGTCCGGCTGGCCGAACTCCCGGATCTGCGCACGCTGATCCTCGAACCCCGCACCGGCTACGCGCGGGACCGGACCTGGTCGTCCTGGCGGCTCCTGCATCACCCGTTCGCGGAGGCCGTCACCGCGTCCTGGGCGCATTGGGAGATCAGGCACCGCGACACGGGCGGGCGCGCGGGTACCGTGCGGCAGACCAGCGCCGCGATGCCTTACCAGATGATCCCGTCCGACCGGCTCTGGCAGGTGGCCGAGGCCCGGCTTCGCACGGCGCCGCAGATCGAGCTCGCCCTCGGGCGACGAGCGCTGGCGCTTCAGGAAGCGACCGACCGGGTCGCGATCACCACCGAGAGCGGCACGGTAACGGCCGGTCTCGTGTTCGACAGCCGGCCGCCGGAGGGCGGCCCCGGCGACCTGGTGCAGCGCTTTGTGGGCCAGGAGGTGGCGACCGCCGGTCCCGTCTTCGATCCGGGCTGCGCCACCCTGATGGATTTCACGGTCCCGCAGCTGCCGGGCGTGGTGCATTTCCTCTACGTCCTGCCGACCTCACCGCATGAGGCGCTGGTCGAGGACACCTGGTTCGCGCCCGCCGGGGCGGCGCTGCCGGACAGCCGGGCCACGATCCGGAGTTACCTGGCCGAGCGCTACGGCGTGGCCGACTACCGGGTCGGGTTCGAGGAACAGGGGGCCATTCCGATGAGCCCGGACCTGCAGGCACCCCGAACAACCGGCCGCGTGATTCCCATCGGGGCTGCCGGGGGGGCTCTGAAACCCTCCTCCGGCTACGGCTTCCTGACCATCCAGCGCATGGCCGACGAACTGGCTGCGGGGCTGGCCGCGGGACGCCGCCCCGCCCCGTTCCAGCCTCGCGGCCGGACCGCCCAGTGGATGGACCGCGTGTTCTTGTTCGCGTTGCAGCAGAGGCCCGACCTCGCCCCCGACCTGTTCGCCAGCCTCTTCGCGCAGTGCCGGCCCGAACCGCTGATCCGCTTTCTGCACGATGTCGGCGGTCCGGCCGACGTGGCCCGCGTGGTGGCCGCCATGCCGAAGCGGCCCATGATCGCGGCTGCCGCCGGGATGCTGTGGCGCCGCACCGCTTCGCCGTGAGGCTTGGATCGGCGTCGGATTCGCGCCATCGTGAGCCGCTGGAGGGGCGGGGAACCGCCCAGGCGCGGCCGCAAGCCGCCGAACAGGAGGGGCGATGCCGGTCACGGCGGATCTGCACGGCAGAACGGTTCTGATCACGGGCGCGGCGTCGGGCATCGGGCTCGCGGCCGCGACGCTGTTTGCGCGCTGCGGCGCCCGGGTCGCCCTGAACTACCTGGCCGAGGACGTCCGCGGGCCGGAGGCGGTGGAGCGGCTTCGCGGCGAGGGGCTGGACGTGGTCGCCGCCCCCGGCAACGCGGCGCTGCCCGGCGAGGCGGAGGACACGGTTCAGGAGGCCATCGGGGCGCTCGGGCGGCTCGATTACCTGATCAACAATGCCGGCATGACCGGCACGGTGGAGCCGATCCCGTTCCCCGAACTCGACCGGATGACCGAGGATTTCTGGTCCACCATCCTGTCCACCAACCTGGTCGGGCCGTTCCGCTGCAGCCGCGCCGCGGTGCCGGCGCTCAGGGAGGCACGGGGCGCCATCGTGATGACGGGCTCCGTCGCCGGGCTCGGCCGCCGCGGCTCCAGTATCGCCTACGCGGCGTCCAAGGCCGGCCTGCTCAACCTGACCCGCGGCCTGGCCCGGGCGCTCGCACCCGACATCCGGGTGAATGCGGTGGCCCCGGGGCTGATCGATACGCCGCTGACCGGCGCCTGGTCCGAGGACCGCAAGCGGCAGACGCGCGAACGCACGCTGCTGGCCCGCCTCGGCCGGGCCGAGGAGGTCGCCGAGGCGATGCTCTTCCTGGCCGCGGGCGCGAGCTACACGACGGGCGAGGTGGTGGTGGTGGACGGGGGGGCGAATTGAGCCCCCGCCGACGCCGGGGAGTCGCCCGCCCGGGCGCGGGGAACCTACCGTGATCGACCTCCACACCTGGACCACGCCGAACGGCCGCAAGGTCTCGATCGCGCTCGAGGAACTCGGGCTGCCCTACCGGGCGCACGCGGTGGATATCGGCAAGGACGAACAGTTCCGGCCCGAGTTCCTGGCGATCGCGCCGAACAACCGCATCCCGGCCATCGTGGACAGCGACACCGGCCTGACGCTGATGGAATCGGGCGCCATCCTGATCTACCTCGCGGACAAGACGGGCCGGCTCCTCGCCCGTGAGGGCGAGGCGCGCTACCGGGCCCTGGAATGGGTCATGTGGCAGATGGGCGGCCTCGGCCCCATGCTCGGCCAAGCGCACCACTTCCTGCGAGCCAAGCCCGGCGCCGCGCCCTATGCCGAGGAGCGTTACGTGGCGGAGGCGAAGCGCCTCTACGGCGTGCTCGACCGCCGGCTCGCCGGGCGGGATTTCATCACCGGCGAGTACTCCATCGCCGACATCGCCTGCTGGCCCTGGGTGTCGCGCTACGAGTGGCACAGGGCCGACATCGCGGCCTTTCCGAACGTGCTGCGCTGGTACCGGGCCATCGCGGCCCGGCCGGCCGTGCAGCGCGGCTATCAGGTCCCCAAGCCGGCCGGCGAGATCCCCATGCCGGCCTGACCCCCGAGGAGGCCCCCATGCAGGGCAGTTCCGCGCCGTGCCACCAGCCCTGTTCGGGCCACGAGGCCTGTTCACCGCAGCCGCCCGGGAGCCAGGGAGGCCCATTGCCGGCGCGGGGCCTCACCCGCCGGGGCGCGGCGGGATGGCTCGGCGGGGCGCTCCTGACGCTCGGGGGCCGGCCAGCCGCGGCCGAGACGCGCTGGCGCATGGCCACGGAATACCCGGCCAGCGCGATGCCCGGCGAGGGCATCGCGACCTTTGCCGGCCGTGTGCGCGAGCTCTCGGGCGGCGAACTCGCGGTCGAGCCGGTCTTCGACGCCAAGGCGGGGTTCCGGTCGGCCGAGATCCTGGCCACCATCGCCGAGCGCCGGATCGAGGCCGGCGACGCCTTCGCGGGGGCCCTGACCGGGCTGCACCCCCTGTTCGGGCTCTCCTCGCTGCCCTTCGTGGTGCGGTCGCTGGAGGACGCGCGCCGCCTCGCCGATCTCGCCCGCCCGGCCTACCGGGACGCCTTTGCCGAGCGCGGGCAGGTCCTGCTCTACACCACGCCCTGGCCGCCGACCGGGCTCTGGACCAAGGCGCCCCTGACCTCCGTCGCGGCGCTGCGGGCGCTGTCCATCCGGGCCTATGACGCCACCTCGGCGGACGTGCTGCTCCGGGCCGGCGCCCGGGCCCAAAACATCTCCTTTGCGGACGCCATGGCCCGGCTGAAGGACGGCAGCGTCGATGCGGTGCTGTCGTCCGGCGATGGTGGCGCGGGCCGCAATCTCTGGGAGTTTCTGCCCCACTTCACCGAGATCAACTACGCGATCCCGCTCTCCCTGGCGGTCCTGGACGGGCGCGTCCATGCCGGCCTGCCGGACGGCCTGCGGACCCATGTCGACCGGGCTGCGGCCGAGACGGAGGCGCGACAGTGGCAGGCGCTGCGCACGCGGCTCGACGAGAACTATGCCCGCATGCGGCAGAACGGCGTCACCATCCGGACGGAGGTGGATCCACCGCTGGTGGCTCTGCTGCGCTGGGCCGCCGAGGCCACGGTCGCCGAATGGCGCACCAAGGCCGGACCGGCCGCGGTGGCCATCCTCGACGCCGCCGCGCCGCGCTGAGGGACGGCGCCGTGGCCTCCCTCCGCACCGCCGACCTCCTTCGCCTGATCGAGACCGGGCTGCCGGCCGGGACGCCGCCCGCCCGCGTGGTCGTGGTGGGGGCCGGCATGGCGGGCCTGGTGGCGGCGCGCCATCTGGTCGCCGCTGGCCACGACGTCACCGTGATCGAGGCGCGCCAGCGCGTCGGCGGGCGCGTCCGCACCCTGCGCGAGCCTTTTACGCACGGGCTCTATGCGGAGGCGGGCGCCATGCGGATCCCGCGCGCCCACAAGCTCACCATGGCCTATGTCGAGCTGTTCGGGCTGCCGGTCGCGCCCTTCACCATGAACAACCCGGAGGGGTTCTACTATCTGCACGGCCGCAAGTGCCGCATCCGCGAGGCCGAGATCGATGCGGACCTGCTCGGCTTCGATTGCGCGCCGGGGGAAAAGGGCCGCACCGCCCTGGCGCATTGGACCGCCGTCATCCAGCCCTTCGCCGCCCAGGTCGAGCAGGAGGGCGACGACGTGTGGGACCGGATCTCGCTCGACTACGACAAATATTCGACGCGCGAGTTCCTGGAGGCCAACAACTGGTCGGAGGGCCTGATCGAGACCTTCGGCCTCCTGGCCTCCCAGGAAGCCGTGATGGGCATGTCCTTCCTGGAGCTGCTGCGGGAGGAGGTCGGCCAGTACTATGTCGACATGGTCGAGATCACCGGCGGCATGGACCGGCTGCCGCGCGCCTTTGTGCCCGAGCTCGGCTCCCGGATCCGGTTCGGGGCCAAGATGTTCGCCATCGAGCACGACGACGCGGGCGTCGCCATCCACTACCAGACCGCCGGCGGCCGCTTTGCCGTGCGGGGCGACTACGCGGTGGTCACCGTGCCGTTTCCGGTGCTGCGCCACATCGAGATCACGCGCCCGCTCAGCTTCGCCAAGCAGCGCGCCATCCGCCAGCTCCATTACGATGCCTCGGCCAAGGTGCTGCTGCAGTTCAACCGCCGCTTCTGGGAGGAGGATGACGGTATCCGGGGCGGCGGCTCGGTCACGGACCTGCCGATCCGCAACGTGTACTACCCCGATCACGGCCAGGAGACGGGCCGCGGCATCGTGCTGGCCAGCTACACATGGGCCGACGACGCGCAGCGCTGGGGCTCACTCGCCGAGCACGACCGCGTCATCCAGGCGATCGAGAACCTGAGTCAAATCCACCCGCAGGCGCCGCGCGAATTCGAGTGCGGCGCGTCCAAGATGTGGCACGACGACGAATTCGCCGGCGGCGCCTTCGCCCTGTTCGAGCCCGGCCAGCAGACGAGCCTCTTCCCACACACGATCGCCCCCGAAGGTCGGCTCCACTTCGCGGGCGAACACGCCTCGCGGCACCACGCCTGGATCCAGGGCGCGATCGAATCCGGGCTCAGGGCCGCCCAGGAGGTGCACGAGGCGGCCGGACGGGCGCCGGGGTAAGGGCGGGCTCGGCGTCCGGATCGGCCAATCCGGCACGGCCCTTCGGGTGTGCAACGGCGGCGGCCAGACGGTCGGCCGTGGAGACTGTCGACCCGAGGCACGGACCCGCAGCGAACATTTGACCAGCGCTGGAGAGAGCTTCGTCGGACTTGCCGCGCTACGAGGCCATCACCGAATCCGAGGACGATGACCCATGCCGCCGTCGTCGTCGTGGCCAAGCTTGGTCACGGGGATCCGGCATAGATTTAACCGTACGGTAACACACGACTTCGCTCTACTCGGGTCTGAAGGCGAATCCGTTTTTCGCATTCCCACAAAGCCTCGTTTCAAAGACCAGGAGTTCAACCATGGCGACGCGCAAAAGCGTGGCAGATGACCTGCACGACGAGAGCTCGGCCGCGTATCAGCGCGGGATGGCCGAAATGCATAGGCAGCTCGGCCCAATGTCGGATGCCTATATCGAACGGATCAAGCGGTTGTCGCCCGAATTCGCCTGGGTGAACGTGACCTTCCCGTTCGGTGAACTCTACACACGCGACGTCGTTGACATGAAGACGCGCGAGCTTTGCACGGTTGCAGCACTCACCGTGCAGGGCTTCTCCATCCCGGAACTCAAGATCCATATCGACGCGGCGCTGCGCAGCGGCGCCTCTCGGGCCGAGATCGTTGAGATCATCACCCAGATGATCGCCTATTGCGGCTTTCCCGCCGCCACCAACGCGCTGTTGACCGCGGAGGCAGTGTTCGCTGTGCACGATGCTCCGAAGACAAAGCCGAAACCGGCTCGGCGAACAGGAGCGAAGGCATGAGCGACGCCCAGAACGGAGCGCAGCTGGTGGTCCGCCATCTCGAGGCGCAGGGCGTCGAATATGTCTTTGCAATTCCCGGGGCCAAGATCGATCCGGTGTTCGACGCCCTGCGCGATTCCAGCATCAAGACGATCGTCTGCCGCCATGAGCAGAACGCCGCCTTCATCGCGGGCGGCCTCGGGCGCATCACCGGCAAGGCCGGCGTTGTCCTGGTCACGTCAGGCCCGGGATGTTCCAACCTGGTGACCGGCCTCGCCACCGCGAACACCGAGGGCGACCCGATCGTCGCCCTCGGCGGCGCCGCGCCCGTCGCCCAGCGTTTGAAGCAGACGCACCAGAGCATGGACACGGTCGCAATGTGCCGACCAGTGACGAAGTTCGCCGCCGAGATCGATGCCGCAGGTGCGGTGTCCGAGGTGTTGGCCAATGCGTTTCGGGCCGCCGAGACAGGTCGGCCAGGGGCCGCTTTCGTCAGCCTGCCCAAGGACATCATGCTGGCAGGGGCGCCAGGGAGGATCCTGGCGCCGATCAAACCGATCCGGCTTGGCCCTGCGGATGCGGCGGGGATCGCGGCGGCGGCGCGCCTGATCGACGCGGCGGAGCGGCCCGTCGTGCTGCTTGGCATGCTGGCCAGCCGAGCCAGCGCCACGGCGGCCGTGCGGGAGCTGTTCGCCAAGGCGAAAATGGCCGTCGCCAGCACGTTCCAGGGGGCGGGCGTCGTGCCGCGCGAGCAGCTCGCTTGCTTCGGTGGACGGGTTGGCTTGTTTCACAATCAGCCTGCCGACCGCCTGCTGGACGGTGCCGACCTGATCGTCACCATCGGGTTCGACCCCGTCGAGTACGATCCCGCATTGTGGAATCGTGACCGGACCCGAACGCTGATCCATATCGACGTCCTGCCGGCGGATATCGACAGCGACTACCGGCCCGACCTTGAGCTTGTGGGCGATATCGCCGCCACGTTGCAGGCCCTGACCGCGCATGTGAGGGCCCGTTCCAGCATCGGCCAGGCCGAATTGCTGGCCGACATCGCTCGCGAACGCGAAGATCTCGCCACCCAGGCTGCGAAGCAGACCGGCATGCCGGTTCATCCGCTCCGGCTGGTGCATGAGCTGCAAGGGTTGCTCGACGAGGATACGACCCTGTGCTCCGACATGGGATCGTTCCACATCTGGATGGCGCGCCATCTGGTCGTTCACCGGCCGCGGCAGATCATGATCTCGAACGGCCAGCAAACCCTCGGTGTCGCGCTGCCGTGGGCGATTGCGGCCTGCCTCGCCGATCCGACAAGCAAGGTTCTCTCGGTGTCGGGAGACGGCGGCTTTCTGTTCTCCGCAGCCGAGCTCGAGACCGCCGTTCGGCTGAAATGCAACTTCGTACATCTCGTCTGGATCGACGGCGCGTACAACATGGTCCAGATGCAACAAATGGCGGCCTACGGCCGGGATTCTGGCATTCATTTCGGGCCCGTCGACGTCGTGAAGTTCGCCGAGTCGATGGGCGCACGCGGGTTCTACATCGAATCACCGGACCAGATCGCACCGGTGCTGCGCGCGGCGCGGGCTGTCGGCGGGCCGGTGCTTGTGGGCGTGCCGGTCGATTATCGCGACAATGCCAGCCTCATGGCCGCCCTACACCCGAGCGTGCTGCATTAGCTGTCGACACGTTCGGGATGGCCGTCCGGCGGTCCGGAACAGGGGTGTAACCGAGACGTTCACGACCGAGGTCGACACCGCCAAGCGGGCGCAGAAATTCCTGTTCCGGGGGGACATGGTGCTGCGCAAGCGCACGGCCACCCCGTGAGGTCAGGAGAGGCGCCCGGTCGGGCGCCCCTCCGGCCGGCTATTCGGCGGCCTGCCGGAACGAGCCGCGGGCGAGTTCGGTCAGGGCGTTGTCCGGAACCGGCTCGATCGGGGCAAAGTCCGTATGGGCGATGAATTCCGGTCGCGTTGGCTTGCGGATGTGGTTCGAGACCGCGTTCAGCGTCAGATAGACGATCTTGCGCGGGTAGGGCGTGATGTTGCCGGCGGAGCCATGCACCAGGTTGCCATGGAACAGCAGCACGCCGCCCGCCTTGCCGGTCGGCGCCACGATGCCGCCCTGCTCGACGAGTTTCGACACGGTGTCATTGTCCAGCGTCCAGAGCGGGTAGGACGTCGTCTCGCGGTCGTGCCCGGCCTCCAGATCGCCGGCGTTCTGGCTGCGCGGCACCAGCATCAGCGCGCCGTTGATCGGCATGACCTCGTCCAGGAACACCGAGATGTTCATGGCCCGCGGCTCCGGCATGCCGTCGTCGCGCTTCCAGGTGCCGTAATCCTGGTGCCACTGCCACACGTCGCCGGTGAAGGCCGACTTCGCGTTGATCTTGAACTGGTGCATGTAGAGCTTCTCACCGAAGATCTGCTCGACGGGCTCGACCAGCCGGGGATGCGAACCGAGGCAGCGAAAGGCCTCGTTGTAGGTGTGGGCCGCAAAGGCGATGCGGGGCGCGCCATTCTTCTCGCGCCACACCTCCGGGCGATGCTCCGCGTAGATGCCCTCGGCCTCCCGCTTCAGCAATGCCACCTCTTCGGGCGTGAACACCTCGGGCAGGAACAGCCAGCCCTCGCGGTGAAAGTCGTCGATCTGCGTCTGGGTCAGTCTCATCGTCTTCTCCTCCCTGTGTGGTGGCCTGTTGGGTGGCCCGGTGCGGTGGCGGCGTGGGCGCTTCAGGCCGCGCGTGCGGTCGCCTCCAGCCGGTCCTGGGCCCTTCGGGCGGCCGCCCGAACGTGGTGGCGGGCCGCCGCCTCGGCCGCGGCAGACTCGCCGGCGAGAACGTGGCGCGCGATCTCGGCGTGCTCGCTCCAGAGCGTGCCCCGGTCCTCGGTGGCGTCCAGCATGGAGGCCATGGCCCGGCCGAGATGCGGCCAGTAGGGGCCGACCATCTCCTCGAAAGCCGGATTGCCGGAGAGCCGGTACACGGCCCGATGAAACTCGATGTCGAGCCGGATCATGGCCGGCATAGCGGTCGTGGCCGGATCGGCCGCGAGCCCGGCCTCGAGGGCGCTCGACAGCTCGGCCCGTCCCGCCGCGTCGCTGCCCGCCCGGTTCGCCGCGAGCCGGGCCGCCAGCGCGTCGAGCGCCGCCCGGATCTCGTACAGGTGGGCGATCCGGGCCGGGTCGATCCGGACGACCCGGAAGCCCTTGCGGCCGTGGTCCTCGACCAACCCCTGCCGCTTCAAGAGATGCAGCGCGTGGCTGACCGGCTGGCGCGACACCCCGAGACGCTCGGCGATCTCGCTCTGCCGGACGCGGCTGCCCGGCTCCAGCGTGCAATCCGCGATGGCGTCGCGCAGGGCGCCGTAGACGCGGTCGATCAGGATCGGATTGGAGTCGAGCGCGATCACAGCAAGCTCGCATTCGGAATTCCAAATTCGGTAGCCGCCGCGCGGGCCGGGGTCAAGCGGCCAGACGCGGCCGGCCCTCGACACCCCTGCTTCCGCGACCTAAGAGGCTGCCGCTCTCTCGCTCGTTCACAGGATCGCCATGCAGCCGCAGCCGTTCAGGGTCGGAATCGCCGGCCTCGGCACGGTCGGGGCCGCCGTGCTGGACATCCTGGCGCGGCGGGACAACCAGCTCGCGGACCGGGCCGGCCGGGCCATTCGGGTGACGGCGGTCTCGGCGCGGGACCGCGCGCGCGACCGTGGCCACGATCTCGGCCGCTACCGGTGGTATGACGACCCGGTGGCGCTGGCGGCTTCGAGCGAGGTCGATTGCGTGGTGGAGCTGATCGGCGGCGAGGGCGGCACGGCCAAGGCGGTGGTCGAAGCGGCGCTCGGCGGCGGCAAGCACGTGGTGACGGCCAACAAGGCGCTGCTCGCCCGGCACGGCATGGCCCTGGCCAGGACGGCCGAGGCGGCCGGGCTGGCGCTCGCCTTCGAGGCTTCGGCCGCCGGCGGCATCCCGGTCGTCAAGACGCTGCGCGAGGGCCTGTCCGGCAACAGCGTGTCGCGCCTCTACGGAATCCTCAACGGCACCTGCAATTACATCCTGTCCCGGATGGAGAGCGAAGGCTGCTCCTTCGCCGAATGCCTCGCGGCGGCGCAGCGGCTCGGCTATGCCGAGGCCGACCCGACCTTCGACATCGAGGGCTTCGACACCGCCCACAAGCTCGCGCTGCTGACCTCGCTGGCTTTCGGGGTCGAGATCGACGCGGACGCGATCTATGTCGAGGGCATCTCCACGATCACGCCGCTCGACCTTGCCATGGCGGCCGAACTCGGCTTCCGGATCAAGCTGCTCGGGGTGGCCGAGCGGGTCGGCCAGGACGGCGGCATCGAGCAGCGGGTGCATCCGACCATGGTGCCCCTCTCGTCTGCCATCGCGCAGGTGATGGGGGTCACCAACGCCGTGACGATCGATGCCGACGCAGTCGGAGAGCTCACCCTCATCGGCCCGGGCGCGGGCGGCCGCGCGACGGCCTCGGCCGTGGTGGCCGACATCGCCGACCTCGCCGCCGGCATCGTTGGCCCGCCGTTCGGCCGGCCCGCGGCGCGGCTGGAGCGGGCGGAACGCGCGCCGATGCAACGCCACGAGGGCGGCTATTACATCCGGCTCACGGTGCACGACCGGCCGGGCGTCGCGGCCGGCGTCGCGACCCGCATGGCAGCCGCCAACATCTCGATCGAGTCGATCATCCAGAAACGCCCGCCCGGTGCCGGTCGCGACAAGCACGGCCGGTCCGGCGAGCCGGTGCCGCTGGTGCTCATCACCTATGCGGCGACGGAGAGCGCCATCCGGGGGGCTCTCGAGGCGATCGCCGGGGACGGCCTCGTCTCCGAGCCGCCGCAGGTGATCCGCATCGAGCGGGACTGACGCAGACACGAGGGATCGGGAACGCATGCCAGAGAACATCGTCGTCAAGCCGAGCCAGGTGATTGAGCGCATCCTGACGCTCGAACTCGTGCGCGTAACCGAGCGTGCGGCCGTTGCGGCCTCGCGGCTTCGCGGCCGCGGCCAGGAAAAGGCGGCCGACCAGGCCGCCGTGGACGCCATGCGGCGCGAGCTCAACACCCTGCCCATCGACGGCACGGTGGTGATCGGGGAGGGCGAGCGCGACGAGGCTCCGATGCTGTTCATCGGCGAGCGCGTCGGCACCGGCTCGGGACCCAGGGTCGACATCGCGGTCGACCCCCTCGAAGGCACGACCCTGTGCGCCAAGGACATGCCGGGCTCCATCGCCGTGATGGCGATGGCCGAAGGCGGCACCCTGCTGGCCGCGCCCGACGTCTACATGGACAAGATCGCCATCGGCCCGGGCTACCCCAAGGGCGTGGTCGATCTCGACCGGACGCCCGAGGAGAACGTGCGGGCGCTCGCCGCCGCCAAGGGCGTGGCGCCGAATGAGATCACCGTGCTGGTGATGGACCGGCCCCGGCACGTGGAGCTGATCGCCAAGCTGCGGGCCCTTGGCTGCCCGATCCGCCTCATCACCGACGGCGACATCATGGGCGTGATCTACACGACCATGCCGGGCGAGAGCGGCGTCGATATGTATCTCGGCATCGGGGCAGCCCCCGAGGGCGTCATCGCAGCCGGGGCGCTGCGCTGCATTGGCGGCCAGATGCAGGGCCGCTTGATCCTCGACACGCCGGAGAAGCGCGAGCGCGCCCGCACCATGGGCGTCGCCGATCCGGACAAGAAGTACGAGCTCCAGGAGCTCGCGCGCGGCGACGTCGTGGTGGCCGCCACGGGCGTCACGGACGGGCCGCTCCTGCACGGTGTGCGCTTCAAGGGCGAGACGATCGAGACCGAGACGCTGGTGTGGCGGTCCTCCACCGGCACGGTCCGGCGCATCGCGGCGGAGCACCGCGAGATGGGCAAGTTCCACCTCGAGCGCTGATCGGGCCCGGTCAGGAGGCGAGCGCCGCCCCGGCCGCCAGGACGACGCGGCTGCGGCCGCTCTGCTTGGCTTCGAGCAGCGCGGAATTCGCGGCCTCGATCAGTTCGGGGCCGCTGTTGCCGTCTTCGGGAAAGAACGCCACGCCTACGCTGGCGCCGATGCGGATCTCTCCGGCGCCGGAGGAGAACGGGGCCTGCATGGCGCGACTGAGCCGGCGCGCCAGGAGTTCGGCGTCCGACACCGGCCCGCAGGCGCCCTGGACAATGACGAACTCGTCGCCGCCGAACCGGGCCACGAGGTCGCCGGGCCGCAACAAGGTCGAGAGCCGGTCCGCCACGGCCCGCAGGAGATTGTCGCCTGCGAAGTGACCCAGCCGGTCGTTCACGGCCTTGAACCCGTCGAGGTCGAGGAAGTGCACCGCGAGATGGCCCCCGTCGCGGGTGACGCGCCGCAACTCGGCGTGGAGCCGCTCCTGCAGCTGCAGCCGGTTTGGCAGGCCCGTCAGGTGGTCGTGCCGGGCGAGGCCGGCGAGATGGCGGCGGAGCTCAAGCTCGGCCACGAGGGTGCGGCAGATATAGGCCACGGTCTCGAAGCTCGCCATCGCGAACACGGCCATCACGAGGCCGACCAGGATCGCCGGGGTCGAGCCGCTGAGCAGAAAGACCGACGCCAGGGGTCCGGCGGCCAGGACCACGGAGCCGATCGGGATCCAGGGGCGGGCCGAGGTGCGCGCCACCACGCCCGAACAGTAACCGAACACCAGAGCCACCAGCAGCATCTGCCCGTGGGGATCCGTGAGTTCGGCCGCTCGGGCGGTGAAGAGGCCGAGCGCAGCCGCGAAGGCCAGGCAGCCGACCCCATAGACGCGCTCCGAACGCAGCAGCGTCTGGTCGGCCAGCGGCGCGCGCCGGGCGGCGCGCCGCGCGGCCGCGATGCCGCCAATGCGGAGCACCGCGACCCCGATTCCGACGCCGTAGAGAAGCCACAGCCCAGTGTCGCCGGCGCTGGACGCCACCGCCGCGCCGATCAGGCCGAACACCCCGGACATGATCACGACAGGGAGCAGATTGTCGAACAGCCGCAGCACCAGTTCGGCACGGAGATCGGACGACAGCCGCTCGCTTCTGGCCCTCCCGGGGGGGCTATCACTCATGACGTAGGAGCCGCTCTGCTCTGGGGGCAGCATCCTACGGCGCGTCCGTAAACAGCTTGGGTGCAAAATTCGACGAATCGCAAGTTTGACGAGCCTGAGCACCGGGCCTTCATGGTATGCTGCCGTGTCGTGGGCGACGGCAGGCCGGGAGAGAGCGGGATGCGGTTCGAACTGCACAAGGACGCTGCCGGCGATTGGCGCTGGCGGTTGCGGGCCACCAACGGCAACGTCGTGGCCGATTCCGCGGAAGGCTATCGCAACCGCGAGGATTGCGAGCGCGGCATTGCGCTGGTCAAATCGTCGGCCAGCGCGCCGACCGTGGACATGTCGGCCAAGCACGCCGGCGCCGCGTCCAGGCCGAGCGCCTGACCGGGCGTGTCCGGCTTCGCGCCCCGGATCGGCCGGGAGGAGTTCAAGCGGCTCGCGCCCGGGGTGGCCGCCGCCCTCGCGGCGCTGGGCGAGGCAGCGAGCCAGGCGGGGCTCGATCCGGCCCTGCTCGAACTCGTCAAGCTGCGGGCGTCGCAGATCAATGGCTGCGCCTTCTGCATCCAGTACCACCTGACGGCCGCCCGAGCGCTGCGGATCCCGCGCGAAAAGCTCGACCTCCTGGCCGTCTGGCAGGAGGTCGGGCTGTTCTCCGAGCAGGAACGGGCGGCGCTCGGCTGGACCGAAACCCTGACCGAGGTCACGCTCGGGGTGACGGACGAGGATTACGAGGAGGCGAGGGCGCATTTCTCGGCGGTGCAACTCGCGCATCTGTCCGGGGCCATCGCCCTGATCAACGGCTGGAACCGGATCGCCGCGGGCTTCCGCTTCGCGCCGGAGCCGCCCGGCCCGAGGGCCGTGACGTGAGGGACGTGCGGGTGCGGCCGCTCGGGCCGCAGGACCGGGCGGCCTGGGAGCCGCTCTGGGCCGGCTACCTGGAGTTCTACGGCACGGCCGTGCCGGCCGCGACCACCGACCTGACCTGGGCGCGCCTGCTCGATCCGGCCGAGCCGATGCACGGTCTCTGCGCCGCCGGGGGCGAGGGCGGGCCCCTCCTCGGCATGGTCCATTTCATTTTCCACCGGTCCACCTGGACGCCGGGCGATTACTGCTACCTCCAGGACCTGTTCACGGCGGAGACCGCCCGCGGACGCGGGGTCGGCCGCGCCCTGATCGAGGCCGTGTACGGCCGCGCCAGGGAGGCGGGTGCGAGCCGGGTCTATTGGCTGACGCAGGCCGGCAACGCGACCGCGCGGGCGCTCTACGACCGCGTCGCCGACCACCCGGGCTTCACGGTCTACCGCAAGCTGTTCTGACCGGGCGCGTCCTGCGCGGCGGCGCTGTCGGCGGGTTCTGGCCGAAACACCACCGGGCCCGTCCCGAGCGGCCGGCGGAGGACCTCGGCGTTGCCGGGATCACGCGCAACAAACAGCTCCTGCCGCCGCTGCACCTGGTCGGCGAAGGCCCGGAGGACCGGATCGCTTCCGGGCCTCGCCTCGGCCTCGGGCTCCGCTCCGGCCGGCGCCGGCGCGGCTGGCCGCAACGGCCGGGCCGGCCCGTCGCGACCCTCCCGGCGGCCGTGCCGGATGAAATGGGTCAGCGGGTCGATCCCGGCCGCGGCGACGTCCGGGTAGCGGGCCAGGTAATCCGCGCCGTCAAAGGTCGGGCCCGGCCTCGCCCCCGCCCGCCATCCGGACGCGAGGTAGTGCAGCACCGCCGCTCCGGGCGGCCCGCCGGCGCCGGGCTGCGCGGGGGGCGCGAGGCGGGACATGTACCAGGCGGAGTCGAACAGGGCGTTGGGGCGACGCCCCTCTGCCATGCCGACGCGCAGAAAATGGTCGGCCGGCGCCAAGTCCGAGTGGCCGACGTCCGGATAGGCCTGAAGGTACCAGTCCTCGTCCACGAGCGCCCTGACGGCCTCGGCGGTGGCGGCCGGCAGCGCAGGCCCGGCCCGCAGCCGAAAGCGCAGGCGAGACCACAGCTCGAGCAGTGGCGAGCCGGCCGGCCAGCCCCCCGGCAGCCGCACGCCGAGTCCCGTCAGGAGCCAGCGCCGCAGGCCCCTCAGCCCTGGCCGGACGGCCTCCGGCCGGGCGCCGCTGTCGCCGGAGGGCGCGCAAACCTGGGCGGCGGAGGGGGGGACGGCCGCCG
>NZ_JAQGKF010000096.1 GCF_028290205.1 Enterovirga sp. | reverse complement strand
GTCGCACTGCCCGGGCAACGCCCCGGACGGCTCCGGTCGCGAGACCGGCCCAGGCCGCCGTCCCGCCCGCCGAGCCGCTCCGGCTCGGTGCGGACGGCCATCGCGCCCCCGGGCTCGACCCGAGCGGCGGTCCCGCCACACGGGGCTCCCCCACCGTCTCGTCGGTCCAGGCCCAGCGCGAACGGGTCCTGTCCACGGTCGGCGCCGTGTCCTTCATCGACGCGACGTCCTTCGAGAACCGCTACACCAACAGCCTGCCGGACGTGCTCAAGGACACGCCCGGCGTGTTCGCCCAGCAGCGCTACGGGCAGGAGGTCCGGCTCAGCATCCGGGGCTCCGGGATCGCACGCGCCTTCCACCTGCGCGGCATCGAGATCCTGCAGGACGGCATCCCGCTGAACCTCGCAGACGGTTCGGGCGATTTCTACCAGATCGACCCGCTCTCCCTCCGCTCCGTCGAGGTCTATCGCGGCGGCAACGGCCTGATCTTCGGCTCCTCGACCCTCGGCGGCGCGGTGAATTTCGTGACGCCGACGGCCTACACGGCGGTCGGCTCCAACGTGGTCCGGCTCGAAGGCGGCTCCTTCGGGGCCCTCCGGACCCAGGTGCAGGCGTCCCGCATCGAGGGCCCGGTCGACGCGCTGATCAACGCCACCGTCTCGCACCAGGACGGCTACCGGAGCCACCAGAACCAGGACTACGTCCAGCTCAACGGCAATGTCGGAATCCAGGTGGCGCCCGGGATCGAGAGCCGCTTCTACCTCGGCACGGCGCTGACCCGACAGAAGCTGCCCGGCTCGCTGACCCTCCTGGACGCGTTCCTGAACCCGCAGCGCGCCAACCCGGCCGCGGTGAGCGGCAACCAGAAGCGCGACGTCCGCACGGAGCGGCTGGCCAACCGCACCTCCGTCGAACTCGACACCGGGCGGCTCGACGTCGATTCCTGGGTCATCCACAAGCGGCTGTCCCACCCGATCTTCCAGGTCCTGGCTCAGGACGGCGTCACCTATGGCGTGTCGCCGCACTGGACCGGCACGTTTGACCTGGCCGGCCACCGCAACGACCTGACGGTCGGGGCCCGCTATGTCGGGGGCACCAATTCGGCCCTGCAATTCGGCAATGTGCGGGGCCGCGAGGGAGCCCTCACGGCCTCTGCCCGGCAGCGGGCGAACAACTACCAGGCCTTTGTCGACAACCGCTTCTGGCTGACGCCCGAACTCGCCCTGATGACCGGCGCCAAGCTGTTCCACGACGAGCGCGACCTAGAGAACCGCTTCGCCCTGCCGAACCGCAGGGCCGCGCGCGCCTATGACGGGTTCAGCCCCAAATTCGGCCTGCTCTACCAGCCGGCGCCGACGCTCCAGGTCTTTGCCGACATCACGCAATCGCGCGACGTGCCGGATGTCTCGGACCTCGCCCAGGCCAATCTCTCCGGCCTGACCTTCGTGCCGCTGCGGCAGCAGAAGGCCTGGACCGCGGAACTCGGCACGCGCGGCCGGAGCGGCCCGGTGCGGTGGGACGTGACCTATTACCGGTCGACGCTGCGGAACGAGCTGATCACCTTCTCGACCGATGCCGGCCTCGGCATCCCGGCCGCGACCTTCAACGCCGACAAGACGCTGCATCAGGGCGTCGAACTCGGGCTCGGCATCGACCTCCTGCGCGACCTCTCCGGCCCCGGCGCGGGCGACGCGATCACCCTGTCGCAGGTCTATACCTGGAACGACTTCCGCTTTGTCGGAGACCGGGTCTACGGCGACAACCGGATCGGCGGCATCCCGCCGCACGTGCTCCGGACCACGCTCGGCTACACGCACCCGAACGGCTTCTACCTGGCTCCCGCCCTCGACCTGGTGCCGGAGGGCGCCTTTGTGGACCACGCCAATACGCGCCGCCTGCCGGGCTTCGCGCTGATCGGACTGCAGACCGGGATGACCTTTCCGGGCGGCCTCTCGGTCTATCTCGACGCCCGCAATCTCGCCGACCTTCGCTATGTGAGCGACTTCGGCCCCGTGTCGAACGCCCGCCTCGTGCCCACCGCGATCTTCTTTCCGGGCGAGGGCCGAAGCGTCTTCGCGGGCGTGCGCTACGTGTTCTGACCGCGCGGCGCCTTGCCTCGCCGCGGCGTCGCCGCTACAGCATGTGGGCTTGGCTCTGCGCCAAGCGACGAGGATGGCCCGTGCGCGCGACGCACTCTTTCAGCCCCGATGCCGGCTCCGCCTCCCTGGCGGCCGGACGGGCGCGCCTCCTCTCGGTCCTTCTTCTTAGCCGCCCCTGAGGGCCGGCCGGGCGCGAGCGCCTGGGCGCTCAGGGGCTCGAAGACGGAACCGAAGGGCGCCGGCCGGCGCCGAGACGAGAGGCCACCGCAATGACCAGCACCGCGACACCCCCCGCCCCCACGCCCGAGCGGGTCCTCATCTTCGACACCACCCTGCGCGACGGCGAGCAATGCCCGGGCGCGACCATGACCTTCGAGGAGAAGATCCAGGTCGCCGAGCTGCTCGATCAGATGGGCGTCGACATCATCGAGGCCGGCTACCCGGCCGCCTCGAACGGCGACTTCGAGGCGGTTTCCGAGATCGCGCGCCGCACCGAGCGGGCGATCGTGGCGGGCCTCGCCCGGACGGCTCCGAACGACATCGACCGGGCCGCGGCAGCCGTTCGCGGCGCCCGCCGCGGCCGCGTCCACACCTTCGTGTCCACCTCGCCCGTGCACATGAAGTACAAGCTGCAGAAATCGCCGGACGAGGTCCTGGCGATGTCGATCGCCTCCGTCGAACGTGCCCGCAACCTCATCGACGACGTCGAGTGGTCGGCCGAGGACGGCACCCGGACCGAGCTCGACTTCCTGTGCCGCTGCGTCGAGGGGGTCATCAAGGCCGGCGCCACGACCATCAACATTCCGGACACGGTCGGCTACACGACGCCTGACGAGTACCGGGCGCTGTTCCGGGCCGTGCGGGAGCGCGTGCCCAACTCCGACAAGGCGATCTTCTCCGTCCATTGCCACAACGATCTCGGCATGGCGGTGGCGAATTCGCTGGCCGGCGTCGAGGGCGGCGCACGCCAGGTCGAATGCACCATCAACGGCATCGGCGAGCGGGCCGGCAACGCGGCGCTCGAGGAGATCGTGATGGCGCTGCGCGTGCGCGGCGACGCCTATCCCTACGACACCGGCATCGAATCGACGCTGCTGACCCGCGCCTCCAAGCTCGTCGCCTCCGCGACGTCGTTCCCGGTCCAGTACAACAAGGCCATCGTCGGCCGGAACGCGTTCGCCCACGAATCGGGCATCCACCAGGACGGGATGCTGAAGCACACCCAGACCTATGAGATCATGACCCCGGCCACCGTCGGGGTGTCCAAGACCTCGCTGGTGATGGGCAAGCATTCCGGGCGGGCCGCCTTCCGGTCCAAGCTCGAGGAGATGGGCCACCGCCTGTCCGACAACCAGCTCCAGGACGTGTTCGGGCGCTTCAAGGACCTCTGCGACCGCAAGAAGCACGTCTATGACGAGGATATCGAGGCGCTCGTCGACGAGAACGTGGCGGAGGCGCACAACCGCATCCGGCTGGTGTCGCTGACGGTGATCGCCGGCACGCGCGGGCCGCAACGCGCCACGCTGCGGCTCGACATCGACGGGCGGGCCGCCACCGAGGAGGCGGACGGCAACGGGCCGGTGGATGCCGTGTTCAACGCCATCAAGGCCCTGGTGCCGCACGAGGCGGCCCTGGAGCTGTACCAGGTCCACGCCGTGACGGAGGGCACCGACGCCCAGGCGGAGGTCTCGGTTCGGCTCGGAGCCGAAGGCCGCAGCGTCACGGCCCGCGGCGCCGATCCGGACACGCTGGTGGCCTCGGCCAAGGCGTATCTGGGCGCCCTGAACAAGCTCCTGGCGGGCGGAACCCGGCTGCACGCGCAGCACGCCGCCGAATAGGTGCACAGAATGGCCGCGAGCGCGTCTTCGCGCTTGCGGCCGTCGAGTCGGGCGGCTATAGCCGCCGCTCTGTCGGAGTGTAGCGCAGTCTGGTAGCGCACCACGTTCGGGACGTGGGGGTCGCAGGTTCAAATCCTGCCACTCCGACCAGTGCTTCTTCCCGGGAAGCGCGCGGAAACCGGCCGCCGGCCCTTCCCTCAAAACCTCGTCTCACCGTTGAGCCCGGGCCTCTGAGCCCAGCAGCCACGATGCCCGCTTTCGTGTCGCCGCGCTCAGCGCATCGGCGGGCAGCGATCCGGTTCGGTGCCGCGTCTCGGCGGCAGAAGCGGACCGAAGTTGGCGGGGCTCGGCGGGACGGTCCCGCCCGCCGGCCGCTCTCCGGCCTGCGTCGCCGAGGCTCCGACCGGGTACATCATGCGAAGCTGGCGCCCGATGGCGTTCAGGGTCGTTGTGTCGAGCACTTCCGTATCCTCCGTGCTGCACCATCAAGCGCAGTCCCGGCCGCTCCGTTCGGGCCAGGTGAGGAGGATTTGGCCGACACCGTGAACGGCTGGTTAAGCCTCCGGGCGGGTGCCGTGGGACAGTTCCGGGGCCCGGGCCGTTCTGATCTCCTCGTACAGCGCCCGGACCGGCTCGGCCCCGTATCGGCGCTCGAGCCGCCGCACCGTGAAATGGGCCCGGGCCAGCCGGCGGAAATGGTCCGTGAAGGCCACGTTCACGGCTGCCCCGCCGAGGGCGCCGATCACCGGGACGGCTCCGGCCGCGACCTTTTGCGAGACGGCGACGCCAAACCGGGACGCGATCTGGGCCGTCAGGCGCACGAGCGCGGGAGCGCTTCGATCGGCCAGACCCTTGCCGGCCGCCAGCCGGGCCGCCTCGGTGACGGTTTTGGCAAGCGCGCCCCGGACGGCGAAATAGCCGCTGGAGGCGAGGTCATCCGCCTCCGTCCGGGAGCCGAGCGCAAAAACCTGCAGACAGGCGAGGGCGGCCTCCGGGTCCGACAGGTCCTCGCCCTCCCGGCGGGCCTCGTCGGCGATGGCCCTCAGCAGCAGGGTGGTGGAGACCGGGAGTTCCAGGGGCAGGGTGGCGAGGCCGAGCGCTCCGCCGGCCGCTCCGGACATCGCCGCCAGGACCGTGTGGCTGCGCCCGCTCCGCGGGCCGCTTTCGCCGCGCGGCAAGGTGGTCAGCGCGACCCGGAGCGCCACCTTGAGGGCCCGGCTCACCGCCGCCGACACCATTTCGCGCGCGACGCTCGGGAGGGCCCGCCCCAGCAGCTCCAGGGGTGTGCCGGCCATGCTGCTGAGCCGCCCGGCGAGGCTCGAGCGCTCCAGCGCCGCCACGGCGGCCCGCAATGCAGCAAGATCCTCTTGCGGCAGCGCGGGCGGGCTCGCAACAGTGGCGAAAACGGAGGCGCTCGCGTCAGGGGCAGGCCGGTCGCTGGTCATCGGGCTTCCCGTGCGCCCCCCGCTTCGGGGCAGGTCGGCAACATGGGGTGTGCGACGGAAACGGCAATGGCCGGCATTCTGCCTTCATGTCGCCTCGGCATGATGCACAAAGACTGAGACGCATGACCGCCCCCTCCGCAGCTCCCGCCGCCTCCGGCCGGGTCGTCCCCCTGAAGCGCAAGATCGCCGCGATCTTGGCTGCGGACGTGGCTGGCTACACGCGCCTGATCGCGGAGGACGAGGAGGGCACGCTTCGTGACCTGGCGGCCGCCCGGGAGATCTTTGACGCCCTGGTGGCCCGCGGCGGCGGGCGGATCTTCAACACCGCCGGCGATTCGGTGATGTGCGAGTTCGATTCGGCCGTGGAGGCCGTCCGGGTCGCCGTCGAGATCCAGGCCGCCTTGCGGGACGGGCAGGTCGGGCCGGATCCTGGCCGGCGCCTCGCCTTCCGAATCGGCCTCACCATCGGCGACGTGGTCGAGCGAGACGGCGATCTCCTGGGCGAAGGCGTCAACATCGCGGCCCGGCTGGAGGGCCTGGCCCCGCCCGGCGGCGTGTGCGTGTCGCGCGCCGTCCAGGAGGCCGTATCGAACAAGCTCGCGGTCGACTTCACCGAACTCGGCCCCCGGCACCTCAAGAACATCCCACAGCCGGTGCACGCCTATCTGGTCAGCGCCCCATCGGCGGTGCGCGGCCCCGATGCCGTCCTGGCGCGGCAGCGCTCCGTTCCGGTCCTGCCTGCCCGGAGCCGGGGGCGCGGCGGCTATGCCGGCGCGGCCGCCGCAGCCGTTCTGCTCGGCCTCGGGCTGCTGGCCGGCCCTCCGGCCTATGAAGCCTACCGGCTGAAGACGGCCGCACCGGCCGCCACGCC
>NZ_JAQGKF010000084.1 GCF_028290205.1 Enterovirga sp. | reverse complement strand
CCCGCATCCTCGGCCGGCGGGAGGGCCCCGTCGCGCCCGAGCCCGCCGCCCATGCCGAAATGGCCGGGCGGGCGCTGCGCCGGGCCGGCCTCGCAGCCCGCCTCGAGACCTGCCCGGACGGCATGGTGCGCATCCGCCGTCCGCTGCCGGAGCCGGTCCCGCTCGCCACGTTGATCGTGCCGACGCGTGACCGGGTCGACCTGCTGCGCACCTGCCTGACCAGCTTGCGGGGCCGCACCGACTGGGCACGGCTCGACATCGTGGTCGTGGACAACGACAGCCGCGATCCGGCGACGCTGGCCTATCTGCGCGAGATCGAGGCGAGCGGCGCGGCCCGCATCCTGCGCTGGCCCGGCCCGTTCGACTTCGCGGCCATGAACAACGCGGCGGCCCGGCAGGCGTCGGAGGGGCTGCTCGGCTTCATCAACAACGATGTCGAGGCGTACCGGCCGGACTGGCTGCAGCGAATGGCGGCCGAGGCCCTGCGGCCGGAGGTGGGGGCGGTGGGGGCGAAGCTGGTGGACGCGGACGGCCGCATCCAGCATGGCGGCATCGTGCTCGGCACCGGCGGCGGCATGGCGACCCACGCGCACCGCTTCTTCCCGGGCCATGCGCCGGGTCATCTCGACCGGCTGCGCCGGACGCACCGGGTCGCGGCCGTGACGGCCGCCTGCCTGGTCGTGGAGGCCCGGAAATTCCACGCCGTGGGCGGCTTCGACGCCGAGCGGTTCGCGGTGGATTTCAACGACGTCGACCTCTGCCTCCGTCTCGACGACGGCGGCTGGCGCACGCTGATGGTGCCCGAGGCCGTGCTGCATCACCGCGAGGCCGCGAGCCGGCACTGGACGCCCGAGGCCCTGGCCCGGCACGAGGCCGAGGTGGCGCGGTTTCGCGGGCGTTGGGGCGCCCGTCTCGCGGCGGATCGCTGGTACCATCCGGGCTTCGACCCGGAGCTCGGCACCTATGTCCGGCTCAGACCCACGCCGCCCAAAGGGGCACAGCCGCGCTGAGCGGCCGGAGCGCGCTCTAGGCGGCGGCCTCGTGCACCGAGTAGCCGAGCCGCCGATTCAGGTCCTGCAGCAGCCGCTCGGCCGCCTCGGCAATCACCGTGCCGGGCGGAAAGATGGCCGCGGCGCCGGCCCGGTAGAGGGCGTCGTAATCGCCGGGCGGCACCACGCCGCCGACCACGATCATGATGTCCTCCCGCCCGTAGCTGGCGAGGGCGGACCGCAATTCGGGCACGAGGGTCAGGTGCCCGGCCGCGAGCGAGGACACGCCGACCACGTGGACGTCGTTCTCGATCGCCTGCCGGGCGGCCTCGGCCGGGGTGGCGAAGAGCGGCCCGATGTCGACGTCGAATCCAAGGTCGGCAAAGGCCGAGGCGATCACCTTCTGGCCGCGGTCGTGACCGTCCTGGCCCATCTTGGCGACCAGGATGCGGGGTCGCCGCCCGTCGTCCTGCTCGAAGGCTTCGGCCTGCTGCCGCACCCGTTCCACTGCCGGCGACATGCCGCCCGCCTCCCGCTTGTAGACCCCGGAGATCGCCTTGATCTCGGCCCGGTGCCGCCCCCAGACACGCTCCAGGGCGTCCGAGATCTCGCCGACCGTCGCCTTGGCCCGGGCAGCCTCCACCGCCAGGGCCAGGAGGTTGCCGCCGCCACCGCTGGCCGCTTCGGACAACCCGGCCAGCGCCACCGTGACGGCGCTCTCGTCCCGTTCGCCGCGCAGGCGCTTGAGCTTGTCGATTTGGAGGGCCCGCACGGCCGAGTTGTCGACCCTGAGTACGTCCAGCTCGCGGTCGTCGACGGGCTTGAACTTGTTCACCCCGACCACCGTCTGGGCGCCGGAATCGATGCGCGCCTGGGTGCGGGCGGCCGCCTCCTCGATGCGGAGCTTCGGGATGCCGGCCTCAATGGCCTTGGCCATGCCGCCGAGCCGCTCGACCTCCTGGATGTGGCTCCAGGCCTTGCCGGCGAGTTCGGCCGTCAGCCGCTCGATGTAGTAGGAGCCGCCCCACGGGTCGATGACGCGGCTGGTGCCGCTCTCCTGCTGCAGAAAGAGCTGGGTGTTGCGGGCGATGCGGGCGGAGAAGTCGGTCGGCAGCGCCAGGGCCTCGTCGAGGGCGTTGGTGTGCAGCGACTGCGTATGGCCCTGGGTCGCGGCCATGGCCTCGATGCAGGTTCGGACCACGTTGTTGAACGGATCCTGAGCGGTGAGGGACCAGCCCGAGGTCTGACAATGGGTGCGCAGCGGCAAGGACTTGTCGCTCTTGGGCTCGAAACCCTTGACGAGCTTCGCCCACAGGAGGCGGGCGGCGCGCAGCTTGGCCACCTCCATGGAGAAGTTCATGCCGATCGCCCAAAAGAACGACAGGCGCGGCGCGAACTGGTCGATGGTCAGCCCGGCGGCGAGCCCCGCCCGGATGTATTCGACCCCGTCCGCCAGCGTATAGGCGAGCTCGAGATCCTGCGTCGCCCCGGCTTCCTGCATGTGGTAGCCGGAGATCGAGATGGAGTTGAACTTCGGCATGTTCGCCGCCGTATAGGCGAAGATGTCACCGATGATCCGCATCGAGCCCGCGGGCGGGTAGATGTAGGTGTTGCGGACCATGAACTCCTTGAGGATGTCGTTCTGGATGGTGCCGGCGAGCTTGTCGGGCGTGACGCCCTGCTCCTCGGCCGCCACGACATAGAGCGCCAGCACCGGCAGCACGGCGCCGTTCATGGTCATCGACACGGACATCTGGTCGAGCGGGATGCCCGAGAACAGCGTCCGCATGTCGTAGATGGAATCGATGGCCACCCCGGCCATGCCGACGTCGCCGGAGACGCGCGGGTGATCGGAATCGTAGCCCCGATGCGTGGCGAGATCGAAGGCGACCGAGAGGCCCTTCTGCCCCGCCAGCAGGTTGCGGCGGTAGAAGGCGTTGGAATCCTCCGCCGTGGAGAAGCCCGCATACTGGCGGACGGTCCAGGGCTGGTTCACGTACATGGTCGGGTAGGGGCCGCGCAGATAGGGCGGCAGGCCGGGCCAGGTGTCGAGGAAGTCGAGGCCCGCGCGGTCGGCCGGCCCATAGCTCGACCGCACCTCGAGCCCTTCCGGCGTGAGCCAGGCCTCGGTCGCGACGTCCGGCGGCGAAGGAATGTCCGTCGGCGCAAAGGCGAGCGATGCGAAATCGGGGATGCGGCTCATGTTTGCTCCCACGGACGAGCGCGCGCCGGCTGTGCCGGGGGCGGCTCATCCGCCTTTCGAGATAAGCCGGGTCACCCGGCCTGTCCAACGGCGAGGTGTCCGGCTTGCCAGGTCAGGCCCCGCCCGCCGCGAGGGCGTCCTCGCCCAACACCAGGAGGTCGGAGCCGACGCCCACGAAGCCCGTGACCCCGGCCGCGCGCCAGCGCGCCTCGTCGTCCGGCGAGGGCCGGCCAGCGAGGTAGATCCGGGCCGCACCCGCCGCGGCGAGCGCCCGGGCAGCGGGTTCGGCTTCGCCGGCATAGATCTCGTCGGAGGAGCACAGGCAGACGAGGCCGGTGCCGGCCTCCCGCAAGGCGGCCGCGAGGCCGTCGCCACCGGGCGCGGCCAGGACGGGCAGGGCCTCGATGCCGACCGCCTCGAAGGCGTTGCGGGCGAAGGTGGACCGCGCCGTGTGAGCCGCGACGGGGCCGAGCTGCGCCAGCACGATGCGGGGCCGACGACCCTCGCGCCCCTGCAGGGCGTCCGATCGGTCGCGCAGCCGCTCATAGCCTTCTGCGAGGCGGCGCGACGGAAGGGCGGTC
>NZ_JAQGKF010000045.1 GCF_028290205.1 Enterovirga sp. | reverse complement strand
GGGCCGGACCTGCCCGGGCAGGCTAGCCAGGGCCCGGACGCGACTCAAGGCGCGAAAGGCCGGGCGCGCTGCGGCATGGCGCTCGCCCGGCCGGGCCCGCTCTCAGCCGAGCGCGGCACCGAGCGCGGCGGCCACCGATTGCAGCCCGCCATGGGACGCGCTGCCGGTGAGATGGACGCGCAGCACGCGGCGTCCCCGCTCGGCCAGCACGCCGAAATCGCCCCGCGCCTGCGCGGCCTCGATGCTGCCGAAGGTGGCGCGACGGCCGGGAACCGCGAGGTCGGCCGGCGGGTCGCCGGTGATCTGCAGGAACACGCCCGTGTTCGGCCCGCCTTTGTAGGCCTGGCCCGTCGAGTGGAGGAAGCGCGGCCCGAACCCGACGCAGGTCGCCACGCGCTTGGAATCCCGCACCGCCCTGCGCATCCGGGTCAGCAGCTCGGTATGGGCCGCGTTGCGCTCCAGATAGGCCAGGAAGGCCACGTAATCGCCGGGCCCGGCCCGGCCCAGATGGGCCCGCAGCCAGCCCGCGAGATCGCTGGCGCCGGCGCGACCGAGCGCCTCGGCGTTGCGGGCGTCCGTGTAGAGTTGGACACCCTCGCCGGACCAGATCGGCGTCTCGGCCGGCAGGCTGCCGTCGCGGTCAAAGGCGTCGGTGAGTTCGCGGGTCTTGATCTTGCTCGCTTCAACATCGGGCTGGTCGAAGGGGTTGATGCCCAGCACCGCACCGGCCACGGCCGTCGCGAATTCGAACCGGAAGAATTCCTGCACGATGTCGTCGGGCCGGGCGAGGTCGATGCGGATCACCGGCTGGCCGGCCGCCTCCAGCGCTGCCAGGGCGGCGTCCTGGGCCGCGTCGGGACGGCCGTCGAGGCGGAGCTGCACAAATAGCCGGTCCTGCCCGTAGACGCCCGGCGCACCGAGCGGCTCCCCGTCGACCGGGATCAGGCCGAGCCCGTCCTTGCCGGTGGATTCGGCGATGAGTTGCTCGGCCCAGGCGCCGAAATCCTTCAGGGCGGCCGGGGCCACCATCGTGATCTTGTCGCGGCCGGCCTTGGCCGCCGCCCCCATGGCGAGCCCGAGCTGGATGCCGGGATTCTGGTTCGGCGGCACGTCGGGGCCGCAGGACCGCATCATCGCCCGGGCGCTCTGCACCAGGGCCGCGAGGTCGAGGCCCATCACGGCCGCCGGCACGAGGCCGAAGGCCGACAGGACCGAATAGCGCCCGCCGATGCCCGGCTCGCCGTGGAACACGTGCCGGAAGCCGTCCCGCCGGGCCGCCGCCTCCATGGCCGAGCCCGGATCGGTGACCGCAATGAAGCGCGAACCGGCCTGTTCGGCTCCGACCGCCTCCTGCATGCGGGCCAGCACGTAGTCCCGGAACACGTTCGGCTCGAGCGTGGAGCCGGATTTCGAGGACACGATCACCACCGTGCGGGCGAGATCGACCGCATCCACGGTGGCCCGGACCTGGGCCGGGTCGGTGGAATCGAGGATGCGGAGGCGCGGGAAGCCAGGACGCTGCCCGAAGGTCTCGGCCAGCACCTCGGGCCCGAGGCTCGAGCCGCCCATGCCGAGCAGCAGCGCATCCGTGAAGCCGTCCCGGCGGATCTCCTCGGAAAGCTGGCGGTAGCGGTCGAGCTTGGGCTCCTCGCGGTCCAGAACGTCGAGCCAGCCGAGCCAGCGCGCCTCGTCCGCGCCGGTCCAGACCGTCGCGTCGCCGGCCCAGAGGCGGCGGACGCGGCCGTCCTGGCGCCAGTTCTCGGCCAGGCCGGTCACCTCGCCCGAGAGGGCGTCACCGAGGGCGAGCGTCTGGCGGCCGAGGGCCTGGCCGAGCACGGCCATGCGCTTGCCGGCGACAGCGCCGAGCAGGGCGTCGGCCGCGTCCTTGAACAGGGCCACGCCCTCCTCGACGAGCCGGGCCGTGATGGTGTCGAGCGAGATGCCGGCCCTGGCGAGGCGGCGCAGCACCTCCTCGGCCTCCGCCACGCCCTCCTGCAGCGAGGCCCGCGGCCGGCCATGGTCGCGAAACGCGTCCAGGGTCGCGGGCGGCACGGTGTTGACCGTGTCAGGCCCGATCAGCTCGTCCACATAGAGCGTGTCCGGGTAGGCCTTGTTCTTGGTGCCAGTGGAGGCCCAGAGCAGGCGCTGCGGCCGGGCGCCCTTGGCGGCCAGCGCATCGAAGCGGCCCGGCCCGAAGAGCCGAAGGTAACGTTGGTAGGCGAGCTTGGCGTTGGCGATGGCCACCTTGCCCTTCAGGCCGGCGAGCGCCGCCTTTTCGTCCGGATCGTTGGCGGCCGCGATGCGGGCGTCGAGCTCCTTGTCGACCGCGGCGTCGATGCGGCTGATGAAGAAGCTCGCGACGCTCGCCACCCGGCCGGGATCGCCGCCGGCGCGGGCCAGCGTCTCGAGCCCGTCCAGATAGGCCTCCGCCACGTCCTCGTAGCGGTCCTGCGCGAAGAGCAGCGTCACGTTGACGTTGATGCCGTCGCCGATCAGGGCCCGGATGGCCGGCACGCCCTCGCCGGTGGCCGGGACCTTGACCATCAGGTTGTCTCGCCCGACCGCGCTCCAGAGCCGGCGCGCCTCGGCCAGGGTCGCGTCCGTGTCGAGCGCCAGATAGGGCGACACCTCGAGGCTGACATAGCCGTCCTGGCCGGCGGTGGCGTCATAGACCGGCCGCAAGACGTCGGCCGCGGCCTGGATGTCGGCGATCGCCAAGTCCTCGTAGAGCCCGATCACGGGCCGGCCGGGATCGCGGCCCGAGGCCCTCAGCGCGTCGTCGTACTCGGCGGAGTGGCCAATCGCCTTTTCAAAGATGGACGGGTTCGAGGTGACGCCCCGCACGTCGTCGGCCTCGACCATCCGGGCCAAATCCCCGCCCGCCACGAAGCCGCGGGCCACGAAATCGAGCCAGATCGCCTGACCATACTCGGCAAACAGGGTCTTGAGCGGATTCATCGCTGCCTCATGAGAATGGAAAGGGTGGCCGGCCCGACATCTTCCGCCGGCCGATGTGACGAGCGCGGCTGCAAGATGCAATCGGGACGCACGGGTGGGGTCAGGCAGCCTCGCGCTGGACTGCGCCGGTCCGGATCGGGTCCGGCACCGGGAGGGCCTCCGGGCCCTCGGTCACGAGGGTGACCCGGAGGGCGCCGAGGTGGCAGCGGCGAAACCCGGCCCTGGGCCACGCGGCCACAAGCCCTCCTGACGGGTCACGTCCTTCATCCTCGCCTCGCGTCTCGTTGGCCGGACCATGCCTCGGGATCCGGAGCTTGCCAAGGCGCGCCGCGCCGCGGGGCCTCTGTCCGGGCCGGCCCGTCTGGGCCATATCCCGTCCATGCCTCTCTCTCCCGACGAGCTCGAACGCTATGCCCGCCACATCGTGCTGCGCGATGTCGGCGGCCCCGGTCAGCAGAAGCTCGGCCGCGCCCGCGTGCTGGTGATCGGGGCCGGGGGCCTCGGTTCACCGCTGATCCAATATCTGGCGGCGGCCGGGATCGGGACCGTCGGGGTGGTGGACGACGACACGGTGTCGCTGTCGAACCTGCAACGACAGGTGCTGCACGGCACGCCCGATCTCGGCCGGCCCAAGGTCGAGAGCGCCGCCGCGGCGATCGCCCGCCTTAACCCGCATGTGCGCCTCGTGCCGCACCCGACACGGCTCACCGTCGAGAACGGCCGCAGGCTGGTTGCGGATTACGACCTCGTGGCAGACGGGTCGGACAATTTCGCGACGCGCTACGCCGTGTCGGATGCCTGTTTCCACGAGGGCCGGCCGCTGGTCACGGCGGCGCTCGGCGCCTTTGACGGTTCCCTGACCACGCTGCGCCCGCACGAGACCGGGCCCGAGGGCCGCCCGAACCCGACCTATCGCTGCCTGTTCCCCTCCCCGCCGCCGCCGGGCGCGGTGCCGAGCTGCGCCGAGGCCGGCGTGCTCGGCGCGCTTGCCGGCATCATGGGCTCGCTCATGGCCCTCGAGGTGATCCGCGAGATCGTGGGGTTCGGCGAGGGCCTGGTCGGCCGCCTCCTGATGGTGGACGCCATGAGCATGCGGTTCGAGACGCTGCGCTACGGCTGGGACCCAGAAAACCCGCTCAGCGGCACCGGCCGGGCCGGTGCGGGCAGCCCGCCGGCCTGAGGGCCCGCCCTCAAAACGAAAGGGCCGCCTCGCGGCGGCCCTCTCAGATAGATCAGACGAGATCAGGGGCGGCGAAGCTCGCCGCCCGCCTTACTCGGCCGCGGGCGGCAGCTCCGCGAACTGGGCCTGGGCGTGAGCCTGGGCCTCGGCCGCGCGGGCGGCCGCTTCGGCGTTGCGCTGGGCGAGGATGAGCTCGTCGCGCTTGGCCGCGACCTGACGGATCTGCGTGTTCAGCGCACCCGTCCCGGCCGGGATGAGCGAGCCCACGATCACGTTCTCCTTCAGGCCTTCCAGCGTGTCGACCTTGCCGTTGACCGCAGCCTCCGTCAGCACCCGGGTCGTCTCCTGGAAGGAGGCGGCCGAGATGAAGGAGCGCGTCTGCAGCGAGGCCTTGGTGATGCCGAGCAGGACCGGCACACCGACCGCCGGCTTCTTCTTCTCGGCGATCAGCTGCTCGTTGATCTCCTCAAGTTCGAGCCGGTCCAGCTGGTCGCCCGTCAGGATCTCGGAATCGCCGCTCTCGGTGATCTCCACCTTCTGCAGCATCTGACGGACAATGACCTCGATGTGCTTGTCGTTGATGTTCACGCCCTGGAGCCGGTAGACCTCCTGGATCTCGTTGACGAGGTAGGCAGCAAGCTCCTCCACGCCCTTGATCGCCAGGATGTCGTGCGGCGCCGGATTGCCGTCGACGATGAAGTCGCCAAGCTCGACCTGGTCGCCGTCCTGCAAGTGGATGTGCTTGCCCTTCGGGATCAGGTACTCGACCGCCTCGGACCCGTCATGCGGATGCAGGGACAGCCGGCGCTTGTTCTTGTAGTCGCGCCCGAACTGGATCGTGCCCGACTTCTCGGCGATCACGGCGGCGTCCTTCGGCCGACGCGCCTCGAACAGCTCCGCCACGCGCGGCAGACCGCCCGTGATGTCGCGGGTCTTCGCCGAGTCGGTCGAGACGCGCGCCAGCACGTCGCCCGCCTTGATGCTGGAGCCCGGATCGGCGGCCAGGATGGCCTCGACCGGCAGCAGGTAGCGGGCGTCGCTGCCGCGCGGCAGCTTCGCGACCTTGCCGTCCTTGGTGTGGATGACCATCGCGGGCTTGAGGTCCGAGGTGCGGGCGGACCCGCGCCAGTCGATCACGACGCGCTTGGAGATGCCGGTCGACTCGTCGGTCGTTTCCGTCATCGACATGCCGTCGAGCAGGTCCTCGTAGGCGACCACGCCGTCGAGCTCGGTCAGGATCGGGCGCGAATAGGGGTCCCACTCGGCGATGCGCTGGCCGCGCTTCACCGTGTCGCCCTCATCGACCTTGAGGCGCGAGCCGTACAGGATGCGGTGCACAGCCCGCTCCTCACCGTCGGCGCCCACGATCACGACCGAGTTGTTGCGGCCGACCGCCATCAGCTCGCCGTCCGAATTGCGGGCGACCTGCCGGTTGCGGATGGTGACCGTCCCCTCGAAATTCGACTCCACGAAGGACGAATCCGCGATCTGGGCCGCACCGCCGATGTGGAAGGTCCGCATCGTCAGCTGCGTGCCAGGCTCGCCGATCGACTGCGCGGCGATCACGCCGACCGCCTCGCCGTGGTTCACCGGCGTGCCGCGGGCGAGGTCGCGCCCGTAGCAGGTCGCGCAGACGCCGTTCTTCGAGGCGCAGACCAGCACGGAGCGGATCTTCACCTCCTGGATGCCGGCGGCCGTGATCGCGGAGATGTGCTCCTCCTCGATCATGGTGGTGCGGGCCGGCACGATGACCGTGCCGTCGGGGGCCGTCACGTCCTCGGCCACGAAGCGGCCGACGATGCGCGAGGCGAGCGACGCCACAATCTGGCCGGCATCGACGATGGCCCGCATGCGGATGCCCTTTTCGGTGCCGCAATCGGGTTCGCGGATGACCGCGTCCTGGGCCACGTCGACCAGACGACGCGTCAGATAGCCGGAATTGGCCGTCTTGAGCGCGGTGTCGGCGAGGCCCTTCCGGGCGCCGTGGGTCGAGTTGAAGTACTCGAGAACGTCGAGGCCTTCCTTGAAGTTCGAGATGATCGGGCTCTCGATGATCTCACCCGAGGGCTTGGCCATCAGGCCCCGCATGGCGGCGAGCTGCTTCATCTGGGCCGGCGAACCGCGGGCACCCGAATGGCTCATCATGAAGATCGAGTTCACGGGCTTGTCGCGGCCGTGCTCGTCCTTCCCGACCGTGGAGATGCGTTTCATCATCTCGCCGGCGAGCCGGTCCGAGCACTTGGCCCAGGCATCGACCACCTTGTTGTACTTCTCGCCCTGAGTGATCAGGCCGTCCTGGTACTGCTGCTCGTAATCCTTGGCGAGCGCGCGGGTCTGATCGACGATCTCCCACTTGTTCTCCGGCACCACCATGTCGTCCTTGCCGAACGAGATGCCAGCCTTGAACGCGTGGTGGAAGCCGAGCGCCATGGCGCGGTCGCAGAAGATGACCGTCTCCTTCTGCCCGCAGTTCCGGTAGACCGTGTCGATCATCCCCTGGATGTCACGCTTGGGCATGAGCTTGTTGACGATGTCGAACGGGATCTTCGGGTGCCGCGGCAGGATCCGGGACAGGATCACCCGGCCGGGCGTCGTGTCGTAGGAGCGCACGACGGGCTTGCCGTCCTCGTCGAGGCCGCTCCACCGGTAGCGGATCTTGGTGTGCAGGTGGACAGCCTTCTGCTCGAGCGCGTGTTCGAGCTCGCCGATGTCGGCGAAGGCCTTGCCCTCACCGGGCGCCCCCTCGGCCACGATCGACAGGTAGTAGAGGCCGAGCACGATATCCTGCGACGGCACGATCACGGGCTGGCCGTTCGCCGGGTGCAGGATGTTGTTGGTCGACATCATCAGCACGCGGGCTTCGAGCTGCGACTCGAGCGACAGCGGCACGTGCACGGCCATCTGGTCGCCGTCGAAGTCGGCATTGAAGGCCGCGCAGACCAGCGGGTGCAGCTGGATCGCCTTGCCCTCGATCAGCACGGGCTCGAAGGCCTGGATGCCGAGACGGTGCAGCGTCGGCGCCCGGTTGAGCATGACCGGGTGCTCGCGGATCACCTCGTCCAGGATGTCCCAGACCTCCGGCTTCTCCTTCTCGACGAGCTTCTTGGCCTGCTTGACGGTGGCCGAGAAGCCCTTGGCATCGAGCCGCGCATAGATGAACGGCTTGAACAGCTCGAGCGCCATCTTCTTCGGCAGGCCGCACTGGTGCAGCTTGAGCTCCGGACCGACGACGATGACCGAGCGGCCCGAATAATCGACGCGCTTGCCGAGCAGGTTCTGGCGGAAGCGGCCCTGCTTGCCCTTCAGCATGTCGGCGAGCGACTTCAGCGGGCGCTTGTTGGCGCCCGTGATGACGCGGCCGCGGCGGCCGTTGTCGAACA
>NZ_JAQGKF010000256.1 GCF_028290205.1 Enterovirga sp. | reverse complement strand
CGCGTGTCGCCGCAGGTCATGGCGACCTGCTCCACGGCGATTCCGACCGCGTCGGCCACGATCTGGGCCAGGCCTTCGGTGATGCCCTGGCCGATCTCGGCCACGCTGGCGCTCGCCGTGATGCTGCCGTCCGGCTCGACGGTCAGCGTCACGGTGTCGACCGCCGCCACCGGCACGTTGCCGCGGCCATAGGCCTCCGAGCCCGAGGCCGTCATCTCGACGAACACCGCGAAACCGAGGCCGACGACCCGTCCGGCCTCGCGCCACTGCGCGATCTCGCGCCTCAGAGCCGGAAGGTCCATCAGGCTCTCGATCCGGTCGAGGCAGCGCTCGTGCGACAGGTCCAGCAGGCGCAGCCCGGCCGGGTTCACGAACGGCATGTCGACGGCCCGCACCACGTTGCGCCGCCGGAAGGTGAGCGGATCCTGCCCGAGCCGGCGCGCCGCGAGATCGATCAGCCGCTCGGTCACCGTGCAGGCGATCGGGTGGCCGACCGAGCGGTACTGGCCCGTGACGCCCTTGTTCTGCAGCACGACCTCGGCGCGCGCTCGGAAGCCCTGCATCCGATAGGCCGCCCCCATCGGCCGGAGCGCCATCACGGTTTCCATGGTGCTGGAGCGGGGAAACACCGAATAGGCACCGAGCCCGTGCAGATCCTGCACGTCCATGGCGGTGATCAGCCCCTCGGCATCGAGCGCCATCCGGGCCTCGACGACGTGCTCGCGGGCATGCACGTCCGACAGCATGCTCTCGATGCGGTCGGCCACGAACTTCACCGGCCGCCCCAGCAGCCGCGAGGCGGCGCAGACGGCGATCTCGTCCGGATAGACGTGCATCTTGATGCCGAACCCGCCGCCGACATCCGGCGCCAGCACCCGCACGCGCGACATCGGCAGGCCGAGCAGGTCGGCGACGTGCAGTTGCAGCTGGTGCGGCACCTGGTTCGAGACCCGCACCTCCATGGTCTCGGCGGCGGGATCGTAACTCGCCAGAATGCTTCTCGGCTCGAGCGGAACGCCCGTGTGCCGGGTGAAGACGAGCCGGCAGGCCACCACCTCGTGCGCGGCCGCGAAGGCCGCGTCCACGGGGCCGGAGCCGATCTCGCAGCTCCAGGCGAGGTTGGTGCCGAGATGCGGATGCGCCAGCGGCGCCCCGGGCTGGAGGCCCGTCAGGTAGTCCGCGGCGGGCTCCAGTTCGCGGAAGGTCGCTTCGATCAGCTCGATCGCGTCTTCGGCAACCGCCCTGGAGCTTGCGAGCGCCATGCAGACGGGCTCGCCCTGAAAGGCGACCCGGGTTGCGGCCAGGGGATGCTGCTCGGGCGAGTTCAGCCCGGGGAAGCTGGCCGACACCGTTTTCCAGGGCCGGCACACGGCGGCGATGTCGTCCCAGCAGAGGACGGCCGCCACGCCCGGCAGCTCACGCGCCGCGCTCAACGCGAGAGCTTCGATCTCCGCATGCGCGTAGGGACTGCGGAGAAAGGCTGCATGCAGCTGGCGCGGCATGTCGAGGTCGTCAGTGTAGGAGCCGCGGCCGGCGACGAGCCGACGCGTTGCCCGGCGCGGACGCGCCCGACCAATCTCTGCGAACGCAGCGTCCATCCCTTTTACCCCCGCCGGGCCCATACGGCTCGTGCCGCTTCGCGGTCCAGCGCTCAGCGTCATTCATCACGTTCGCCGCATCGACGTCTAGGCGGTACGCGCACAATCTGAGTTCCCGAAAAAGTAGGCCACCGCGCTACTCTGAAACCAGGGGGTGCGGGACGAATGGCGGCGGCGGGAAATATATGTCTGATCCTGCTGAATTCGTGGGCTGCACATAAGTGTAGCCTTGTTCAGGGTCAGGAAGCTTTGCTATGCCCGTGGCAAGCGGGGCCGCTCGAGTTGCTCGACGGCATCGTCACACAGCCCTGGAGTCACTGGCCGCTGAGCTTCGGTTGCCGGGGCCCGGGCGTCAGGGAGATCAGCGTGACAGCTTACATCGAACTCGTTCCGCCCGAGGACGCCACCGGCCCCCTCAAGGAGCTCTACGACGACCTGGAACGCGTCCGGGGCGCGGGCCGTGTCTCCAACCTGTTCAAGGGCTACGGCGCGTTTCCGGAGCTGGCCAAGGCCAATTTCCGCCGCCTCAACGTCCTGCTCGGGCAGGGCAAGCTGTCGGTGAAGCTGAAGGAAGCGATCCTGACCGCGCTCGCCGAGATCAACCATTGCGAATATTGCGTGTCGTTTCACGCCACCGCGATGCTCAGCGCCGGCGCCAGCGACGAGGAAGTGAAGGCTGCGCTGAAGTTCGATCCCGACAAGCTGCAGCTGTCGGAGAAGGAACGGGCGCTGTTCGACTACGCCATGAAGGCGAACGGAGACCCCCACTCGATCACGCCCGCCGACATTGAGGCGCTGAAGGCGCTCGGCGCCACCGACTGGGACCTGGTCGAGACCCTCGAGACGGTGAACACCGGCAACGGCTTCAACACCTTCGCGGGCGCGCTGAACATCGGCACCGACAGCTTCCTGAGCTACATGGCGCCCGGCTCGCCCGAACGCCAAGAGCTCGCCTGATGGCCGGCTTGCAGGACGCGACGTCCCAGGACGTGTTCAACGAGTTTCGGGGCAGCGCGAAGCCGCTCCTGATCGACTTCTACACGCCGAGCTGTGTTCTTTGCAAAAAGATCGAGCCGATGCTCGCCTCCGTCGGTGAAGACCTCAAGGACAAGGTCAACATCGTCAAGGTGGACGCGGCCGCCAATCTGGAGGTCGCGGCGGAATACAACGTCCGGGGCGTTCCGACGCTGCTCCTTCTGCGTGACGGCGCTGCGCTCGACCGCAAGACGGGGTTCATGACCGCCTCCATGCTCCGCACCTGGCTCGAGCCGCATGTCGGCTGATCAGGATCGTTCACGCACCGTTTCCGAGGTTTCCATGAAGCTGGTCAACGTTTCCAACGCCCCGACACCTCCCGGGCCGTTTTCTCACGCGACGGTGGTCGATTCCTTTGTCTACACCTCCGGCATGGGCGGGCTCGATCCCGCCACCGGCCAAGTGGTGTCGGATGACGTGATTGAGCAGACCATCCAGTCGATCAAGAACGTCGAGGCGATCCTGGCGGGAGCCGGCTGCACGCTGCAGGACGTCGTGAAGGCGACCGTCTACCTCACCGACATGGCGGATTACGGCCGCGTCAACGAGGTCTATGCGAAGGCGTTCGCGCCTCACAAGCCGGCCAGGACCTGCGTGGCCGTCTCGGCCCTGCCGGTCCGCGAGCGCATGAAGATCGAGACGATCGCGCGCCTGCCCGCGCGCTGACGCGGCTCCGGCCGGCAAACAGATGCCGGCCGGCCAGCCCGGCTCTAATACCCCGTTCGGAGGTCCACGGCGTGCCGGAAGGGCTCGCCGGCCTCGTGCCGCCGGATCTGGCTTACAACGGCAGCCGCGACCGCATCCGGGTCGCTCATGGCGGCGTTGTGGGGCGTGATCCGGACCGCCGGATGCGACCAGAGCGGCGAGGCGGCCGGCAGCGGCTCGGTCTCGAACACGTCGAGGGTCGCGGCCTTGAGCGATCCGTCCTCCAGGGCCTGCAGGATGTCGGCTTCGACCTGAAGGCCGCCGCGGCCGGCATTGATCAGCACCGGCCCGCCGAGCCGGCCGTCGCGCGCCAGACCGCCGAACAGCGCCGCGTTGAGCAAACCCCGTGTCGCCGGCGTGAGCGGCAGCAGGACGACCAGAATATCCGTGCGGGCCAGGAAGGACCTGAGCCCCTCGTCCCCGGCAAAGGTCGCGATGCCGTCCAGGCTCCGCGGCGAGCGGCTCCAGCCCGCCACGTCGAAGCCCATGACCGCGAGCTTCCGGGCCGCGTCCTGGCCCAGCACGCCGAGCCCCATGATGCCGACACGCACGTCCCGGGCGGCGGGCTGGTCGCGCTCGTCGCGCCAGAGCCCCTGCCGCTGCCGCTCGTCGTAGAGCCAGCCGCGCCGGAGATGCATCAGGCAGTGCATCACGACGTATTCGCTCATGCGCTCGGTGAGGTCCTGGTCGACCACGCGCAGCACGGGCACGTCGGGCAGGCCGGCATCGCCGACGAGGTGATCGACGCCGGCGCCGAGGGAGAAGATCGCCTCCAGCCGGGGCAGGCCGGACAGGGTGCCGGGCCGGTGCTTCCAGGAGGCCGCGTAGCGGATCGTGTCCGGGTCGAAGGGCTCGTCTACCGCCACCACGGGCCGGTCCGGGAGCAGCCGCCGAAAACGGTCGAGCCAGGGGGCCGGGTCCCACCCGGTGATTGCGACAAGCAGCGTCATGTTACCATTCACAAAGTCAGGCCGAGCGGTCGAGCGCCACATAGGCGCCGCCCTGATAGCGCTCCACGAAGGGATCGCCACTGGTCGCGCCGGCCAGTTCAACGATGAAGTCGTCCGCGCTGTCCTGCGGCTCCCAGCCGATCCGGTCGCGGTCGTCCCCGGTCCACCAGGTCATGCGGCTGTTGCGGGACGTGCCCCAGATCACAGCGCAGCCCGTCGTCTCGGCCACCACCGCGCGCTCGCACAGACGGGCCAGGTCGCCATAGGACAGCCAGGTGGCCAGCATGCGGGCGTCGATCGGCTTCGGGAAGCTTGAGCCGATCCTGACAAGCACGCTCTCCACCCCGTGCTTGTGCCAGTAGAGCTGGCCCATCATCTCGCCCCAGACCTTGGACGCGCCGTAATAGCCGTCCGGTCGGAACGGGCTTTCGGAATCGATGGTGGTGGCCCGCTCGTGGAAGCCGATCGTGTGGTTGGACGAGGCGAAGAGCACGCGGGCGCGGTTGCGCCGGGCCGCTTCGTAGACGGTGTAGAGCCCCCCGATATTCGGTCCCACGACCTCGTCGAAGGGCCGCTCCACCGAGACACCGCCGAAATGCAGGATGGTGCCGCAGCCCTCGGCCAGGCGTAGGACGGCGTCACGATCGACAAGGTCTGCGGCTTCGAAAGAGGCCCCGTCCGGGATCTGGTCAGGGAAGGGCGCGATGTCGGTCAGCCGAAGCGTCCAGCCCTTCGCACCGAGCGCCCGGGTCAGCATCCGGCCGAGGGCGCCGGAGGCCCCCGTCAGAAGGACGGGCCGAGAGGGTCGGGACATAGCGGTTCCTCGGGCGGCGGTCAGACCTCGTCCAGCCGGGCCAGAAAGGCGTGGACGAGCTTGCGCAGGGTCGGGGCGGCGCCTGCCACCACCGTCTTCGTGTCCTGGTGCGTATGGGCGCCGATGCCGACACCCGCCGCGATGTTGGTGACCAGTGAGAGGGCCACCACGCGCAGGCCAAAATACCGGGCCAGGATCACCTCCGGAACGGTGGACATGCCGACCAGGTCGGCACCCAGGGTCCGGGCCATGCGAACCTCGGCCGCGGTCTCGAAGCTCGGCCCCGAGAACCACATGTAGACGCCCTCGTTGACCGTCACGCCGGAGCCTATGGCGGCCAGTTTCAGCTTCTTGCGCAACCGCTCGTCATAGGCGCCGGCCATGGGCACGAAGCGGCCCTCGCTGCGGTCGCCGAGCAGGGGGTTCATGCCCGAATAGTTGATGTGGTCGGTGATGATGACGTGGCTCGACGGGCGGAAGTCGAGCTTCACGGAGCCGGCCGCGTTGGTCAGCAACAGCGGCGGCCCGCCCAGGGCGGCGATGACGCCGATCGGCACCCGCATGGCGGCCGCGTCGCCGGTCTCGTAGTAATGCGCCCGACCCTGGAACATCAGCACCCGCTTCCGCTCGAGGCGCCCGGCGATGATGCGGCCGCTGTGGCCCGACACGCTCGGCTGCGGGAAGTGCGGGACCACGTCATAGGCGAGCGACACGGGGGCTTCGAGGTCGTCGATCAGGCGGCCGAGACCGGTGCCGAGCACCATGGCGCAATCGAAACGGCCGTCGAAACCATTGCCGCGCAGGAACTCGGCGGCTTCAGCGATCTTCTGCGCGCTGCTGCTCATCCGAGGCGTCCCGAGCGGGCTGTGCAGATCGCCATCACCGATCCATCCGGGTGCTGCCGCCCGTGCCAACTCGCTCGCGTCGTGGTCCGGATCTGTGCAGCCATGTCTCGATCGAATCGGGCCGGACGGCCTCCGGCCGATGCCGCTCTAGACGAGACTCCGCCTGGCCGGCAAGCGAAGGGCACCGACGTGCCCTGTCGGCAGATCCGTCGCGATTCGGGGACCGCGCCGCACCTGCGGAGGGAGACGCCCATGCGGGGCATCCAGGCGGGGAAAAGCCCGCTTAAACGCAAGATCCCGGCTCACCGCCGGCTGGCCGACGATCACACGTCGACCAACCGGCGGCGCCGGGATCAGGGTAGGAGGACCGCCGAACGGCGACCCTCCACGTTGGTAGGGCTTAGCCCTTGGTGATGATCGCGGTCGGAACCGGAGCCGGCGGCGGGGCCTTGCCCTTGCCGATGCAGGCACCGGCGCTGAGGACGACGCCGGCCACGGCGGCGATTGCGAAAATCTTCTTCATGACAAGAGACCCCTTCGTTAGGACTACGGAGTTGTTCGTTGGTACGCAGCACTGGTATCGAGCGGATGCTATAAGGGGTTCCCCTCCCCTCTCTAGTGCGAAAAAGCCACAGTCGCTCTTGGGGTTGGACTATCAGCGGGGCAAAGCGGGGCAACGCTGGGAGAACGTTAATTTCCGGCTGGTTCAACCTCCGGGATCCAGCACATCGCGTCCACCATTGTCGCCTAGGAGACACAGTCCGGGTGGGCAGGCGCAACCGGCCGAGGCGGATCGGCCTCAGTGCAGCCACGGAATCAGCCGCGCCGTCCTGGCCGCATAGCTCCGGTACTGGTCGCCAAAGGTGTCCAGCATCAGGCGCTCCTCGCGGCCGATGCGGAACCCGTACAGGATTCCGAAGCCGATCAGCCCGGACAGCCCCGCTACCCAGTTCGGCAGAAGCAGGGCCTGGGCGAGTGCCCAGAGCCAGAACGCCGTGTACATCGGGTGGCGCACGTGCCGGTAGATTCCAGTCTCGACCAGCTTGTGGTCTTCGCGGACGTCGAGGCTGACCGACCAGTTCCGGCCAAGCGCCTTGTGGGTGAGGCGGAACACGACCAGCGAGGCGACCGCCACGAGGAGGCCGAGCCAGGCGACCGCCGGTTCGAAGCCGCGCTCGGCGGCCCGCGGAAACCCCGTCGCGACATAAACCGCGGGCACGATGCCGAGCCCGGTCAGCGACACCAGCAGCAGGATGGTTTCGCGCAGGTCCCGGGCAGACCGCACCACGCGCGCCCGGCTCGCCTTGCGCTCATAGGGCCGCCGGATCACGTACCAGCCGACCATGAGCGCCACGAAGGTGACCTTGGCGATGAGCGGCGTCATCGGGCGGTCCGCGGCAGGGCCGCCCCCTCTCCGGACAGGCTCGGAGGGACGAGCGAGCCGTCGGCTGCGATTCGGGCGCCCGCACCCTCCGGCGCCAGCGCCTGCTCCCGGACCGGGACGGGGCCGCAGACCACCATGAAGTAATCATAGGCGGCCCGGAGGTCGTTGCCGCTGACGAACTGGTTATGCACGCGAAAGAAGTTCCGTTTGATGCGCCGATAATAAGCCGGCTGGAGCATGCGGCTGATGCGAACCACCCGCACGGCGGGCCCGCCCGTGTCCCGGCCGAGCAGCAGCCGAACCGGGTTCGTCTTGTAGAAGTTCATGGCGTCGGTCACCGCCTGGTACTCGACCCAGAACAGGCCCGGCGCCTCGGCGACCCGGGCCAGCGCGGCCCGGAAGCGGCGGGCGCCCCGGTGCAGGCCAATCTTCGGAATGGAGGACCCCACCGTCACCAGGATCACGGCCGGACCGTCCTGGCCGAGCCCCGGCGCCTGAGCGAGTGCCCGATCCAGGATGTCGACCGCCAGCACGGCCCCGAGGGAATGGCCGACAATCACGATCTCGTCCGCCCGCCCCTCGGCCGCGGCGGCGAGGAGCGCCCCGGCGACGCGGTCGAGCCGCGGCGACAGGACCGGGTGCTCGGCCCGGACATAGCCCCGGGCAAAACTCCAGTCGTCCAGGAGATGGGCGAGTTGCAGGCGCCGCCACGCCCAGGCGAGGAGAAGCGCGAAGGCGCAGGCGCCGAGGGCCGCCCCGGCCAGGCCCGATCCGGTTGCCCGCGCGCCGGCCCAGCCGATCAGGGCCGCGACCCCGGCCAGCAGCGCGAGCAGGAGATAGGGGTAGAGAAAGAACAGGGCATAGCGCCAGGCGTGCCGGGCATAGGCCCACAGCGCGCCACCGGCGACGAAATCGGCAAAGGCCAGAAGCCCCAGCCCGAGCCGGCGGAGCGCCGGCGCCCGGGCCTGGGCCGCCATGACGTCGTCCCAGCGCAGAAGCAGCAGTTCGGAATGCACGACCCAATTTGGCCCGGACGCGTCCACCGTCCAGGTGGCGAGATCGGGCGAGAGTTCCGCGCCGGACACCTCGGCCCGGACAGTCCAGGCCCTCTCGAACCGCCGCGCCTCGCGCACGAAACGGGCATGGGCCGCCTCGGGGCCAACAGGATCGAAGCCGCCGACATGGAGCACGAGCCGGCGCCGGATGAGCGAAGGGGTCATCGCGTGGGCGGGCTCCTGAAGGGGCGGTGACGCCGTTGCCGCGGGGGTCGCACAGGCCCGGGCGAGCTTCCACCGCATCGGCTCGTCATTGTCCAGCCGGACCGGGAACAAGGATGGCGGCTCGGGTGTTTCCCGAATAGTCAAGCTTCTGCGACCCGACTCGGTCAGATCGGGCCAACGCGGCTTTCGCGCACCGTTGGCGAGCAGGCCGTCCGGGCCTGCTTTGACCAAGTCTTATGGGGCGAAATGATACGGAAACAGCCGCCGGATCATGTTCGGCGCCAACCAGGAGTGACGGGCATGCGGCGGTCGGGTCTCGGGGTTTTCGCGGCAGCGGCGCTGATGGTGGGCGCGCTCGGCTCGGCCGAGGCGCGCCAGGCCGTGCGGTTCGACGCCGGGGTGGAGCCCGGCACGATCGTGGTCAAGAGCTCCGAGCGCAAGCTCTACCTCGTCACGGGCTACGGCTCCGCCATCCAGTACCCGGTCGCGGTCGGCCGTCCCGGCAAGCAATGGTCCGGCGAGGCCGCCGTGCAGGGCAAGTATGTGAGCCCGGCCTGGTCGCCGCCGGACGAGGTGCGCCGCGACAACCCGCGGCTGCCCAACGTCATTCCGGGTGGAAGCCGGGGGAATCCCATGGGCACCCGCGCCCTCGTGCTGGATCGCGGCCAGTATGCGATCCACGGCACCAATGCGCCGGGCTCCATCGGCACCTTCGCGTCCTACGGCTGCATCCGCATGCACAATGCCGACATCAACGACCTGTTCGAGCGGGTCGATGTCGGAACCCGGGTGGTGGTTCTCCGCTAACGCCGTTGGGCTTCCCCGCGGCGCTGCCGCGGGCCGGATCGTTCCGTCTGCCTCCGCCGCCCTGGCGGGGGCAGTTTCGTTTCAGGGCGGCCTCGCGCGCCCCAGCCGCAGCCGCCGAGCAGCACGGAACCAAACGGGCCCGATTGAATCGACTCCGCGTCGGTCGGAGTTGCGTATGGCCACGAGAGTTCCGCGTCGGGCGAAGGTGGGACGGGAGGTTCGCCGGTCGGATCCCGGCGCGCTGCCCGATTTCGTGCCGCCGCAGCTCACCGCGCTCGGCGAGGAGGCCCCCGAAGGTCCGGACTGGGCGCATGAGCTCAAGTGGGACGGCTATCGCATGCATGCCCGGATCGACCGGGGCGAGGTGCGGCTTCTGACCCGGACCGGGCTCGACTGGACGGAGCGCTATCCGGCCGTCGCGGAGGCGCTTCGGGCGCTGCCCGTCACGGATGCCTACCTGGACGGGGAGCTGTGTGCGCTCGGCGAGACCGGGCTCACCTCGTTCAGCGCCATGCAGGCGGCGACGGATTCCCGGGCGACGGGCGGGCTGGTCCTGATCCTGTTCGACCTCCTGTTTCTGGACGGCGAGGAATTGACCGCCCTCCCCCTACGCGACCGCAAGGCGCGACTCGAGGCCGTGCTGGCCGGGGCGCCGCCTGCTCTTCAGTTCAGCGAGCACCATCTTGGAAGCGGCGCGCTGTTCCATCGCCATGCCTGCAAGCTCGGCGTGGAGGGCGTGGTCTCGAAGCGGCTCGACTGCCCCTACCGGCCAGGCGACCGGGGCATCTGGCGAAAGGTGAAATGCCTCAACCGCGAGGAATTCGTGGTGGTCGGCTGGACCGATCCGGACGGCTCGCGGCCGCATCTCGGAGCGTTGCTCCTCGCCTACCACGCTCCGGACGGGCGGCTCGTCTATGCGGGCCGGGCCGGGACGGGGCTGAATGCCGAGCAACTCGGCGACCTGCGGGCCCGGCTGGGCCCTCTCGCGACAAGCCGAATGCCTGTCGACGTGCCGCCGCCGCCCGGCAGCCGGTTCGGCTCGCGGCTCGTGCTGTCCCGCGTGCATTGGGTGCGGCCCGAGATGGTGGTCGAGGTCACCTACCTGACCTGGACGGAGGACAACCTGCTCCGGCAGGTGGTGTTCGCCGGCGTGCGGGAGGACAAGCCGGCGCGCGACGTCGTCAGGCCGATCCCGCACCCCAAGGTGCAGGCCCCCGCGCCCGTGCGGCGGGCCGCCCCGAAGGAGCCCGCGGCGCGGTCGCGTCCGGCCATGATCGGCGGCGTGCCGGCCGAGAACGTGCTCCAGCACCTGCCGGACGCCTGCGTGCCCTCCCGCGAGGCGCTCGCGGCCTACTGGACCCGCGTGCACCGAACCGCTCTTGAGCATCTCGGGCGACGGCCCCTGAAGCTGGTGCGGCACCTGCGCGGGACGACCTTCTACCACATGGGCCCGCTGCCGCCCGTGCCGGAGGCGGTGCACCAGCTCACGATCGAGAAGCGCGAGGGCGGCCTCGGCACCCGGCTCTGGGTGGACAGCCTCGAAGGGCTGCTCGGCCTCGTCGAGATCGGCGCAGTCGAGCTGCATCCCTGGAACGCCACGGTGGACGACATCGAGCGTCCGGACCGGCTGGTGTTCGATCTCGATCCCGGCGAGGGCGTCGCCTGGCCGCTGGTCGCCGCAACCGCGCTCCGGCTGCGGGATCGGCTGGCGCGCCAGGGCCTCGCGAGCTGGCCGAAACTCACCGGCGGCAAGGGCCTGCACCTGATGGTGCCGATCGCGCCAGGTCCGACCCATGACGAGCTGCACGAACAGGCTCGCGACATCGCCGAGGGCTTCGCGGCGACCCGGCCCGACCTCGTGATCACGACCGCCGAGCTGGCCCGGCGACCCGGGCGCCTGTTTCTCGACTACCTGCGCAACGGCCGCGGCACCACGGCGGTGGGCACCTATTCGCCGCGGGCTCGGCCGAACGTCCCGGTCGCCATGCCGGTGACCTGGGCCGATGTGGAACGGGGCATCCGGCCGGACGCGTTCACGATCGACACGGCGCCGGCAGCGCCGCCGCGG
>NZ_JAQGKF010000233.1 GCF_028290205.1 Enterovirga sp. | reverse complement strand
GCAGGCGCCGGCGCCCGCGGCCTCGAACACGCGCGTCGCCGGCGAATAGCCGACCGAGGCCATGGAATCGCGCGCCACGTTCAGCACCGCGAGCGGGGTGGCGTTGAAGGCGTTGTGATCGGCGGTGCCGACATGGCCGAGATGGCGGACATTGGCCGGCATCGCCTTGGTCTCCCAGCCGTTGCCGCCGAGCAGAAAGGCCCGGTCCGGCAGGCGGGCGGCGGCATCCAGGAAGAAGCGCTCGACGCGGGCCTCGCGGTCGGGCAGCCGGTTCGCGAGAAACGACATGTCTGCGGCGAAGCGCGGATCTGGCGGCACCGGATGGTGGGTCGTCGGATCGAGCGCGTTGTAGATCGGCACGCAGAGCCGCGCGCCGAAACCCCGATAGGCCGAGATCACCGGCGGGCCGCCGCCATAGGTGATCACGAGGTCGAGCTCGGGCAGCACGCGGCGCATGAGGTGGTCGGGCGCGGCCGCGATCTCGGCCAGCGTCGCCGGGGCGTCCACGTCGCAGAACATCCGGATCGCGCCGGGCCGCGCCGCCGCCGTGACCCCGGCCAGGAGGACGTCGTCGAACACGCCGACGCCGCTCGCCTTGACGACGATGTCGGCCTCCGCGGCCTCCGCGATCACGCCCCGGACGGCCTCGTCGGTCGCCGGGTAGACGCGCACGCGGCACCAATCCGGCGGCGCGATGTCCAGGTGCTGCTGCCGGCCGAAGGCGTCCGGCTCATAGAAGGTAATGTCGTAGCCGCGCCGGGCCAGGGCCGAGAGCAGGCCCCGGTAATAGGTGGCCGCCCCGTTCCAATACGAGGAGAGCAGGCTCGAGCCGTAGAACGCGATCTTCATGCCGTTTCCCGCAGGTCCGCCCCGAGCCGCGCGGCGACGGCCAGGAGTTCGTCCACCCGGTGGGCGCAGGTGTGCCGCGCCAGAATCGTCCGCCGGCCTTCGGCCGCGAGTTCGGCCCGCAGCGCGGGATCGGACGCGATGGCCCGCAGGTGACCGCTCATCTCGGCCTCGTCCCGGGCCATCAGGAAGTCCGTCCCGACCCGGAACAGCCCTTCCGAATCCTGCCAGGGCGCGGAGACGAGCGGGATGCCGCAGGCCAGGGCCTCGAACACCCGAATGGTCGGGATGCCAGGCAGGTGATCCACATAGAACCGCCGCGGCACGTGCACGGTCGCGAGGTGGCGGGCGAAGAGCGCCGGCGCCTGCGGGTTCGGCGCCCAGCCGTGGTAGCGGGCGCCGTAGCGCCCGAGCGTCGCCAGCGCGTGGTCGGGGTAACGGACGCCATAGATGTCGAGCGGCAGGCCGAGATCCTGGGCGGGCCGGAACAGGAACCGCTCCAGCTCCTCGCTGCGCTCCTCGTCGCCCCAATTGCCGATCCAGACGAGGCCCTGGCGCTCGCGCTCCTCGGCCGGCGGATGAAACAGCCGCGTATCGGCCGCCTCGTGCCAGACGTGGACGCGGTCGCCCCAGCCCCAGCCGCGATAGGCTTCGGCCACCGTCTCGCCGAAGGCCAGCACGCCGTCATAGCCGTCCAGATCATAGGCCCGCATGGCCCCGGGATCGCTGACCACGCGATGATGAGTGTCGTGAAACAGCAGCAGAAAGCGGCCGTCCCGACGCCGCTTGGCCCCGATCGCGGCAACCAGCCACGGCTCGTTCCACTCGTGCACCAGGACGAGGTCGGCCCCGTTCAGCGCCGCGTCGAGATCGAGGTCGGGCCCGTATTCGCGGGAGCCGAGCTCCGGGTAGCTGTCCCGGAAGGCGGCCAGCCCCGCATCGCCGTGGTCGCGCAGGAGATTGCCGAGGCTCCAGCTCTCCGCCGGCTCCCAGGCCGTGACCTCGTGGCCGAGCCGGATCAGTTCGCGCAGGACGCCCCGCAGGAAGTGGGCGTTGCCGTGGTTCCAGCAGGAGCGGAGCGAGTGGGTGAAATAGCTGATCCTCACGACGCGAGGCTCAGTCCGGAGGGGAGGGCGGCCGGCCGGCGCGGGCGGCCGAGAACGTCCCGGTAGGCGTCGAGCGTGCCCTCGACCATGCGGTCGGCCGTGAAGCGGCGGGCCCGCTCCCGGGCCGCGGCGCCGAGACGGTTTCGGGCGCCGGGATCGCGCAACAGCCCGGACAGGGCGGCGGCGAGGCGGCGGTCGTCCTCGGCCGGCACGAACAGGGCGGCACCGTCCCAGAGTTCGCGAAAGCTCGGAATGTCCGACAGCACCAGCGCGCACCCCGCCTCGGCGGCCTCCAGAACGGCGAGGCCGAAGGGCTCGTACAGCGCCGGCGACACGAAGACGGGCCGAGCGGAGAGATGGGCGGCGAGCTGGTCGGCGGACAACCGGCCCAGCGCCTGGACGTGACGGAGCTCGACCCGGGCGCCGTTCGGACCCTCGGTCGGGCCGGCGGCCAGCATGCGGCCCTCGAGGGCGGCCGCGGCCCGGTCGAACGTGGCGACGTTCTTGCCTTCGTCCCAGAGCCGGCCCGCTGTCAGCACGGTGGCCGGCAGGTCCCGCGGCAAAGCTTCACGGGAGGCGGTGTCCGGCCGGTGCCCGTTCAGAACGGCAACGGGAGGGCGGGCGAGGCCGTAGGCGGCCGCGGTCGCGGCCGCGAAGCTGCGGCTCGGCGCGAGGAGCTGGTCGGCGCCCGCATAGCCGAGGCCGGTGAGGTCGGCCCTCCAGGCCAGGTCCGGGTCGAGCGGCGCGTCGCCCCGCACCGCCTTCCACCATGTCCGGACGCAGGAATGGCAGGTTGCGACCAGGGGCCGGTCGAACGGCGCCTCGGCGGCCAGAGCGGGGCTGTTCAGGTGGACGAGGTCGGCGCCGCGGTCCCGGGCGAGGCCGGCCAGAGCGCGACCCGCGGCCCGCACCTCGGCGGCATTCGCGGCCAGCCAGTCGAGCGGCAGGCCTGTCTCGACCACCGTCACACCCTGGAGCGCATCGAGCGCCGCCCGGTCGGACGGTGTCGGGTTCGGCCCGAGCACCGCCAGGGTCACGCGGGCGCCCCGGGCCGAGAGGCCGCGGGCGAGTTCCGCCGCATAGGTCCAGACCCCACCCACCGCGTCGGCGGTCAGCAGAACATGCAGGCCTGGGATCACGCCGCCCCCGCCCGCGCCAGCAGGGACGGGGCTGGCGAGGCGGGCCGGCGCAGATCGAGGCCACGCTCGGTGGCGAGCCAGGCGGCCAGCGCGTCGACCCCGCGTCGCCACGGCACCGGCGCCGACAGGCCGAGCGCGTCCTGGGCGGCGCGCGAATCCGCCACGAACCAGCGTTGGTCGCCGGGCCGCCAGTCGAAGAACTCGGTCCGGACCGGGCGGCCCGTGAGGGTGCCGAGATGCTCCACCAGATCCCGGAGGCTGATCGCGTTCGCGGCCCCGCCGCCGAGGTTGAAGGCGCGTCCGGCGACCGTGTCGATCCTCCGCCAGGCTGCCAGATAGGCCTCGACGGCATCGGACACGTCCAGCACGTCGCGCACCTGCGAACCGTCGCCGAAGATCGAGATGACCCGGTCCTCGAGCGCGCTGATCGCGAAATGCGCGACCCAGCCCTGATCCTCCGTCCCCATCTGGCGCTGGCCGTAGATGCAGCTCATGCGCAACACCACGGTCGGAACGCCGAAGGAGCGGGCGTAATCCAGCACGTATTGGTCGGCCGCGCCCTTGGAGCAGCCATAAGGGGTATGGAAATCGAGCGAGCGGCGCTCGGAGACGCCGTGGCGGCGGATGGCCGGGTCGCGAGGCAGGTAGGCCCGGTTGGTGAGGTCGAGCTGGATGTCCGCCAGGTCGCCATAGACCTTGTTGGTGGAGGCGAAGATCAGCGGCGCCGGGCGGGGCTGCCGGCGTAGGGCTTCGAGTAGCCGGAAGGTGGACCGGACGTTGATGTCGAAATCGGTCGCCGGATCGGCCAGGCTCGTGGTCACGGCGACCTGGGCCGCCAGGTGGAACACCGCCGAGGCCTCGGCGGCGGCAGCGGCGAGTTCGCCATCGTCCCGGACATCGGCCCGGACATGCGAGATACGGTCGGGGTGGCGCTCCAGCAGCCAGGCCAGATTCCGCTCCACGCCCGGCCGCGCCATGAGGTCGTAGACCAGGACGTGGTGGCCGTTTCGGGCCAGGCGGTCGGCGATGTTGGAGCCGATGAAACCCGCCCCGCCGGTGACGAGGACCGGGCCGCGACCCCGGGAGAGGGCGGGACCGCTGTCGCTCACGCGACCAGCCCCCGAGCCTCGAGCTCCCGGCGCGCCTCGGCGACCTTGTCCTGCGCGCTGCCGGATTCCTGTTCGGCGACCCATTCCGACAATTCGGCGAGGCCAGCGCGGAAATCCTTACCGGACCGGTAGCCGAGCTCCCTCTGGATCAGCGAGATGTCCGGGATGTTGTGGCGCACGTCTCCGGTGCGGGCCTTGCCGGTGATGTCGGGCGGCAGGTCCGGCCGCCCCATGGCCTCGGCCAGCAGGGTCGCGACCTCGGTGACGGTCCGGTCCTCGCCGGAGCCGACATTGAACACGCCGCCAGCCGCCTTGGGGTTCTCCAGCGCCAGGAGGAAGGCCTGGGCGACGTCCTCCACATGGACGAAGTCGCGCCGCTGCTCCCCGTCCTCGAACACCAGCGGCCGGTTGCCGTTGGCGATGCGGGAGGCAAAGATCGCCAGCACACCCGTATAGGGGTTGGAGAGGGCCTGGCCCGGCCCGTAGGCGTTCCAGAGCCTGAGCGCCACGCCCTCCATGCCGTAGACCGGCGCGAGGGTCAGGGTGAGGCGCTCCTGCACGTATTTCGTCAGCGCATAGACCGAGGCCAGGTTGGGCCGCTTGCTTTCCGGCGTCGGCACCGGCCGCAGTGGCCGCCCCTCGGCGTCCACCGGGTCCCAGGGCTGGTCCGGCCCTGTGCGGGGCACCCGGACGGCGTCCTCGACGAGCTCGCCCCCCTGGCCGCGATAGAGCCCCTCGCCATAGACGCTCATGGATGAGGCGACCACGACCCGGCGCACCGGACGGTCGATGAGCTGCTGGAACAGCACGGCGGTGCCGTGGTCGTTGACCGACACGTAGCGGTCCACCGCGTACATGCTCTGGCCCACGCCGACCTCGGCGGCGAGATGCACCACGGCGTCGACGCCCTGCAGGGCTCCGGCCACCCGCGCCTCGTCCCGCACATCGCCGATCACCAGCTCGACGTCGCTGTGAAGCGCCTCCGGTCGGCCGCGTCCGCCATGGACCTGCTCGATCAGGCTGTCGAGCACGCGGACGCGATGTCCACGCTGCAGCAGCGCACGCGCGACGTAGCGCCCGATGAAGCCGGCCCCACCGGTGATCAGAACCCTTTCCGCCAAAATCCCACGACCCCGCTACCGGCGCTGCCGGAGCTTCCGGCGTGACATTCGGCGGTAGGAACTCCTAAAGCGGCAAAGCAGCAACAATCACTCCGGGCGATCCCCGTCTGCGTCCGGTAAGTGACAAAGAAGATGACGCCCCAGCACCGCACGGTATCGCTGCGCCGCGCCAAGTAGCGCCGCCCGGTCAGGGCCGTCGGCCACGCCCTGGGCAGCCATCGCATAGAAGCCGAGCTGGAAGGCCGGGTAGGCGAGCTGCAGGAAATCGACCAGCTCGGGGTCGATCGTGACCCCGCCGGCGATTTCCACGGCGCCGCTCAGGGCCTCGATCTCCCCATCCGAGAGGTCGAATTCCACTGCCGCCCCGGCGATGTCCCAGCCGATGTCCTGCGCCCCGACGAGATCGTGGCCGGCGTGGTGATCCACCGCGTCGGCTTTGAGGAGGCCGTAATCCGTCCCGAGCCACTCCCAGATGTGCAGGCGACCGTCGACGGCGACGGGGCGGCGCCGCGCCTCGAGCCGGTCGAGACGCGGGCGCCAGCGCTGCAGGGACCGGGCGGGCCCGTCCCCGAAGCTTTCGGCGATGTTGTGGGTCAGCATCCGAAACAGGGTCTCGACGCTGGCCCCGCGGCCGGGCGGAAGCGGAAAGGCTGCCGCCCGAAAGCCGAGGTAGCGGGCCAGATGCCGGAGCGTGCCGTCCCGATCGGCGGCCAGGTCCGGGGCGCCCGCCTCGCCGTGCCAGCGCTCAACCAGGAAGCCGTGCCGCCATCCGGCTGGCTCCGGCACGAAGCCGGCCCGGTGGAGCCGTCGGGCCATGTCGAGCTTGCCGAGCCCGATTCGGCCGAGCCCGGCGAAGCGCAGCAGCCATGTCCCGCTCTCGGTCCGGAGCAGGAACTTGCGGCGCTCCTGCCAGGGATGGACGGGCGGCCGGTCCGCGAAGGGGGTGCGGTGGTCGCGCCAGCCGCCGCCGCTCACGTCAACAAGCGGGCCAAGCGGTTGCCCCAGGAGGTCGGCGCACCAGCTTTGCAGGCGCCCGGCCCGCTGTTGCGGATTGAGCAGCAGTTCCTCGAAGGTAACGAGCCGGCGCGGTGTCCGGGTCCAGAAGCTGCGGATGTCGGGATCGGCCTCCGGCCCGGGCTCTCCGGCGTGGCTCGGCAGGAGCTCCAGGCGGCTCTCGGGCAGGCCGAGGCCCGCGAGGGCGCGCCCGGCCGCGGCCAGGGACGAGCCGGACCGGCCGGGGCCCTCATCGGCCAGGAGGACGCGGTGCGTGCCCGCGAGGTCCGACAGGCGGGCCCGCAGGCCCTCGGTCAGGCTGATCTCGCGCCGGTAGGGGTGACCGGTCGGGCGCAGCGTCAGCACCGGGCCGGGGTTCGGCCCTGCCGCCGAGGCCATCGCGGCGAGCGTGGTGCCGATGCTCCGGATGCCGATCGTGCAGGGCGGCTCCGCTCCGGGGCAGCGGCGCGCGGCCTCGAGGTAGCTCTCCGGGTAGACGGCATAGTGAGCGAAGCCCTCGGGGCTGCGGATGAGCAACTCGTCCGGTCCGGCCAGGGCTTGCAGGCGGGCGAGGGCGGTTTCGGCCGGGGCCGGGTCGCCGCCGTCCCGGAACGCCGAATCCCACGAGGCGGCTACGCGCCGGGCCAGCGCGCAGGCGAGGTCGAGCGCCGCAGCCTCGAGGGGATCGGGGAGCGAATCGACCCCGCCGCGCGCTTCAAAGGCCCGGTCCAAAATCCCTTGCGCGAGTTCGCCGCTTTCGATCAGGGCCGCGGCCAGCAGGCCGTGCCGCTCGATGCCCGCGCGCCCGGCGGCTGCCGCCAGCGACTCCCGGATCCCGGCCAGCATGGCGGCCGCAGGCTCGCGGCGGGTGTCGTCGCCGAAAACCAGCACGGGGGCGTCAGGGCTCGAGGAGGTGACGGTAGGCGACCGCCTTGAAGCTGGGGAAGTCCGGCACCGTCCAGCTCTCCGCCCGCGGATGGGCGCGCAGCCAGTCGACCCAGCACTCGTATTGCGCCGGGCTCGGTGACACGAGTTCGCGCCGATCCTTGGCCAGGGTCAGGGCCTCGAGCGGCTCCATGCCGCGCTCGACCAGGATGCACAGGGCCAGCGTCGCCGACCGGCCGATGCCGTGCTGGCAATGGACGAGCACGCGCCGTCCCTCGGCCGTCGCCCGGGTCGCGAACGCGACCCCCTCCCGGAGGTCGGATCGCCGCAAAGCGCCGTGATCGTCGGTCGGCAAGTGGAGGAAGCGGATGCCGTGCCGGGCAAGGTGGGCCGCGTCGTCGCGGTCCTCGCGCCGGCAATCGACGACGGCGCCGACCCCGACGCTGTCCGCCAGGGTGCCGATCCGGTCGGCGGGAACATGGCCACCGATGGCGAGATCGTCCGTGATCCAGGTGAGGTTGGGCGCCCAGCCGGGCGCCGCCGGCCGACAGCAGCAGGGAGCGGGCAGGCCCCCTCCCTCGGACTGGCTCCCGGGCTGGCCGGAACGCGATCGCGGCATCCTGTGCTCCGGCTCCCGTCGGCGCGACTCGGCCCCCCATCGCAGAGGCGGCCGGCGCTCCGCAAGCCGCTTCGTCCGCGCCCGTGCCGTGACTTCGGGGGCGGCACTCGCTAGGGCAGCCCTGCGTCGGGGGCAGGACGGCAGCGAGGCGGGGATGGCGGGATCGAGCACCATGCGGGCGGCCGTGCTGACGGGGCCCGGCCGGGTCGCGGTGGAGCAGGTCGCGATGCCGCAGCCCGGACCGGGGCAGGTCCGCATCCGCCTCGAAGGCTGCGGCGTTTGCGCCTCCAACCTCACGCCCTGGTCCGGCCCCGACTGGATGCACTTCCCGACCGAGCCCGGCGCGCTCGGCCATGAAGGCTGGGGCGTGGTCGACGCGGTTGGCGACGGCGTGGACGGGCTCGCCCCGGGCGACCGAGTCGCCGCGCTGACCTACAAGGCCTATGCCGAATACGATCTCGCGGAGGCCGGCGCGGCGATCCGCCTGCCGGCGGCCTTCGACGCTCTCCCCTTCCCGGGCGAGCCGCTCGGCTGCGCCATGAACATCTTCCGGCGCAGCGAGATCCGGGCCGGCCAGACCGTGGCGATCCTGGGCATCGGCTTTCTCGGGGCCATCCTGACCCGGCTCGCGGCGGAGGCCGGGGCCCGCGTCATCGCCATTTCGCGGCGTCCGTTCTCGCTCGACCTCGCCCGCCAGATGGGCGCCGCCGAGACCATCCCCATGGACGACCACGGGGCCATCATCGGGCGGGTCAAGGAACTCACCGACGGCCGCTTCTGCGACCGGGTGATCGAGGCGGTCGGTAAGGCCTGGCCGCTGGACCTCGCCGGTGAGCTCTGCGCGGAGCGCGGCCGCCTCGTGGTCGCCGGCTACCACCAGGACGGCCCGCGGCAGGTCAACATGTGGCTCTGGAACTGGCGGGGCCTCGACGTGATCAACGCTCACGAGCGCGATCCGCAGATCTACCTCGAAGGGATGCGGGAGGCCGTGGACGCGGTGGCGTCCCGCCGCATCGACCCTTCGCCGCTCTACACGCACCGTTTCCGGCTGGAGGAGCTCGGCGCGGCGCTGGACGCTACGCGCGACCGGCCCGACGGCTTCCTCAAGGCGCTGGTGTCGTTTCCGTGAGCCGGGACGGCGCCGCCGGGGTCCGCCGCCCCCGGATCGGCTTTCTGGGCACCGGCTGGATCGGCCGCCACCGCATGGCGGCGATGCTGGACACGGGGCTCGTGGAGGCGGCGAGCGTCGGCGATCCCTCCCCGGAGGCGGCCCGCGAGGCCCAGGCGCTCGCCCCCGAGGCCCGCCTGGTCGCCTCCTTCGAGGAGATGCTGGCGCAGGACCTGGACGGGATCGTCATCGCCACCCCGAGCGCCCTGCACGCCGCCCAGACGATCGGCGCGCTCGAAGCGGGGCTGGCCGTGTTCTGCCAAAAGCCGCTCGGCCGAGACGCGGCCGAGGTCGCGGCCGCGGTGGCGGCGGCGCGGCGGGCCGACCGGCTTCTGGCCGTCGATCTGTCCTACCGGTTCACCGCCGGCATGCAGCTGATCCGCGATGCGGTCCGTCGCGGCGAACTCGGGCAGGTCTTCGCGGCCGACCTCGTGTTCCACAATGCCTACGGGCCGGACAAGCCGTGGTTCTACGATCCGGCGCTGTCCGGCGGCGGCTGCGTCATGGATCTTGGCGTCCACCTGGTCGATCTCGCCCTGTGGACGCTCGGCTTTCCGGCCGTCACCGAGGTGTCCGGCAAGTTGCTTGCCGGGGGGCGGCCGCTGGCCGAGGGGGAGGTCGAGGATTACGCCGTCGCGACCCTCGAACTCGCGGGCGGGGTCGTGGTCCGCATCGCCTGCTCCTGGCGCCTGCAGGCCGGCCGCGACGCGGTGATCTCGGCGACCTTTCACGGCACCGGCGGCGGGGCGGCCTTCCGCAACCTGGACGGCTCGTTCTACGATTTCACGACCGAGCGCTTCCGGGGCACCGCATGCGAAACCCTGACCGGGCCCCCCGACCCTTGGGGCGGGCGAGCCGCCGCCGACTGGGCTCGTCGGCTCGCCGCAGGCGAGCGTTTCGACCCAGAGGCCGAGCGGCTCCTGGACAGCGCGCGGGTGCTCGATGCCCTGTACGGCCGGCGGGCAGCAAGCTGACGCCGAACAAAACTGAGAGCTGGCGCAACTTCGCGCCCCCGGGCGGGTTCCGCACTCCGCCCCCTCCTGGTGTTACGACATGACGAATGCGACCGTCCCAGCTGCCGAAGACGAGTGGCTGGGCCGCGACTGGTGGATCCGCTACGGCGCCCGCATCGCGGCCGCCCTCCTGGCCGTCGCCGTGGCGGCCACGATCTGGAACGCCGCCGCATCCAGCTACGATCGCGGCCGCATCGCGGCCCAGCACGAGGTCGTGCTGACCCTGGAGCGGGTGCTGTCGGGCGTGCGCGACATCGAGACGGGCTCGCGCGGCTTTCTGCTTACCGGGTCGGAAGCCTATCTCGACCCCTACCAGGCTTCCATCGCGACCCTGGCCGAAACCATCGCGGCCGCCCGCAAGGCCTGGAGCCACGCAGGTGGGGAGGCGGAAAGCCTCTCACCGCTTCTCACGCTTGTGCAGCGCAAGCTCGATTTTGCGATCCAGACGGTGGAGGCCCGCAGGGAGGGGCCGGGCCGGGCCGATCAGCTCATCCTGTCCGGCGAGGGCAAGCGGCTGATGGATCAGATCCGGCTCGACGTGACCCGCCTGCAGGCGGGCTCCGACGCCGCCCGCGGCGAGGTCGAGCGGCGGGAGCGCATCCGCTTCGCGGTTCTGACCGCCGTGTCGACCGGGGCCGCTCTGATCGCCTGCATCTGGCTCGCCGGCCTCGCCTGGCACCGACGCCGGCTGGCGCAGCATGCCTCCCAGGAACTCGCCGGGCTCGGCGACCGCTTCCGCACCCTGGCCGACAACATCCCGCAGCTGACCTGGATGGCCGCTCCGAACGGCCAGATCTACTGGTACAACCAGCGATGGTACGACTACACCGGCCTGAGCCAGGCCGACATGGACCGCCGGAACGGGTGGCACAAGGCGCACCATCCTGACCACAGCGCCGGCGTGAGCGAACGCTACCTGGACGCGATCCGGACCGGCGAGCCCTGGCAGGACACCTTCCCGTTGCGGCGCCACGACGGCGAGTACCGCTGGTTCCTGTCGCTCGCGCAGCCGATCCGCAACAGCAAGGGCGAGATCCTGCGCTGGTTCGGCACCAACACGGACGTGACCGAGCAGCGGCAGACGGAGCAGGAGCTCGCGGCGGCCCGGGACGCGGCCGAGGACGCCAATCGCGCCAAGAGCCAGTTTCTGGCCAACATGAGCCACGAGCTGCGCACCCCGCTCTCCGCCGTGATCGGCTATGCCGAGATGCTGGAGGAGGAACTCGAGGACATCGGCGAGAAGCGCCTGAGCGAGGATCTCGCCAAGATCGAGCTGAACGCCCGCCATCTTCTCAGCCTCATCAACGACGTTCTCGACATCTCCAAGATCGAGGCCGACAAGATGGAGGTCTTCGCCGAGACCTTCTCGGTCGCGGACATGGTCCAGGATGTGGCCGCGACCGTGGGCTCGCTCGTCGAGAAGAAGCGCAACACGCTCGTGGTCGAGGTGGCTGACGGCCTCGGCGCCATGCATTCGGACGTGGTCAAGATCCGGCAGGTGCTGATCAACCTGCTCAGCAACGCGGCCAAGTTCACGGAGGACGGCACGATCACCCTGCAAGCGCGTCGTGAACAGGAGGATGGGCGCGACTACGTGGCGTTCGCCGTCCGGGATACCGGCCTGGGCATGACCCAGGAGCAGGTCGCAAAGCTGTTCGAGCGCTTCTCCCAGGCGGACGCCTCGACCACGCGCAAGTTCGGCGGAACGGGGCTCGGGCTGGCCATCACCAAGGCCTTCGCGGCCATGCTGGGCGGGACCGTGACGGTGGAGAGCAGCCCCGGCGAGGGCTCCACCTTCACGCTCCGGGTTCCGGCCGCCCTCGAGGCCGACCAGGAACCGGACGGATCCACCAGCATCATCGAGGCCGAGGAGGCGGCGCAGGACGTCGTGCTGGTGATCGACGACGACCCGTCCACGCGCGACCTCCTGACCCGCTTCCTGGCCCGCGAGGGTTTCACGGTGCGGGTGGCGGCCGACGGGCGTTCGGGGCTCGCCCTGGCCGAACTCCTGAAGCCGCGCGTGATCCTGCTCGACGTGACCATGCCCCGCATGGACGGCTGGGAGGTTCTGCGGAGCCTCAAATCCGATCCGCGCCTCGCCGCCATCCCGGTGGTCATGTGCACTGTGATCGACGAGCAGACGCTCGGCTTCACCCTCGGCGCCTCCGACTACCTGTTGAAACCAGTGGATTGGGACCGGCTCAGGGACGTGCTGGCGCGCGTCGAGAGGCAGGCCGCCAAGGGCGATGTGCTGGTGGTGGACGACGACGCGGATACGCGTGGCCGGCTCGCCCAACAACTGGCCCGGCAGGGCTGGACCGCAACCGCGGCTGAGAACGGCCGGGCGGCGCTGGAGAAGGCGCGGCTTCGCGCGCCCGCCCTCGTGTTTCTCGACCTCAACATGCCGGAGATGGACGGGTTCGCGTTTCTGCGCGAGTTCCGGTCCACCCCGGCCTGGAGCGAGATCCCGGTCGTGGTGATGACGGCGCGCGATCTCACGGCCGAGGAGCGGGCCGAGCTCAAGGGCGGCGGGGCCCGGGTGTTCCAGAAGGGCCAGGTCAGCCTGCAGGATCTCGTGAGCCACCTGAAGACGCTGCGGCCCCGGGCGGAGGCCGAAGCGCGCCAGCCCGATGCCGCGGGTGCTTGAGCGATGGACCTCGAAACCTCGCGCCTGCTGAGGCGGGGCCTGCCGCTCTACACCGCGCTCGCGGTGGCCCTTCTCGTCCTCACCCTCGGCGCCATCCTGCATCTCGGGCGCGAGATTTTCGTGCCGGTGGCGCTGGCGGTGCTGCTGAGCTTCGTGCTCGCGCCCATCGTGCGCGGGCTGCAGCGTCTCTCGATCCCGCAGGCTGTCGCCGTTCCGGTCACCGTGCTGGTCGGGTTCGGCGCCATCGCGGTTCTGCTGGTCACCATGGGCGCGCAGTTCGCCGGGCTCGGGGCCGACCTGCCCAAATACCAGGGCACGATCCGGGACAAGGTGGTCGCGCTGGCGGGCTCCGCCGAGCCGGGCGGCGCCCTGGCCCGTGTGATCGAGGTCTGGGAGGGGATCGGCACCGAGCTGAAGCAGCTCGGCGGCGACCGCAAGGACGGCCCGGACGGCTTGCCGGTCCCGCCCGGATCACGGCCGATTCCGGTGGTGATCCAGGACGGCGGCGGCCTTCTCGGCACGCTGGGCGGGTTCGTGTCGCCGCTTCTGCACCCGCTCGCCACGGCCGGCCTGGTGCTGATCTTCGTGATCTTCGTGCTGGCCGCCCGCGAGGACCTCCGCAACCGCTTCGTGCGGCTGCTCGGGACGGAGGACATTCAGCACACCACCGCGGTGATCGACGATGCCGCCGGGCGGCTGAGCCGGCTCTTTCTGATGCAGCTCGGGCTCAACGCGGCCTTTGGAGCCGCCATCGCGATCGGCCTCTTCCTCATCGGTGTGCCGAGCCCGCTTCTGTGGGGGATCCTGGCCGGGATCCTGCGCTTCGTGCCCTATGTCGGCGCCGTGGTCGGGGCGTTGCCGCCGCTGGCACTCGCCTTCGCGGTGGATCCGGGCTGGTCGATGTTCATCTGGACGGCGCTGCTGTTTGTCGCGCTTGAGCCGGTGTTCGGGCATGTCCTCGAACCGCTGCTGTTCGGGCATTCGACCGGGCTGTCGCCCGTCGCCGTGATCCTGGCCGCCGTCGTTTGGACCTTTCTCTGGGGGCCGATCGGGCTCGTTCTGGCGATGCCGCTGACGGTGTGCCTGGTGGTGCTTGGCCGGCACGTGCGCGGCCTCGGCTTCATCGACGTCATGCTGGGCGACAGGCCAGCCCTGTCGCCGGCCCAGATCTTTTATCAACGCATGCTGGCCGGGGACCCCTCGGAGGCCATTCTCCAGGCGCGCGAGTTCCTGCGCGAGCGCTCGCTGTCGACCTATTACGACGAGGTTGCCCTCGAGGCGCTGCGGCTCGCCCAGGAGGACGTGGCCCGCAACCGGCTGAGCCCCGATCGGCAGGAGGTGCTGCGGCGCTCCACCGAGACGCTGATCGCCAGCCTTGAGGGGCTGCGCGACCCCCTGCCGAAGGGCGGCCAGGCCGGCGGCGAAGCCGCCGCCGCCGTGATGGCGGCCGGCCCCGACCGGGGCGCCTCGACCCGGGTGCTGGCGCGCGACGACCTCCGGCCGGGCTGGGAGGGGGCGGCGGCCGTGATCTGCTACGCCAGGCCCGACACGCTGGACGAGGTGATCGCCCGCATGGTGGCCCAGGTGCTGACCAAGCACGGCATGGGCGCCGTGGTCGTCTCGACCACCTCGAACGAGCCTCTCGCCGGCGGCGCGCCGGTCCGGGCCGAAGAGGTCCGGATGGTCTGCCTGTCCTATGTCGAGCCGCTCAGCACCTTGCACCTGCGCTACGCGGTGCGGCTGGCCCGCAAGCAGTTCCGCGGGGCCTTCACGGTGCTGGGCATCTGGCGCGATCGCGATCCGGGCGCCAGCCGCACGCTCGGCCAGGCGGCCCGGGCCGATGCCGTTGCGCCCACGATCGGGGCGGTGCTGTCGGCCGCCGTCGCCGAGGCG
>NZ_JAQGKF010000197.1 GCF_028290205.1 Enterovirga sp. | reverse complement strand
GCCACCGGGCGCGGCCAGGACGGGCAGGGCCTCGATGCCGACCGCCTCGAAGGCGTTGCGGGCGAAGGTGGACCGCGCCGTGTGAGCCGCGACGGGGCCGAGTTGCGCCAGCACGATGCGGGGCCGGCGACCCTCGCGCCCCTGCAGGGCGTCCGATCGGTCGCGCAGCCGCTCATAGCCTTCCGCGAGGCGGCGCGACGGAAGGGCGGTCATGGCCCCGTCCTCGTGCGGGACAGGGGCATCCGGGGGCGGCATCAGCACGGCGACCGGCGCTTCACGCAGCTCCGGGAATTCACTCGTGCCGGTGATCGGCTCGCGCCGGGTGGCGACCGCGCGGTCCCGCCGCCGGCGGGCCTCGGCGATGCGGCCCTGAACCTGCCCGGCGGACAGGCTGGCCACGATGCCGCCCTCGCGCTCGATCTCGCCAAACCGCGCCCACGCCTCGCGGGCCAGCTCGTCGGTCAGGCTCTCGAAGGCCCCGGAGCCGGCAACCGGATCGGCCACGCGCCAGAGGTTGGATTCCTCCAGCAGAACGAGCTGCGTGTTGCGCGCGAGCCGCCGCGCGAAGCCGTCCGGAAGCCCGAGCGCGGCCGTGAACGGCAGCACGGTGACGATGTCCGCCCCGCCGATCCCGGCCGAGAAACACGCCATGGTGCCGCGCAGCAGGTTCACCCAGGGGTCACGGCGCGTGGTCATGCGCCACGCCGTCTCGACATGGAGCCGGATCGGCTCCGGCTGCAGCCCGCAGGCCGTTTCGACCTGGGCCCAGAGGCGGCGCAGCGCCCGCACCTTGGCGACGGTCAGGAACTGGTCGGCATCGGCCACGAGGGTGAAGGACAGGCCCGCGCGGGCCTGTGCCAGTTCCTGCCCGCCGGCCTCGAAGGCGCGCAAATAGGCCACCCCGGTCGACAACGCCGCGGCGAGTTCCTGCGCCTCGGTCGCACCGGCTTCGTGATAGGGCCGGCTGTCCACGGCGACGAGCTTTCCGCGAAAACCCCGTCCGGTGAGCTCGGCGAGTTGCCGGGTCAGGAGGGAGGCGGCCTCGTCCCAGGGCAGCCTCCATCGCCCGAGCCGGGCTGCGGTGCCAATCGGATCGACGCCCAGATCGAGATCGAGATCGGCGAGATCGTGCCCGCGCCGGCTGGCGAGGTCCGCGACGAGCGATGCCGCCTGCGCGGCGTCCGGCCCCGCCTCGAGCCGCAGGGCGACCATGTCGAGCATGATTCCGGCGAGCGCCGCGTCGAGCGCCGTCACCTCGGAAAGCCGCAGCCCGAAGCCACGCGCCGTGGCGGCCCCGGAGGTCACCACCGTGAGGCTGTCGGCGCCGCCCTCGACGTCCAGCAGCGCCAGCGCGTTCGCCTCCGCCGGGTCCGGATGGTCGACCCGCGCGGCCACGCGCCACGGCGCGGCCGGGCGGGGACGTCCGGTATGCCGGGCCTCGGCCTTGGCGTAGATTGGCTCAATACGCAGGCCGTCGGCGGTGCGGGACACGAGCCTCTTCTCGAAATCCGCGCCTTTCAGGACACGGGCCACAGCCGCTTCCCAGCCTTCGCGGGTGGCGGGCGGGAATTCGGAGGCGAGAGTGAGGTCGTTCATGCTCCCGGCGCGATCACGAGGTGGGGGGTGCGACCGGCCTATCGCGGGCACGAGCGGAACTCAACGGCCACATCAGGGGCGCGATCCCGAAGAACGCCATGATTCCTGCACCCTGACGTGTCATTCCGGCCGGATGAACTTCGGGCTGCTTGTATTCCGGAGGCTGGCCGCAGCTGTCGCCACGCTCGGCGCGCTCGCTGCGGGGCCCGCAACAGCCGCCCCGAAGGCAGCCGATCTGGTCCGCGCGGAACTCGTGGGCGAGCTGCGCGCCGTGCGGGCGGGCCAGCCCTTCACCGTGGCCGTGCGGCTGCAGATGGAGGAGCGCTGGCACACCTACTGGGCCAATCCGGGCGATTCGGGGCTGCCCACCGAGATCCGCTGGACCCTGCCGGCCGGCTTCCAGGCCGGGCCGATCCAGTGGCCTGCACCGAGCCGCATCCCGGTCGGCCACCTGGTCAATTACGGCTACGAGAACGAGACCGCGCTCCTGGTCGAGATCACGCCGCCCGCGGAGCTTCCGGCGGGCCGCACGGTCCGGCTCAAGGCGGATGTGAGCTACCTCGTCTGCGAGCGGGAATGCATTCCGGGGGAGGCGGCGCTCTCGACCTCGCTCCCGTCCACCGCGTCAGCGGACGATGCCGGGCCCGATCCCGCCACGCGCTACATCTTCGAGGCGGCCCGGGCGAGCCTGCCGCAGCCGACGCCCTGGCCGTCCCGGATCGAGCCGCAGGACGGCAAGCTGCGCCTGCGCGTCGAGGCGGCCGGCCTCAAGCCGGAGACGCTGACGGGCGCCTACTTCTTTCCGGGTTCGGGAACCGCGATCGAGCACGCGGCCCCGCAGCCGCTGACGGTGGACGGGCAGGGGTTGTCGCTGCTGCTGACCCCGAGCGCGCTCGCCACCGGTGCGCCGCCCTCCGAGCTTCCGGGCGTGCTGATGCTGGAGGAGCGGCTGGAGAGCGGCCCCGCCCGGCACGCCTTCCAGATCGGCCGCATGCCGGAGCCGGTGGCCGGCTTCCCGCCCAGTGGAGCTGCGGCGCCGGCCGGGCTGCCGCTCGCCGAGGTGTCTGCCGGCGCGGTGCTCCAGGCGGCGCTCTGGGCGCTTCTGGGCGGCCTCCTGCTGAACCTGATGCCCTGCGTCTTTCCGGTGCTGTCCATCAAGATCCTCAGCCTCGTGAACCATTCCGGCCAGTCGCGGGCCGCCATCCGGATCGGCGGCCTCGCCTACACGGCGGGCGTGGTGGGGAGCTTTCTGGCCCTCGCCGGGATCCTGCTGGCTGTCCGGGCGGGTGGGGCCGAGATCGGCTGGGGCTTCCAGCTCCAGTCGCCGACGGTGGTCGCAGGGCTCGCCTTCCTGCTCTTCGCGATGGGGCTCAGCCTGTCGGGGGCGGCCCAGTTCGGGACCGGGATCGCGGCGCGGGCGGGCGGGGTCGCGCACCGGGCGGGCCCGGGCGGATCCTTTCTGACGGGCGTGTTGGCGGCCGTGGTGGCGACGCCCTGCACGGCACCCTTCATGGGGGCGGCCGTCGGCTTCGCGCTGACCGCGCCAGCAGCCGTGGCGCTGACCGTGTTCACGGCGCTTGGCCTCGGCCTCGCGGGGCCCTTCGCGATCCTGACCTTCTGGCCCGGGCTCGTGTCCCGCCTGCCGCGGCCGGGCCGCTGGATGGAGATCCTGAAGCAGATCCTCGCGTTTCCGCTCTATGCCACGGTGGCCTGGCTGGTTTTCGTGGTGTCGCAGCAGGTCGGCCCGGCGGGCCTGTTCGCGGTGCTGCTCGGGCTTGTGCTCGTCGGATTCGGGGTGTGGGCGTGGCGGGCCGCCGCGCTGTCCGGCAGCGCGCCGGGCCGGCGAAGCGGGCAGGCGGCCGCGCTGGCCTCCCTTGCCGGGCTGGTGTTCATC
>NZ_JAQGKF010000001.1 GCF_028290205.1 Enterovirga sp. | reverse complement strand
GGCCCGGGCCTCGCGCAGCACCGCCTCCCCGCCGGCCGTCGGAAGCACGCGCCGGCTGGTCCGCTCGAACAGGACGAGGCCCAGATTGTCCTCGAGCTTGCGGATCTGCGCCGACAGGGCGGGCTGGCTGACATTGCAGCGCTCGGCCGCGCGGCCGAAATGACGCTCCTCGGCTAAAGCGACCACATATTCCAGGTCGCGCAAGGACAGGGCGCCGGCATTCATAAGGCGTTCCTATCGCATTCGTCGGAACGATGCATTGGCTTCCGGGCCGAGGACATGCGAACTGGTGCAAAGTGAATGCGGAGCCGACCATGGCCGATCAACCCAACACCTTGACGACCCGGCAGGGTCATCCCGTGCGCGACAACCAGTCGATGCGGACTGTGGGAGAGCGGGGGCCGGCCACGCTCGAGAACTACCAGTTCATCGAGAAGATCACGCATTTCGACCGCGAGCGCATTCCGGAGCGCGTGGTCCACGCCCGGGGCGCCGGCGCCCATGGCTGGTTCGAGGCCTACGGCACGATCGGCGGCGAGCCGGCCTCCAAGTACACCCGCGCCCGCGTCCTCAACGAGACCGGCGTGAAGACGCCGATGTTCGTCCGCTTCTCCACCGTGGCCGGCGCCAAGGAGAGCCCTGAGACGGCGCGCGACCCGCGCGGCTTCGCGGTCAAGTTCAAGACGCTGGACGGCAACTGGGATCTGGTCGGCAACAACCTCAAGATCTTCTTCATTCGGGACGCCATCAAGTTCCCGGACATGATTCACGCCTTCAAGCCCGACCCGGTCACCAACCGTCAGGAGCCCTGGCGCTTCTGGGACTTCATCGCGGGCCATCCCGAGGCCCTGCACATGGTGACATGGCTCCTGTCGCCATGGGGCATCCCGGCCAATTACCGTGAGATGGAGGGCTCGGGGGTCAACACCTACAAGCTCGTCAACGACCAGGGCGTCGCCCACCTCTGCAAGTTCCACTGGGTGCCGAAGCAGGGCGTCCGCAACCTGACCTCCGGGCAGGCCGCCGAGATCCAGATGAAGGATGTCGGGCACGCGACGCGCGACCTCTACGACAACATCTCGGCCGGGAACTTCCCCGAATGGGAGTTCTGCGTCCAGATCCTGCCGGACGGGCCCAACGAGAACCTCTCCTTCGATCCGCTCGATGACACCAAGCGCTGGCCCGAGGACGAGATCCCGCTGCGTCCGGTCGGCCGCATGGTGCTGGACCGCGTGCCGGACAACTTCTTCGCGGACGTGGAGCAATCGGCGTTCGGCACGGGCGTGCTGGTCGACGGAATCGACTTCTCCGACGACAAGATGCTGCAGGGCCGCACGCTCAGCTACTCGGACACGCAGCGCTACCGGGTCGGCGCGAACTACCTGCAGCTCCCGATCAATGCGCCGCAGGACGGGGCGCGTCCGGCCACGAACCAGCGGGACGGCCAGATGGCCTTCTTCGTCGACCGCGGCGGCGAGTCGAAGCACGTGAACTACGAGCCGAGCTATCTTGGCCGCGGGCTGACTGAAGCGCCCAAGGTCGAGAAGGAGTACCACCAGTTCGTCCAGGGCCATCTCGGCCGCTTCCAGCCGACCCGGGTGCAGGACGATTATGCTCAGGCCGGCATCCGCTACCGGACGTTCCAGGACTGGGAGCGTGACGACCTGATCAACAACATCGCGGGCGACCTGAAGCAGGTCCCGGGTGAACTGGCGCTCCGCATGGTCTGGCACTTCTGGCATTGCGACCAGGATTACGGCCGCCGGGTCGCCGAGGCGGCCGGGGTGGACCTGGAACAGGCCAAGGCCCTGCCGACCATGCCGGGCAAGCCCGCGCCGGGCGAGAACCGCAAGGGCCCGACCTACAGTGACGGCAAGGCCGAAGAGGGCTCGCCGCGCCTCCAGGCCGCCGAATAGGCGGCTCCCCACCGAAGCAACGGATCGACGGCCGGGCGGCTCTGCCCGGCCGTTTTTCGTTCAGGGGGAGAGCGGCGGGTCGCCGGCCGGGCCGTCGCCGCTGATCGGGCGCCGGCTGGCCCGTTTCGTGGTCCGGGCGATAAGGCGGGCGATGGCCGGCCCGCTCGCCACCACCGCCAGGACGCGCAGGGTCTGGAGCGCCATCACGAAGGCCGTATCGGCCCCGCCCGCCAGCGCGATGATGGCCACGGTGTCGATGCCGCCGGGGCTGGTCGCCAGGTAGGCCGTGAGCGGCGGGAAGCCCATGCCCTCCACCATCACCCAGGCCGCCCCGGCGCAGAGCGCCACCGTGCCGAGGCTCGCGAGGGCGATCTCGGGCAGCGCCCGCAACGAGCGGGACAGGGAGGCGCGCTCGAATTGCAGCCCGATGGCCCAGCCGATCCCGGCATAGGCCAGCGCCAGCAGCGGCGTCGGCACGGACAGGTGAACCACCCCGCCGGCCGTCAGCGCGGCTCCGATCACCAGGGGCACGAGGAGCCCGCCGGCCGGGACCCGCAGCACGCGGCCGAGCCAGGAGCCGACCATCGCGACCGTCAGCGTGGCCGCGAGGCCGACCGCATCGAAGGCCGGAGCCGCACTGGCGCCCGGCGCGATGTGGGTCGCGGCGGCATCGCCCAGCATGGCCCGGGAAACCAGCGAGGCGGACAGCACCACGCAGATCACCCGCACGTATTGCATCACCGCGACCAGCCGCGCGTCGGCCCCGAACTCGCCCGCCATCGTCACCATGGCGGCGGCGGCGCCGGGCGCCGAGCCCCAGGCCGCCACCGGGCCGGGCAGCCGCCCGTAGCGGGCGCACAGAAAGCCGACGAGGCTGGAGGCCACGATGGTCGCCGCCACGCCGAACAGCAGGGCCGGCCAGTCGCGGACGACCTCGCCCAGCACCTCAGGGGTGATCGAGGTGGCGATGAGGCAGCCGACCACCCCTTGGGCGGCGGTGATGGCTGCACGCGGGACCTGAATGGATGTGCCGGCCAGACCGAGAGCGATCCCGGCCAGCATCGGCCCGATCAGGATGGAGGCCGGCACGGACGCGGCCGACAGCGCCAGCGTGACGCCGGCGGAGAGAACGACGAGGCTCGCCCACCACGTCAGGGGCTTGGCGGGAGGAGCGATCTGCACCTCCCCGCCCTACGCGCTCACGGCACTCGAGGCGAGGGCAGCGCATAAAAAAGCCGCCCTGCGGCGGCTTCGGCGGATGTGTTGGGGCCGGACCCGCGCGGGTCCGTGCGCCTGTGTCAGAAAAATCCGGCGACGATCGCCCCCAGCAAGCCGATCGAGGCGCAGAATACGCCGATCTGCATGGTCGACCACCAGTCTCGTCTCGCGATCAGGTCCATGGCCTTCGCCTCCTCGCTCCGGCTCTCAACGCGAAGCTAGCAGCGGAAGTTTCAATCGTGAAGCCGCCTTCCACATTGCGGCCTTTGTTGCGGCGCGAAGGGGGCGCCCGCACGGCTCGGCGAAGGCGGCCGCAAGGCGCAGCACTCTCCGCCAGGGGGCGCAGCAGAGCGGACCGAAGGTCCCGCCGGGACCGGTCAATGCTGCGGTGCGCAACGCGTCAAACGCCCTGGACCAGCGCCTCTTCCACGAATCGCCCGACCTCCAGCGCCAATGCGTCGCGGCTGAACGGCGCGACCACCTGGATGCCGATCGGCAGCCCGCTCGTCCCGACCAGCCCCGGCACGGACACGCAAGGGGCGCCGAGCATGGTCCAGATCCGGTTGAAGCGCGGGTCACCCGTGCTCTCGAGGCCGCGCGGCGCCTCGCCGGGAGCCGCGTAGGTGATCAGGGCGTCGATCCCGTCAAACAGAAGCCCGGCGTCGCGGCGGGCCCGGTTCGCGATTCGGCGCGCCTCGTCGTAGGCCGCGGTGCCGACCGCCCGGCCGGCCTCGAGATTGGCCAGGATGTTGGGCGGAATGCGGTCGCGGACGGTGTCGTATTCCCAGCTGTTGGCGACAAAGGCCTCGTAATCCTGGATGCTCGGGTGGACGGTCCAGCCGTCCGCCATGGAGGACGGCGCCTCGACCTCCGTCACGATCGCGCCGGCCCGGCTCAGCAGGCTCGCGGCCCGCTCCAGCGCCGCCTCGCCGTCCGGCTCCGCGGCCCCCGCGAAGCGCTGCCGCACCAGCCCGAGCCGCGGCGTCCGCAAGCCGCTCGGGCCCATCGGCCGGCCGCTCAGGACGGAGAGCGCCAGCGCCAGGTCCGCCGTGCCGGCCGCGAACAGCCCGACGGTGTCCAGCGTCCAGGCGAGACATTTCACGCCGACGGTCGGCAGCAGGCGGAAGGAGGGCTTGATGGCGGCGGCGCCGCAGAACGAGGCGGGGCGGATCACGGAGCCGGCCGTCTGGGTGCCGAGCGCCAGTGGCACCATCCCGGCCCCGACCGCCGCAGCGGAGCCGGCGGACGACCCCCCGGGCGTGTGGGCCGGGCCGTGCGGATTGCGGGTGGTCGTCGGGTCGGAGGACGCAAAAGCCGTGGAGGTCGATTTGCCGATCACCGTAGCGCCGGCCCGGCGAAGCGCGGCCACGATGGCGGCGTCAGCCTTGGGCTGCCAGCCGCCATAGATCGCCGGCACGCCCATCTCGGTCGGCATGTCCGCCGTGTCGATGATGTCCTTCACAGCGACCGCCACCCCGGCGAGCGGCCCGGAGCCGGGCTTTGGCGTCCGCGCGAGGTGCGTGAAGGCGCCGATGCCGGGCTCACGCGCCCGCATGGCGTCCGTGGAAAGCGCGATCGCGGCCTCCGCGGTCAGGGCCCCGTTGCGGATCCGGTCGGTGATGTGGACGAGCGAGAGCATGGCGTATCCCGGCGATGGCCGATCCTGCGTCGCGCCGGCCCCGGAGGGAAGGCCCGCCGGGCGGCGGGCGGCGCAATTTCTGCGCCGATCTGGGTCAGCGGGGGCCGGACGTGGTTGAGCAGCCTTTAACGAGGATCGCGGCAATCTCCCGGCATGCGTCGTGGCTGTGTTGCGTTGTCGGCTCTCGCGCTTGCGGGTGCTGCGCTTGTGGGGTGTGGACGGTTCGCCTTCGAGGCGCGCGAACCCTGGCGGGCGCAGGCCGAGGAGGCCTGCCTGCGGGCCAAAGTCGTCCAGCCCTCGGCCTACCTGTCCCGCCTGGCCGAGATCGACGGGCCGGGCAGTTGCGGCATGACCTACCCGTTCCGGGCGAGCGCCTTTGCGGCCGGCGAGGTCGCGCTGACCACGGGCGTGACCCTGTCCTGCCCGATCATCCCGGAAATCGACAGCTGGCTGCTCGGCACTGTGCAGCCCGCGGCCGATCTGTATTTCGGCGAGCCCGTGATCGGGCTGCGGGCCGGCTCCTACAGCTGCCGCTCACGCAACAACCAGAGCGGCGCCCGCATGTCTGAGCATTCCTACGGCAACGCGCTCGACGTCTTCGCCTTCCGGCTCGCCGGCGGCCGCGAGATCACGCTGCGGAAGGGCTGGCGCGGGGCGGACGACGAGCAGGAGTTTTTGCGCGAGGTGTTTCTGGGCGCCTGCCGCCACTTCACAACCGTGCTCGCCCCGGGCTCGGACGCGTTCCACGACGACCACCTGCATCTCGACCTGGCCCGGCACGATGCGCGGGGGCTGCGGCGGGTCTGCAAGCCGCTGCTCAAATTCGAGCCGCGGCTCGATCCGGACCGGGTGTCGCGGGGGCCCGAGAGCCCGCGGCCGAGAGGGACGGAGCGGCCGGCCCGGCTGGTCGATGGGCAGGCCGGCGCACCGCGGCAACTCCGGCCAAGCGCCGACCTGTCCTCCGGCCTGTATTGAGGGCTGCGGCGGGCTCGGCGCCGCGCGGCCGCGCTCAGCCCGGCTTGCGGACGCGCAGCACCTTGAAGAAGCCGCCCGGGAAGACGGGCTGAAGCGGCAGCGGCTCGAGCCCCCGCGCGGCCGCCCAGCCGGTGATCCGCGACGCCTTGAAATCCGAGCTCCAGCCGATGCGGGCGCAAAGGGGCGCGACCACGCTCTCGATGCGGGCGAGCGCACCCTCGTCCTGGCCGAAATGGTTCACCAGCACGATCTCGCCCCCAGGCCGCAGCACGCGGGTCATCTCGTCGAGTGCCCCCTCCGGATTCGGCACGAGCGTGATCAGGAATTGGGCGGTGACCGCGTCGAAACAGGCATCCGGGAAGCCGAGCCGGCAGGCGTCCATGACTTGCAGGCTCTTGACGTGGCCAAGCGTGCGGCGCCGCACCTTCTCGGCCGCCCGCCGCAGCATGTCCTCGGACAGGTCGATGCCGTGCACCTCCGAGTGCGTCGCGTAATAGCCGAGTGACAGGCCAGTGCCGACGCCGACCTCCAGGATGCGTCGGCCGCTCGCCTCCACGGCCGCGACCGCGGCCCGGGCGGCCGGCTCGGTCAGCTTGTCGTAGACAATGTCGTAGACCGGCGCCCAGCGCTGGTAGGCCTTGCGCATCAGCGCGGTGGTCGGCTGTGTTCCCATCTCAGGCGGCCCGCGGGAGGCCGGGCGCGGAGGCCACGTCCCGCCGAATGGTGCCGCCGCCGAGCACGCGCGCCCTGGGGCCCGTGCCGTCGTAGAAGACGCAGGCTTGACCCGGCGAGACGCCCTCGGCCGGGGACAGGAGTTCGACCTCGGCCACCCCGTCCCGGTTGCGCAGCAGGGCTTCCCCCGGGGGGCGGGTCGACCGCACCCGCACCGCCACCGGCAGGCCTTCGGCCGGAAGATCGGCGAGCGCGCCGTCGCCGAGCCAGTTCACGTCGCGCAGCGTGAGGTGGGTCGTAGCCAGCCTCTCGCGTGGGCCGACCACGACGCGCGCCCGCTCCGGGTCGAGCGCCAGCACGTAGAGCGGTTCCACCGAGGCAATTCCGAGCCCCCGCCGCTGGCCCACGGTGAAATGCACGATGCCCGGATGACGGCCCAGAACCCGGCCCTCCTCGGTCACAATGTCGCCCGGCCTGACCGCATCCGGCCGGAGCCGGCCGACGAGGTCGGCATAGCGGCCATCGGGCACGAAGCAGATGTCCTGGCTGTCGGGCTTGTCGGCCACGGGCAGGTCGAAGGCGTGGGCCAGGCGCCGGGTCTCGGCCTTGTCCATGTCGCCGAGCGGAAAGCGCAACCGGGCGAGCTGCTCGGGTGTGGTGGCGTAGAGAAAGTAGCTCTGGTCACGGCTCGGATCGGCGGCCCGCAGCAGATGGCGGCCGCCGCCCGGCGCGGCCCGGCTCGCCACGTAATGGCCGGTCGCCAGGACCGCCGCGCCGAGATCTTCCGCGACCCCGAGCAGGTCCGTGAACTTGACCGACCTGTTGCACTCCACGCAGGGGATCGGCGTCTCGCCCGACGCATAGCTGGCCGCGAAGCGGTCGATCACGCGCTCGCGGAAGCGGGCCTCGTAATCCAGCACGTAATGCGGGATCCCGATCCGCTCGGCTGCGCGCCTGGCGTCGTGGATATCGGCGCCGGCGCAGCACGCACCCGGCCGCGCCGCGGCCGAACCCTGATCGTAGAGCTGGAGCGTCAGGCCGACCACCTCGTAGCCGGCGCGCGCCAGGAGCGCCGCCGCGACAGAGGAATCGACCCCTCCGGACATGGCGACCGCGACTCGGGTCGAGCCGGGATCGCCCGGAAGGTCGAGGATGTCAGGCATGGATCGGAAGTTAGCCGGCTGAGGCGGCCATATAGCGGAGCCAGCCCGAACCTGCCACCCCGCCGAGCGCCTGGGTCGGCAAGAGCTGCCGGGAGAGGTGGCGGGATCTGCCGAGCGGGCCGCACGGGCCCGGGGCTGCGGCGCAAAATGCGCTGCCAGATCAGGGGCTTGGTCCGATCCAGGGTTGGCCCCGAGATTGCGCCGGCCCAGCACCAGATCCATGTCAGCGATGAACCTGTCCCCTCCCCTCGCCGCCTCGCCGCCTCCCCTGTTGGTGTCTCCCGTGGGCCCCCTCCCTGGCCCGAACGGGTCGGACTCTGCCCCGGCCCCGGCGGGGGCCGCCGCGACGGTCTTCGCGCTGGCCGCTGCCGTGGCACCGGCTGGGGCGGCCCGAGCTTCCGAGGGCGGCCAAGAGGCGGCAGCCCTCGGCCGTTCCACCGCCCCGGGCACGGCGGCGGGCGGAGCCACGCGCCCGGAGCCTGGGTTCGATGGACTGGCCGTGATGCTCCTTGCCGGAGCGGCCGCCGCCGGGTTTACGCCCGCCCAGGACGCGCCCCCCGCGGCGCCGGAAGCGCAGGGCGAAGAGCCCGGGCAGGAGGCGGGTGGGTCGGGCACGGCCGCGGCCGGCCCCATCGCAGGCCCAGCCCCCGCCATGCCCGCCGTGGCGGTCCCACTCACAATCCCGGCTGTGACCGCGGCTCCGCCCGCCGTTGCGGCGCTCCCCCAGGCAACGACGGCGGGCCCCGCTCCGGCCGTTGCTCCGGCTTCGAGCCGCCCCGCGACACCGGCGAGCGGCGGGCCGGCCGTCTCC
>NZ_JAQGKF010000179.1 GCF_028290205.1 Enterovirga sp. | reverse complement strand
GCCGCGGCGCGCGAGCGCCCCGTCCGTCCTGATCGTGATGGGCGTGTCCGGATCCGGCAAGACGACCATCGCGTCCCTGCTCGCCCGGCGCCTGGAGTGGAGCTTCGAGGACGGCGACTGGTTTCATCCGCCGGACAACGTAGCCAAGATGGCGGCCGGCACGCCGCTGACCGATGCGGACCGGGCGCCCTGGCTCGGGGCCATCGCGAACTGGATCGAGGAGACGCGCCGGGCCGGCCGGCACGGCGTGGTTGCCTGTTCGGCGCTGAAGCGGGCCTACCGGTCGGTTCTCACGGCGGGTGGGCGGGAAGCGGTCCGCCTCGTCTATCTGCAGGGCAGCCGCGAACTGATCGCCGCCCGCATGGCCCTGCGCGAGGGGCATTTCATGCCGGCCGGGCTGCTCGACAGCCAGTTCGGAGCCCTCGAGGAGCCGGCGGCCGACGAGCTGCCGATCACCGTGTCGATCGAGCCCCGCCCGAACGAGGTGGTGGAAAGCATCGTGGCCGCCCTGGTCCGTGAGACCGGCGGCCCCCTTGCGGCAGACCCGAAACCGGAGACGCCCCGCGCGCCGGAAACCTGAGAGGAACGCCCATGGCTCCCGAGACCTCACCCCTGCTGCTGATGATCCCGGTCGTGCTGTTCCTGGTCGGGATCGGCATGATCTATTTCGGCCATCGCGCGCGGGCGCGTGCCAAGGCGAGCGCCCGCTGGCCAAAGGTGGCCGGGACGATCACGGAGGCCCGGGTCGAGTTCCGGCGGCGCTCCAAGGGTGGCAGCCGCTACATCCCGCAGATCCGCTACACCTACGACGTGGCCGGCCAGCGCCACACCGGGGCCCGGTTGGGATTCGGCAATTTCGAACGGACGCGCGAGGCGACCGCCCAGGCCGACCTCGCCGCCTACCCGGTCGGGAGCACGACGCAGGTCGCCTACGATCCGGCCGACCCGACCCTCGCCACGCTGAACACGACCACGTCCGGAACCCTGGTTCTGCCCGGCCTCGGCTGGGCCTTCGCGCTCATCTCGCTCGGCGTCGGAACGATCGTGTTCGGCATGCGCTGAGACCGCGGCCGGCGGACATCGCGACGCGCGGCGGCGCTTAGGGGGCGACCATCGCGGGCGGAAGCGTGCGGGGCGTGTCGCTGGCGTCGATGGCGCAGCCGACCAGGGCCGCCAGGTTGGTCCAGGCCGCCTGCTGCCCCTTCACGTAGACATAGGCGATGTCGAGCTCGCTGGTGCCGTTCGCCACCACGGTGACGAATTGCGGGTTCTGGGTCTTGAGCGAGGTGGAGTTGATCACGGTCTTCTTGGCGCGCGTGTCCTTGCAGGGGCCGCAGAACTCCTGAATCACCGTGCCTTTGGTCAGGTGTTTCAGAGCCGCATTGGCCTGGGCGGCGGGGATCCAGGCGCACTGGTCTGCCAGGGCGGGGGCGCTGACGAAACAAAGGGCGCCGAGCGCCGTCACGAACCTCACCATCAACGTCTCCTGCCCATCAGAACGGCTGCCGCGAGCGGCGCCGGTACTGTGATCGGCGGGCGGGGAAGCGCCATGCGACAAAGGGCGGAGCTTGGCCGCAAGCGCTGCGCCGGCTGGTCGCAACCGAGGCCTGGTCGGGGAGGGGCGGGCCGGGGGCGGCGGGCCCGAGCGGCGGAGCCGCCGGACCCGGGCCCTAGCCGGTGCCGAGATAGACCCGCTGGACCTCGGGGTCGTCGGCGAGGTCCTGTGACGCGCCTTCCATCACGGTGCGGCCGACCTGGAGCACGTAGGCCCGCTCGGACACCTCCAGAGCGAGCTCGACCGACTGCTCGGCCAGCAGGATGGTGAGGCCCTCGCGGTGCAGACGCGCGAGCGTCTCGTACATGCCTTCCACCGTGGCCGGGGCCAGGCCGAGGCTCGGCTCGTCGAGCATCAGCAGTTTGGGGTCGCTCATCAGCGCCCGACCCACTGCCAGCATCTGCCGCTCACCGCCGGACATGGTGCCGGCGAGCTGCCGCCGCCGCTCGGCCAGGCGCGGGAAGATCTCGTAGATGCGCTCCAGCAGCGGCTTGGCCCGGCTCTGGTCGGCCAGCGGCGTCGCGCCGAGCAGCAGGTTGCTCTCGACGCTCTGGCTCACGAAGAGCCGCCACCCCTCGGGCGACAGTGCGATGCCGCGCCGGACGATGGCGTAGGCGGGCTGGCCGTCCAGCCGCCCTCCGGCGAAGGAGATGCTGCCGCCGCTCGCCGGGATCACCCCGGCGATGGCGTTCAGGGTCGTGGTCTTGCCGGCTCCGTTGGAGCCGAGGAGGGCCACGACGGACCCTTCCGCCACGTCCAACGAGACGTCGGCGACGCCGATCAGGTCGCCGTAGCGGACCTCGAGATTCTCGACCTTGAGAAGGGTCATGGCGCGTGCGCCCCGGCCTTCCGGCCCGCGCGCTTGCCGAGATAGGCCTCGACCACGGACGGATCCCTCATGACCTCGCGGGGCGGCCCGGAGGCGATCTCCTGGCCCTGGTGGAAGACGATCACCCGCCCGGCCAGGGATGTGATCACCTCCATGACGTGCTCGACAATGACAAGTGTGACCCCGGTTTCGTGGATGGACCGGACGAGATCGATGGCGCGCCGGACCTCGGCCGGGTTGAGGCCCGCCATGGCTTCGTCCAGCAGCAGCACCTTGGGCTCGGTGGCGAGGGCGCGGGCGATTTCGAGCCGCTTGCGACCGGGCGTGCCGAGCGTCCGGGCGGGCGTGTCCGCGAGATCGCCCATGCCGACCAGATCGAGCACGGAGCGGGCGCGGTCGCGTGCCTCGCGGGTCTCGGCCGTGCGCAGGAACGCGCCGATCATGACGTTCTCGAGCACCGTCATGCCGTCGAATGTCTGCGGCAGCTGGAAGGTGCGGGCGAGCCCGAGCTCGGCCCGCCTCTCCGGCGAGCGAGCGGTGACGTCCTCGCCCCCGAAGAGCACGGCGCCGGAGGTCGGCGCCACATCGCCCGTGAGGCAGTTGAAGAAGGTCGACTTACCGGCCCCGTTCGGGCCGATCAGTCCCAGGATTTCTCCCTGGGCCACGCCGGCCGAGACATTGTCGACGGCCCGCAGGCGGCCGAACACCTTGCTGACGCCCTTGGCTTCAAGGAGCATCGGTCTTGTCCTTGGGCGGAACCTCTGCGCGCCGGCGAAGGCGGAGAAGGCCGAGAATGCCATCCGGGCGGAAGCGAGCAATCAGCACGATGATGGCGCCATAGAGAACGAAGGTGAGGCCGGCTCCCCGGCCGCCAAGAACAGAGTTCGAGATCTCCTCCAGGGGCACCAGAATGGCCGCGCCGACCAGAGGTCCGAAGAGCAGGCCGGCGCCGCCGAGCGCCGCCATGATCAGCATCTTGACCGAGATCAGGATGCCGAGCCCGGATTCCGGGTCCACGAAGCCGAACATCAGGGCATAGAGCGCGCCGGCCACGCTGGTCAGCCCGGCCGACAGCATGAAGGCATAGAGCTTCACCCGGCCGGCCCGGGCGCCGAGCGAGCGTGCCGCCCGCTCGCTGTCCCGGATGGCCCGGAGGTAGTAGCCGATCCGGCTGCGCTCCATCCACCAGGTCAGGCCGAGGGTGAGCGCCAGGACGGCCAGGAACAGGTAGTAATAGGGCAGGGCGGAGATGAAGGAGAGGTCGAACACGGTGCGGGGCACCGTGGGTCCCGACAAGCCCACCGCCGCGCCGAGGAACTCGGTGTTGGTGGTGACGAGCCGGGCGAGCTCGGCCACGGCGATCGTCGCCATGCTGAAGTAATGGCCCGACAGGCGCAACGTGGGCACCCCGATCAGGGCCGCGATGCCGACGCTGGCCGCGATGCCGAGCGGAACGCCGGCGATCGGGGGCAGGCCCGTATGGTGGTAGGTGGCGAGCGCCGCATAGGCGCCGCAACCGAAGAACACGACGTGGCCGACGGAGACCTGACCGGCATAGCCGCCGACGATGTTCCAGGCCGAGGCCGCGATGGCGTAGAGCAGGACCAGCGCGCCGAGGCGCTGCTGGAAGGGGCTCGAGAAGATGAGCGGGTAGGCCAGGAGGGCGGTGGCGACGGCGACGGCCCAGACGGCGTTGCGGGCGGGGGCGGCTTTCACGACTTGCCCATCAGGCCCTGAGGCCGGAACCAGAGGACGGCCACGAACAGGACATACACGACCACATCTTTCCAGACTGCGCCGATCCAATAGGCGGAGAGGGATTCAATCAGCCCGATCAGCAGGCCGGCCACGAGGGCGCCGGGCACGCTGCCGAAACCGCCGAGCGCGACGGTCACGAAGGCGATGATGGCGAGCGTCTCGCCGACCGTCGGCGAGATGTAGAAGAACGTCGCGATCAGGGCCCCGGCGATGCCGGTCGCCCCAGCCGCGATGCCCCAGGCCGCAGCCTGCATCCGATCCGGCCGGATGCCCATGAGCTGCGCGGCGGTTGCATCCTCCGAGACGGCCAGCATGCGACTGCCGAGCGTGGTGCGGGTGAGCAGGAGATGCAGCCCCGCCGTCACCAGCAGGGCCACGACCCCGGCCACCAGCCGCGAGGCCTGCAGGCGGATGCCGAACACCTCGTAGACACCGCCCAGCAGGTGGTCGGGCAGCGACAGGAAGTTCGCGCCCGCCACGCCGAACACCGTGTAGCGCAGCAGAAGGGCCAGCCCGAAGGTTCCCAGGATCTGGGCGATCATCGGCCCGCGCATGATGTGCCGCACGAGCAGGAAGTAGGACAGGATGCCGATGGTTGCGAGAACCAGCGCGGCGACCGGCACGGAGGCCTCCGGCCCGAGGCCCAGCAGCGACCAGAGCATGAAGGCCGTGTACATCGCCACCATGACGAAATCGCCATGGGCGAAGTTCACGACGTTCATCATGCCCCAGATCAGGGTAAGGCCCGAAGAGAACAGCGCGTAGACGGCCCCGAGCAGAAGGCCGCCGACGATGACTTGGACGAGTGTTGCGGAAATCATGGGTGTCGGGCGTCGCTCCCTGGCGTCGCGTGGAGGCCGGGCCAGCGCAGGGCGCGGACCGGCGGTTCAGGCGGAGTGTGGCGCGTTTGGGCGGGGCGCATGGCCCCGTGGCTCGGCAGCTCCCTCCCGACGAGCGGGAGGGGAGCGAGCCTGATCACCAGCCCTTGTAGGGCAGCTGCAGCTCGGACGTGGCGCTCTCCTTCGGCCAGACCGAGACGTATTTGTCGCCCTGGATCTGGATCAGGAGGGCGGAAGCCAGAATGTTCTGGCCCTTGTCGTCGAACTTCACGCCCTTGTAGCCCATCATGATCTGGTTGGGCTTGAGGTCGGTCGCCCGCAGCGCGGCCTGGATCTTGGCCGGCTCGGTCGAGCCGGCCCGGTTGATCGCGTCCACGAGGGTCAGGAAGCCCTGCATCACGCGCCCGGACGTATCGTCCAGGTCGTTGCCGGTCTTCTTCTTGTACATCTCGTTGATCAGGAACGTCGGGGAACCGGGCTTGCCGACGTCCCAGGCCGAGCGGTTGATGGCGCCCTGGGCGATGTTCCCGACCGTGCGGATGTAGGAGGCATCCGAGAAGCCCGAATTGTCGCCGATCAGGATGCGCGGCTTGTAGCCCAGGGCCTGCATCGTCTTGGTGAACAGGATGGCGTCCGACGTGTAGCTGATGAACACGACCGCGTCGGGATTGTTGTCCTTCAGCTGCAGCACCTGGGACTGCACGTCCGTGGTGTTGGCGCTGTAGGGGATGACAACCGAGACGTTGAAGCCGCCCGTCTTGGCCGCTTCGCCGACCACCTTGGCGATCGAGGTGCCGTATTCGGTGTTTTCGTTGACAATCGCGACCTTCTCGATCTTCTCGCCCTTGGCCTTCCGGTCGTTCAGGAAGTCCACGTAGATCTTGGCGATGTCGGATGCGACCGGGGTGGTGCGGAAGAACCACTTGAAGCCGCGCTCGGTCAGGTTGGCGGCGACGGACTCGCCCGTCATGAACGGGATGCCGTAACGCTCGGCAATGGCGCTGGCCGTGACCGTGATGCCAGACTGGTAGGCGCCCTGGAGCGCCACGACCTTATCTTCCGTGATGAGCCGCAGCGCCTGGTTCTGACCGGCGGCGGGCGTGCCCTGGTTGTCGGCGAAGATCACCTCGACCTTGGCGCCCTTCAGGTTGGGCAGGCCGAGGCCCTTGGCGAGCGTCAGTTCCCCGAGTTCCGGCCGATCCTCGTTGATGATGTCGACGGCAACCTCGATGGCCGCCTTGGCCGAGGTGCCGGCTGAGGCCGCGTTGCCGGAGAGGGGATAGATCGCGCCGATCTTCACCGTGCTCTGGGCAGTGGCGACGCCCGGCAGGACCGCGAACGCGGCGGCGGTGAGCCACCCTGCGAGTTGGGCGCGACGATGCAGCATGGTGATCCTTCCCTTGTGTGTCTTGAGGCCGTTCAGGCTCGTTCGGTTCACTGTATCGCAGCGACAGGCGCCGCCTAGGGGGAAAGTGCGCGCTCCCCCGGATTGCACACAGCATCGCGCCGCATGATGAGGTCGGGCCCGAGCTCCGCGAGGCTGCGGGCTCCGACCAGCGCCATGTCGCGGTCCACCTCTTCCGACAGGATGGCGGCCGCGTGCCGGGCCCCGGCTTCGCCCGCGACAGCCGCGGCATAGAGGAAGGGCCGGCCCACGAAGACGAAGGAGGCGCCGAGCGCGAGCGCCTTCAGCACATCGGTGCCGCGGCGAATTCCGCCGTCCAGCATGACGGTCATCTCGCCGGCATCCCGGGCGATCGCCGGCAGCACCCGCAGGGCCGACACGGAATGGTCGAGCTGGCGCCCGCCATGGTTGGACACGATGACGCCGTCACAGCCATGCTCACGCGCCAAGCGCGCATCTTCCGGATGGAGGATGCCCTTGATCACGAACGGGCCCTTCCAGCGGCGGCGGATCAGCGCGACGTGCTCCCAGGAGAGCTGATCGCGCTTGCCCACCTGCCGGACGAGGTTTTTGGACAGGATCGGCGGCCCGCGGGTCGCGTCCATGTTCTCGAAATGCGGCATCCCGTGTTCGCGCAGCGTCCGGAACCAGGTGCCCAGGAGCCAGTCCGGGTGGGTCACCGCGTCGAAGACGAGCCGCGGCGTCGGCTTGAGCGGCATGGAATAGCCGGTCCGGACGTTGTTCTCGCGATTGGCCGGGACCGGGATGTCCACGGTCAGGACGAAGACCTCGTAGCCGGCAGCCGCCACGCGGTCGACCAGCGTCTCGATGCGGTCGGGCTCGCCCGGCTGATAGCTCTGATACCAGGACGATCCCGCCTGCCGGATCTCCTCCATGCGGATCAGCGAGGACGCACTGGTGATCATGGGGATGCCCGAGGCCGCAGCCGCCCGGGCGAGCACCAGGTCGCCCCGGTAGGCGGCGAGCGCCGACGCGCCCATCGGCGCGATGCCGAAGGGCGCCGCATAGCGCTGTCCAAACAGGGTGGTGCCCTGGCTGCGCCCCGAGACGTCCCTGAGCATGCGGGGCAGGAGGGCCCATTCGTCGAAGGCGGCGCGGTTGTCGTGGTGGGCGGCGTCGGTCTCGGCCGCGCCGGCGACGAAGCCGTACACCGAGCGCGGCAGGTGCCGCTTGGCGGCGCGGTCGAAATCCTGGAGGGCCAGGATGTCCCGCAGCCGGCCGGCGCTGCCGGGCGGCTTTCCGACGGCGCCTCGGGGCGGGGCCGCGCCGATCCCGGCCGTGGACGTCGCGCGTCCGTCGAGATCGCCGGCGCTGCTCGAGCTCATGCGGGGAGGTCCTCAGGTGTCGGATGGCGGGCTGGGAGCGGGTCTCGGGCCGGCCGCACGCGCCGCCGGAGCGGGGCGGCAGGTCTCGAACGGCCCGTGTCGGACAGAGCTGCGCTGCCCGGGGTCGGTCTGGTCGGGGCGGTCCCGGCCGGGGAGGCTTGCGTCAGCGCTCCAGGCACATGGCGACGCCCATGCCGCCGCCGATGCACAGGGTGGCGAGGCCGCGCTTCGCGTCCCGGCGCTGCATTTCATAGAGCAGCGTGGTCAGCACGCGGGCGCCGGAGGCGCCGATCGGATGTCCGATGGCGATCGCGCCGCCATTGACGTTCACGATCTCGTCCTTCCAGCCCATGTCCTTGTTCACGGCGCAGGCCTGGGCGGCGAAGGCCTCGTTGGCCTCAACGAGGTCGAGATCCTGGACCTTCCAGCCGGCCTTCTCGAGAGCCTTGCGGCTCGACGGAATCGGGCCCGTTCCCATGATGGCCGGATCGACCCCGGCCGTGGCCCAGGAGACGATCCGGGCGAGCGGCTTCAGGCCGCGCTTCTCGGCTTCCGCCTTCGACATCAGCACCAGCGCGGCGGCGCCGTCGTTGATGCCCGAGGCGTTGGCCGCCGTCACGGTTCCGTCCTTGGAGAAGGCCGGGCGAAGCTTTGCGACCGCGTCCACCGTCACGCCGGTCTTGATGTACTCGTCCTGGTCGATGATCACGTCGCCCTTGCGGCCCTTCACGGTCACGGGCGCGATCTCGTCCTTGAAGCGGCCGGCCTTCTGGGCCGCCTCCGCCTTGTTCTGCGAGGCGACGGCGAAACTGTCCTGCGTCTCGCGGGAGAGCTGCCATTTCTGGGCGACGTTCTCGGCCGTGTTGCCCATGTGGTAGCCATGGAAGGCGTCCATCAGGCCGTCCTTGAGCATGGTGTCGACCATCTTCACGTCGCCCATCTTGGTGCCGCCACGGAGGTGCTGGGCGTGAGGCGCCATGGACATCGATTCCTGGCCGCCGGCCACGATGATGTCGGCGTCCCCGTTCGCGATCTGCTGCATGCCGAGGGCCACGGCGCGAAGGCCGGAGCCGCAAAGCTGGTTCAGTCCCCAGGCGGTCTTCTCGGCCGGGATGCCGGCCTTCATGGCGGCCTGACGGGCCGGATTCTGGCCCTCGCCGGCGGTCAGGATCTGGCCCAGGATGACCTCGTCGACCTCCGTGGGATCGACCTTGGCGCGTTCAAGCGCGGCCTTGATCGCGACCGCCCCGAGCTCATGCGCCGGGACGCTGGCAAAGCAGCCGTTGAAGGAGCCGACCGGCGTGCGGGCGGCGCCGACGATGACGACCTCTGTCTCCGGCATGTGCGCATCCTCCTGCCCGGCTCGACGAAGAGCCGCTCGGGTGAGCGGATCGGCCTCGGCCCGTTCGATGTCAAGACCGCGCGCCCTGCCGGGTCCGGGGCCGTGCCTTGAGCATTGCGGCTCGGCTGCACCCGTGGAACAGTCGGCCGCGCCCGCGCTTTCAAGGTTGGACATGCCTGCGAACAAGCCCCCGACCGTCATCAAGAAATACGCGAACCGCCGCCTCTATCACATGGGCACCAGCACCTATGTGACCCTCGAGGATTTGGCCAAGATGGTGCGGGCCGGGGAGGATTTCGTCGTCAGCGATGCCAAGAGCGGTGAGGATATCACTCGCGCAGTTCTGGCCCAGATCATCTTCGAGCAGGAGAACAAGCAGGGGCAGAACCTCCTGCCCACGACCTTCCTGCGTCAGTTGATCCGCTTCTATGGGGACAACCTGCAGGCCCTGGTGCCGCGCTATCTCGAATTCTCGATGAACAGCCTCACCAAAGACCAGTCCAAGCTGCGGGCGCAGATGGAAAAGACATTCGCGCCCGCCGCCTACAACGTGATGGAAGATCAGGTCCGGGCCAACATGGCCTTCTTTACGGAGGCGATGCGGATGTGGACGCCGTTCACGCCCTCGGGCCCGCCGGTTCCGCCGGACCCGACCGCCCAGGGCCAGGACGAGGCTGCTCCGCCCAACCGCGAACTCGAGCGGCTCCGGCAGCAGATGGACGAGATGCAGCAAAAGCTCGACGGGCTGACGCGGGAGCGCGCCTCAAGCGACAAGTGAGGTCCGTCCGCCCTCGGGCGGGCTCTCGGACGCTGCGGCCCGCACCAGCTCCGGCCGGCCGCAATGATCGCCCTGGAGGTAATCGGCGCCCCAGGCCGCGAGGAGCATCGCGCTCTCCTCGTCCTCGACCCATTCTCCCACCGTTTGGAGCCCGAGATGGCGGGCCAGTTCGATGAGGGTGCGGACGAAGAAGCGGTCGTCCGCGGAGCGTGACAGGTTCTGAACGAACGCCCCGTCGAGCTTGACCATGTCGACGGGGAAGTCGCGCATGTGCCGGAACGACGTGTGGCCCGCCCCGAAATCGTCGATCGCGATCGAGACGCCGAGCGACCTCATGGCCTCCAGCGTGCGCCGCATCCCGTCCGGGTCGCGCACGGCCGCGGTCTCGGTCACCTCCACGATGAGGCGGTTCGAGATGCCGCCCCGCATGCCGAGCTGGCCGGCCAGGGCGGGCAGCCAGTCCGGCCGGTCCAGCGTCAGGGGCGAGACGTTCAGCGAGATGCGGGCATCCGGCTCCGCCGCGAGCTGATCGGCGACGAGTTCGAGCATGCGGTGGTCGGCGAGATGCACGAGCCCCGCCCGCTCCAGCGCCGGCACGATGTCGCCGGCCGGCCGGATGCGGCCGTCCTCGCCCTCCATGCGCAGCAGGGCCTCGTGAAAGACGACGCGCCGGGTCTGGGCATCCACCACCGGCTGGCAGGCGAGCGCGATCCGGCGGGCATTCAGGCTTTCGATGCCGTCGATCAGGGGATCCGGGCGGCCCGCCCGGATCGCCGTCCGGAACAGCCGCGGATCGTACATCAGGAAGTCCGTGCCGGCCCGGCGCTTGGCCAGCGTCAGGCTCGTCTCGGCGCGGCGCAGCAGCGTTCCGGCCTCCGTGGCGTGGTCCGGGGCCGAGGCGGCGCCGATCACGAGCCGGATCTCGGCCGTGCCGCCGGCGGCCGCCACCGGGGCCTCGGAGACCAGCCGGCAGAGACGCTGGGCCGCCGTCGCGGCCTCGTCCGGCCCGCAATTGCGCAACAGCAGTGCGAAGCGATTGCCCGAGTAGCGCACGAAGCGGTCGCGGCTCCGCATGGTGGCGCAGAGCCGCGCCAGCACGGTTCCGATGAGGCGGTCGGCCTGCTCGAACCCGAACTGGTCGTTGAGCTCGCCGAGGTTGCCGACCGCGATGGCGAACAGGCTGACCGGACGCTTCGAGGCGATCGCATCGGCCAGGTCGGCGCCGCTTTGGACGAGAAAGGCGGTGCGGATGTCGCTCCGGTCCTGCGCCTCCACCTGGCTGCGACGCAGGCGCATCACGCCATGGGCGGTTGCGGGGCGGCCTCCGGAATCGGCGAACCATCGGCCGGTATCGTCGACCAGCTTCAGGCCCCCCGCGCCGAGCCGCAGACCATAGAGGGCCGCATAGGGAACGCCCGTGCCCTCGTCCGGGCCGCCGGCCGCCGTAATGGCATCGGGCCGCGTCGCGCCGTCGCTCGGCACCACGGCGTCGGCGAGGTCGCGCCCGGTGGCCGGAAGCGAGCCCTCAGGCAGGCCGAACACATCAGCAGCGTTCGCACCCCAGGCGATCCGGTCCGACAGGAGATCCCAATCGTAGACCACGTGGCCCAGGGAGGTGAGCGTGCGCCGGGGGTCGGGCGGCAGATCGGGCGGGAGCGCAGGCCGAGCGGCCATGTCGGCGTCCCGCGGAGTCGCTTCGGGCCCGGAGATCCGCATTCCGTCAACCCTCCTGCGAGCCGCGGATCCGCAAAGGGAGGAACGGCGGGCCGGCGTCCCGCGTTGAGGCCGCGTTCACCTGTCCCGGGATGGTACGATTCGGGCCGTTAAGGCTCCGTAAACCGCGGCAGGAAGTTTGCGAGGGGACCCCCGAAAACGGGGAGGCGTTTCGGATGGCGCAGAACGGGAGCGCTCAGAGCATCGGAGCTCGGATCGAGGCGAGGTCCAGCGATTGCCGCGATCTCGTGGTCGTGGGTGCGAGCCCGGCCGAGCGTCACGACAAGCGCCCGCTGGCCGGCTTCATCACGCAACTGATCGCTTGCCGGAGCCGGGTACCGGCGTTCCGCCGGGCCGGCCGCGCGGAGCCATCGGCCGCGCGCCACAGCTACGGCCAGCAAGCGGGCTGGCCGGCACGGGGTCTCCTGGACCTCGTCGTCTGAGGAGAGCCGCCCGGGGCGGCCCCGCTCAGCTGTCCTGCTTGGGCTTCAGCACCTGCCGGCCGCGATACATGCCGGTCTTCAGGTCGACATGGTGCGGGCGCCGCAGCTCGCCGGAATCCTTGTCTTCGACATAGGTCGGCGCCGTCAGGGCATCGGCGGAGCGCCGGAAGCCGCGCTTCATCGGCGAGGTCTTGCGTTTCGGAACGGCCACGGTGAACTCCTGGAACGGGTCGCGCCGACGGCGCCGCGAAAGCGAACCGCAGGCCAGCGTCGGGAATGCGAGGCCCGGCCTATACCGTCCGGGTCTCGACTTGGCTAGACCTCGTGCGCGCCGCGGGCGCGGCGAATGTCAGGCCGGGCCGCCGTGGTCCTTGATCTCGTGACGCAGGATCAGCGGCGTCTGCGACAGGGCGAAGACCACGGTCAGCGGCATGATGCCGAAGACCTTGAAGTTCACCCAGGCGTCGGTGGTCTGCGTCCGCCAGACGATCTCGTTCAGGGCGGCGAGCACGAAAAAAAATATCGCCCAGCGGAAGGTCAGCTTGCGCCAGCCCTCCTCCGTCAGGCTCAGCATGGAATCGAGCACGATCGCGAGGAGCGGCTTGCGCCAGTAGAGGCCGAGCAGCAGCGTGGCGCCGAACAGCGCGTTCACGATGGTCGGCTTCAGCTTGATGAAGACCTCGTCGTTGAGCACGATCGTCAGGCCGCCGAACACGATCACGACCGCGGCCGAGACCAGCGGCATGATCGGCAGCCGGCGCACCAGCACGTAGTGGACGGCCAGCGCGACCAGGGTCGCGGCCACGAACAATCCGGTCGCGGCGAAGATGCGCCGGTCCTGCGCGATCCCGAACCGGTCGCCATAGGCGTTGGCCAGGAAGAACAGCACCAGCGGCCCGAGCTCCAGGGCAAGCTTGAGGGCCGGGTGCAGCGGCCGGCGTCCTGCTTCGTCCATTTCAGCCGCTTCCCGCATTCTCAAGGCCCCAGCGGCCGCGTTCTACGGAGCCGGCGGCCAACCTGTCCATGGCGCCCGGTCACTGGGCCTGATCCAGCCCCACAATGGCCCGGGCGAAATCCCGGGCCGTGAATGGCTCGAGGTCGTCCACCCCCTCGCCGACGCCGATGAAGTGGACGGGCAGGCCGAACTTGGCCGCGAGCGCGACCAGGATGCCGCCCCGCGCCGTGCCGTCGAGCTTTGTCATCACGAGCCCGGTCACGCCGGCCGTGCGGCCGAACATCTCCACCTGCGAGGTCGCGTTCTGGCCGACCGTGGCGTCGAGCACGAGCAGCGTCGCGTGCGGCGCCTCCGGGTCGAGCTTGCGCAGCACCCGGATGATCTTCTCGAGTTCGGCCATCAGCCCGGTCTTGTTCTGCAGGCGGCCAGCCGTGTCGATCATCAGCACGTCGGCGCCGCGCCCGCGGGCCTCTTCCAGGGCGTCGTAGGCGAGCCCGGCGGCATCGGCCCCCTGGCTGCGGGCGATCACGGGCGCGCCCACCCGCTCCCCCCAGATCTTGAGCTGCTCGATGGCGGCGGCCCGGAACGTGTCGCCGGCCGCGATGGTGACGGACAGGCCCTGCTGCCGGAACTTCTGTGCCAGCTTGCCGATGGTGGTGGTCTTTCCGGCCCCGTTCACGCCCACCATCAGCAGCACGAAGGGTTTGCGGCCGCTCTCGATGATGAGCGGCTTGGCGACCGGCTGCAGGATCTTCTCGATCTCCGCCGCCATGATCCCCTTCACCTCGGCGGCCGAGATCTCGCGGTCGTAGCGGCCGCTGCCGACCGCCTCCGTGATCCGGGTGGCGGTTTCGATGCCGAGATCGGCCCCGACCAGGACGTCTTCGAGGTCGTCCAGCATGGCGCGGTCGAGCCGGCGCTTGGTGAACAGGCTGGTGACGCTCTCCCCAATGACCGACGAGGTGCGCCGCATGCCGTTCGCGAGGCGGCGGAACCAGCCTCGGGGCCCGGCCCCCTCGGCCGGCGCTGCCACCTCGGCCGACACGATGGCCTCGGGGGGCGGGGGCGGCACCGGTGCGGCCGGCGCTCCGGAGAGTGGGGCCGGCATCGCGGGCGCCGCCGCGGGTGCCTCGCCAAGCCCGGGATGGGGCAACTCGGGCACGTCGCGGCCTTCCGGGGGGCCCGGGACGGGCTGCAGCGACGCGCCGGCCAAACCGTCCACGGGGTGGCGCGCCGGTTCCGTCTCCGGGGAGGCTTCGGTGACGGTGGGTTCGACGGCCACGACCGGGACCTCGTCCGCGGCCGGCATGAAATCCGGCTCGCCTTCCGACCGCGAGGCCGGCGACAGCAG
>NZ_JAQGKF010000174.1 GCF_028290205.1 Enterovirga sp. | reverse complement strand
CGAGCCGGGCGGCCCGCCGGGCCTGCCCGGTCGCGGCGCCGCTGAGCACCATGCGGGCGAGGCGGGGCGGCAGGGGCATGGACCGGAGGCGGCGCCCCTCGGGCGTGATCCGGCCCTCGGCATCGAGGGCGCCGAGACCCTCCAGCAAGGCGCGGGCTTCGGCCAGGGCCGGCGCGGGCGGCGGGTCCAGGAAGGGGAGTGTGGCCGGATCCAGCACGCCCCACTCGGCGCTGTCGAGGAGCAGCGGGGCGAGATCGGCGGACAGGATTTCAGGGCGGCCAAAGGGCTCCAGCGCGCCGGTCGCAGCCTCCTCCCAGAGCCTGAGGCAATAGCCCGGACCGGTGCGGCCGGCGCGGCCGCGGCGCTGGTCGGCCGAGGCGCGCGACACCCGCTCGGTCACGAGCCGGGTCAGCCCCAGCCCGGGCTCGTAGCGGGGCACCCGGGCGAGGCCGCTATCGACCACGCCCCGCACCCCCTCGATGGTGATCGAGGTCTCGGCGATGGACGTCGCCAGCACCACCTTGCGGCGCCCGGCCGGGGCCGGCCGCACGGCCCGGTCCTGCTCGGCTCTGTCGAGGGCGCCGTAGAGGGGCGCGATCTCGACGGCCGGATCGCGCAGGCGCTCGGCCAGCCGCTCCGCCACGCGGCGGATCTCGCCGGCGCCCGGCAGGAAGGCCAGAACGGAGCCCGGCTCGGACGCCAGGCAGTGGAGAACGGCGTCCGTGACATCGTCCTCGATCCGCCCCCCGGGCACGCGGCCGCGGTAGCGGGTATCGACCGGAAAGGCGCGACCCTCGGAGACGATCGTGGGAGCGTCGCCGAGGAGGCCCGCCACCCGGGCCCCGTCCAGCGTCGCCGACATGACCAGGAGCCGGAGATCGGGCCGGAGCGCCGCCTGCGCCTCCAGCGCCAGGGCCAGCCCGAGATCGGCATCGAGCGAGCGCTCGTGAAACTCGTCGAACAGCACGGCCGCGACCCCGTCCAGGCCGGGATCGTCCAGGATCATGCGGGTGAACACGCCTTCGGTCACCACCTCGATGCGGGTGCGGGCCGAGACGCGGGTCTCCATGCGAACCCTGAGGCCGACCGTGTCGCCGACCCGCTCGCCGAGCGTGGAAGCCATGCGGTCGGCCGCGGCCCGGGCGGCGAGCCGGCGGGGCTCGAGGAGAATGACGCGCCCGCTTCGGAGCCAGGGCTGGTCCAGGAGGGCGAGCGGGACCCGGGTCGTCTTGCCGGCCCCGGGCGGCGCCACCAGAACCAGGCTCGATCGGGACAGCAGCGCCGCCGCGATGTCGGGCAGGACGGCATCGATCGGCAATCCGCCGCCGGATTCGGGACCTCGGGCCATGTGCCGGTGATGGTCCGGCCCGCACCGCCATGCAAGCGAGCGGCCGCCTGCCCTCAGGCGGCGAGCGGCACGGGGGTTTCGGCCAGGCTGACCACCCGGTTCCGGCCGGACCCCTTGGCGCTGTAGAGCGACAGGTCGGCGGCGGCCAGGAGGGCGTCCAGGATGTGGCCCACATCATCGCTGGTGGCGATGCCGATGCTCACCGTTGCCCCGAACGGCTGCCCATCCGCCTCGAAGCGGTAATTGGCGAATGCGGTCCGCAGGGCCTCGGCCGCCTCCCTGGCCTGCGCTTCGTCGGCGAGCGGCAGCAGGCAGCCAAATTCCTCCCCGCCGAGCCGGGCGAACAACGCGTCGCCCGGCAGGATCCGGCTCGCGGCCGCGCAGAACGTGCGCAGCACCTGGTCCCCCGCGCCATGGCCGTGGCGATCGTTGATGCGCTTGAAATGGTCGAGGTCCAGCAGCTGCAGCGAGCAGGGCTGGCCGTCGCGGCGCAGCCGATCCAGCAGGTCGCGGCCTTCGGTCATGAAGGCGCGCCGGTTGCGGGCGCCCGTCAGGGGATCGCGCGCCGCGATGAGACGCTGCTCGGCTTCCACCCGCTCCTTCGTCATGCCCAGCAGCAGAAACGAGCTCGCGACGGTGAAGACCATGGCTTCAAAGGCGTGCATGGTCACCCAGGGCGCGGTGAACACGGTCTGCTCAGTGGCCCCGCCCCAGTGATCGAGCGTGGGGTAGCGGGACAGGACCATCAGCGCGTGGCCGGCGAAGATCACGGCCAGCGGATAGCGCGAGCCGAGCTTTTCGGCCCGGCCGCGCCAGAGCTCGAACGCCGAGGCAAGGGCGTAGCTCCCGGAAATCAGGGACGCCAGGAGGACGCGCAGCTCGAAGCTCTTGTAGAAGGCCGGGATGCCGCAGGCGGCGAGCCAGAGCAGCGGGCCGGCAACGACCACCACGACCAGGACGGCCCGGCGCTCAAAGATCCTGAATCCGGCCCACGACAGCCCGAAGGCCGCGAACACGACGGCGTTGCCGAGACCGATCGTGACCCAGCCGGGCAGCACGCCCCGGCCGATCATCAGGAACACGCCGAGCGCGGCCACGATCATGCTGCAGCCCCACCATTTGAGGGCTGCCACGCTGCGGTTCTGGAACCAGGAGAACACCAGCAGCGAGCCCACGAGCATCGTCACGAACACCGTCACGACGCTGAGGGTGGCGAGATCGAGGCGCATTCCTGCCGTTCCACGGCCGGGCGGTTTGGCCGCGCCCCGCCAACTTGGCCCTAAAAACGTTCTGAAACCGTTGCCGGGGGCCCAGAGGGCGGGCCGCTCCCGTCCCGCTCAGCGGGGGCAGCGGTAGGCGACGCCTTCCACATAGGAATAGTCGCGGTAGAGGCGCCGGCGCAGGAACAGGTCGCTCGCGCCGAGGCCGAGCGCGGCATCCCGCATGACGTTCAGCCGCACGGCAAAGTTGGGGCCCAGGATTTCATGCCCGGCCAGCGCGTGCGCGAGTCCCGGCCGGATGGGGCGGCCGCGCTGCCCCTCGTTCGGCACCACCACGGTGATGTCGGAATAGCTGAACGGCCCAACCCCGTCCGTCCGGGTGAAGCCAGTGCTGCCCAGGCGGCGGCAGACCGCAACATCGGCCGGCGAGGTGACATAGCGGATCGGGTCGGCCGGAACCGGCATGTAGGCGCATCCCCCGAGCAGCGCGGGGCCGGCTGCCAGCAGCAGCATCCTGAGGGCCTTCGGCATCGACGTTCGGAGCTCCCGTGCTCAGGCCAGCGGCCGAGGGCGCCCGCGCGGCGGGCGGCAGCACTGGTCCTATCGCCCGCCCCCGATCGGGACAATCGCCAAGCCGGTCCGGCCGCGTTATCGAGCCCGGTGTGACCGGAAGGGCGCTGATGGGTAGGGCGGCGGGCGCGAGCGCCTGGATCTTGTTCCGAGAGCCTGATTTCGGGCGCTTCTTCACGGCCCGGTTCCTGTCCGGCTCCGCCCTGCAGATGCAGAACGTGGCCGTCGGCTGGCTCGTCTATGACCTGACGGGCAGCGCCCTGGCGCTCGGCCTCGCTGGCCTCGCGGCCTTTCTGCCCGCCATCGGGCTCGCGCTGGTGGCGGGCCATGTGGCGGACCGGTTCGACCGCCGCAAGGTGCTGACCGCCGCCTATGCCGGCAACGCGGCGGCGGCGTGCGGGCTGGTGCTCTGCGCTCTGGCGGGCGAGCGCTCCATCTGGCTGATCTATGCCCTGATCGTGGTGGCGGGCTCCTCCCGGGCCTTCGGCAACCCGGCCTCGCAGGCCCTGCTGCCGAACCTCGTGGCGCGACCGCTGCTCGGGCGCGCCATCACGCTGGCGGCGACCTCCTGGCAAAGCGCCACCGTGCTCGGGCCGGCCGCGGGCGGCCTCCTCTATGTGTTCGGCCCGCAGGTGGTGTTCGGCACGGCGGCGGCCTTCTTCACCGCCGCCTCGCTCTGCGTGGCGACGCTCCGGCACCGGCCGGCGCCGTCCGAGAGCCGGGCCATGTCCTGGACCAGCATCTTGGCCGGGATCGGCTTCATCCGGTCGCGGCCGGTGCTGCTCGGGGCGGTCTCGCTGGACCTGTTCGCGGTGCTGCTCGGCGGTGCGACCGCGCTGCTGCCGATCTATGCCCAGACCATCCTGCATACCGGCCCGGTCGGGCTCGGCCTGTTGCGCAGCATGCCGGGCGCGGGCGCCGTGATGATGTCGGTGTTTCTCGCCACCCGGCCGCTCGAACGGCGCACCGGCCGCGTGCTGTTCGCAGCCATCGTGGCGTTCGGGCTTGCCACGATCGGGTTCGGGCTGTCGGAGAACATCGCCCTGTCCATGGCGGCCTTGTTCGTGGCCGGCGCCGCGGACACGGTGAACGTGGTGGTCCGCCAGACCCTGGTGCAGGCGGAGACCCCGGACGAGATGCGGGGCCGGGTGGCGGCCGTGAACACGGTGTTCATCGGGGCCTCCAACGAACTCGGCGAATTTGAATCGGGCGTGCTGGCGGCCTGGCTCGGCGCCGTGCCGGCCGTGGTCATCGGCGGCGCCGGGACCATCGTGGTCGCGGCGCTCTGGATCCGGCTCTTTCCCGAACTCTGGCGTCGCGACAGGCTGATCGAATGACCCCTCCGAGGCTGTCATCCAGCCGTCATGGAGCCGCCATAGAAGCGGCCGGGTCCGACGGATGGCCGCCCCGGCCTCCACGCCCGGCCACCGAGATCAGGAACTTCGCCGCATGACCCTCGCCGTTCCCGAGCCGGTCCGCCTCCAGGCGGTGGCCGCGCCCGGCGCCGCCCCGTCGAGGGCGCAGGAGATGGACCGTGTCCAGATCCGGGGGCTCGATTTCTTCTACGGCGCGTCGCGCGCCCTCACGGGTGTGTCCATGGGATTCCGCGACCGGCAGGTCACGGCCCTGATCGGCCCTTCGGGCTGCGGGAAGTCGACTCTGCTGCGCTGTTTGAACCGCATCTACAGCCTGTATCCGGAGCAGCGGGCGACCGGCGAGATCCTGCTCGACGGCGAGAACATCCTCGATCCCGCGACCGACCTGAACGAGCTGCGCTCCCGGGTCGGGATGGTGTTCCAGAAGCCGACGCCCTTTCCCATGTCGATCTACGACAACGTCGCCTTCGGCCTGCGGCTGACCGAGCGGCTCGGCCGCGCCGAGATGGACGCCCGGGTGGAGGAGGCGCTCCGCAAGGCGGCGCTCTGGGGCGAGGTGAAGGACAAGCTGCGCAGCCAGGGCACGGGGCTCTCGGGCGGCCAGCAGCAGCGGCTCTGCATTGCCCGCACCATCGCGCAGCGGCCGGAGGTGATCCTGCTCGACGAGCCGACCTCCGCCCTCGACCCGATCTCGACCGGCAAGATCGAGGAGCTGATCGAGCAGCTCAAGGCCGAGTTCACCATCGCCATCGTGACGCACAACATGCAGCAGGCCGCCCGCATCTCCCAGAACACGGCCTTCATGTATCTCGGCGAGATCGTGGAGTTCGGGCCGACGCACCAGATCTTCATGAACCCGACCAAGAAGCAGACGCACGATTACGTCACCGGCCGGTTCGGCTGAGGGAGCGAGACGATGCCGGACCATATCGTCGCGTCCTTTGACGCGGACCTGAGACAGCTCCGCTCGGCCGCGGCCGAGATGGGCGGCATCTGCGAGAAGATGCTGGCCGAGGCGGTGACGGCGCTGGTGCGCCGCGACGCCGCCCTCGCCCAGGAGGTGATCAAGGCGGATGCCCGGCTCGACGCCCTTCAGCGCGAGGTGGAGGAGAAGGCGATCATGACCATCGCCCGCCGCCAGCCGATGGCCATGGACCTCCGCGACGTGGTGTCGGCGATCCGCATCTCGGGTGATCTCGAGCGCATCGGCGACCTCGCCAAAAACTGCGCCAAGCGGACGCTCGCCATCGCGGACGGGTTTCAGGCGCAGCGCATCGTCACCGGCCTGCAGAACATGGCCGACCTCGTCATGCGCCAGCTCACCGACGTGCTGGACGCCTATGCGCAGCGCGACCTCGAGCGCGCCATGGACGTGTGGCGGCGGGACGGCTCCATCGACGCACTCTACACGTCGCTGTTTCGCGAACTCCTCACGTATATGATGGAGGATCCACGCAACATCACCTTCTGCGCCCACCTGCTCTTCTACGGCAAGAACGTGGAGCGCATCGGCGACCACACCACCAACATCGCCGAAACGGTCCATTACCTCGTCACGGGCCAGGCGCTCTCGGCCGAGCGGCCCAAGGACGACCGGGCCAGCCAGGCCCGGCTCGAACCCGACCAGCCGGCGAGCTGAAATGTCGGCCCGCATCCTGGTTGCCGAAGACGAGGAGCCGCTGACGCTGCTCCTGCGCTACAACCTCGAGGCCGAAGGCTACACGGTCGACAGCGCCGCGCGCGGGGACGAAGCCGAGCTCAAGCTCCGGGAGCAGGTGCCCGACCTCCTGCTGCTCGACTGGATGCTGCCGGGCGTATCCGGCATCGAGCTGTGCCGGCGGCTGCGGCTCCGGCGCGAGACCGAGCGGCTGCCCGTGATCATGCTGACGGCCCGCGGCGAGGAGGCGGACCGCGTGCGCGGCCTCGCCACCGGGGCCGACGACTACGTCGTGAAGCCGTTCTCGGTGCCCGAACTCCTGGCCCGCGTGCGGGCGCTGCTGCGGCGGCTGAAGCCGGCCGAGATCGCCGAAATCCTGACCGGCGGCGACATCGAGCTCGACAGGGTGCAGCACAGGGTGCGGCGCGCCGGGCAGGACCTCCATCTCGGCCCGACCGAGTTCCGGCTGCTCGGCTTCCTGATGCGCAGTCCGGGCCGGGTGTTTTCCCGCAGTCAGCTCCTGGACGGGGTGTGGGGCCGGGACGCCGAGCTCGACGAGCGCACGGTCGACGTCCATGTCGGCCGGCTCCGCAAGGCTGTCCACCGGGACGGCCTGCCGGACCCGATCCGCACCATCCGGGGCGCCGGCTACAGCTTCGAGATCGGCCGCTGAGGCGAGGCTCCCGGCGGACCGGTGCGACGTTGGACTCCGCCGACCGGCGGCCCGGTTGACTCCGGCCCGGGCGGGACCGATCGCGAACCGAGGCGACGGAGCGATGTCGCGGGCGGGAGACACGGATGGAGGAGCTGAACGGCCGCATGCTGGCCTGCCAGATCATGATCGCGGCCCTGGTGGCCCGGGTCGCGAATCAATCGCCTGATCCGCTGACATTCCTAACCGACTACCGGGACGAGGTCCGGGCCGTGCTTCGCGGCATCAACATCGCGGGAGAGCACGATGTGGCCGGCATTCGCCGCGCAAGCCTCGCGGCGGCGGACGAGCTGTTCGGCCTGATGAAGCCGCCCAGCGAGGAGCCGGACACCTAGCGCCAGGCTGTGGCAATTCTGCACGTGGGCCTGCCCTGAGCCCGAGCGCCTTCGGGGCGCCGGAATTTACGCCGTCGCTGACGGCCGATAGCTCCTGTTTGCGGATTGGAATGATGTGAAAGGCGGCGCAGTTTAGAGTTACACTAATCCGCAAGTCATTGAAGTTGCTCACGAACCTCTTGACCGCCCGGAGGATCGCCCGTCTACGCCAGCACCAGAGCCGCCTC